>JAAYVK010000026.1 GCA_012517195.1 Synergistaceae bacterium | reverse complement strand
CTTCATTTCGAAGTTAATCGAAATGAACCGGGGAAAGAGGTGGGCACCCTTGGAAAAAACCCTGAACGCCATCAAGGCGCTTTCCGACCGGCACCGGGTCCGGGCACTCCTTGCCCTTCCGGGGCAGGAGCTTTGCCTCTGCAACCTGCAGGACCTGCTGGGGCTGGTTCCTTCCTCGGTTTCCCGGCACATGTCGATCCTGCAGGAAGCCGGTTTCGTCGTTTCAAGGAAAAAGGGGAAATGGACCTACTTCAGCCTGGCGCCGCTCGAAGGAGACGATCCCTCAAGGAGCCTTCTCCGCTGGCTCCTGGCCAGCCTGGAAGACGATCCGTCTACGCTGGCCGACCGCGAAATCGTCCGGCAGCTGAAGAAAAAAGACAGCGAACGCTGCAATTAAATGGACAGGAGGAGAGAAAACGATGACCGTTTCAACCGACTGGAAAAAGGCCCCGGCTAGCCAGATTGTGTGTTATTGCAACAATGTGAACAAGGAGCAGATCGTCCGGGCAATCGCGAAAGGCGCGGAAACCGTGGAAGCCGTCACAAGCCTGACGGGCGCAGGAAAGGGAAGCGAGTGCGCGACGAAAAACCCCTCCGGGCGCTGCTGCTGCCCCGACATCCAGGCCCTGATCGAAGCGTACCTTCCGGCGCTCAAGGCAATCAAGAGCGGATGCACCTGAGGAGGCAACTGCTGACGAAGCGGCGGTCCGCCGCGTCCCTGGAAAGCGAGAGTCGGCAACCTGCTCTCATCACAAACCTTAAGGTTTTAACCAAGGAGGCATTCCCGCAATGGCACAGGCTGCGACGAACGGTGAACGCAAGCTCACGAACGTTTTCGAACGCTATTTGACGATCTGGGTGGCTCTCTGCATCGTTGGGGGCATCCTGCTCGGGAAGCTGGCCCCGGAGCTGGCCCGGACCCTGGACGGGATGTCCATTTACGTCAACGGGGCCCCGGTCGTCTCGATCCCCATCGCGATCTGTCTCTTTTTCATGATGTACCCCATCATGGTGAAGATCGACTTCGCCGAGGTCGTCAAGGCGGGAAAGTCCGGCAAGCCCGTTTTCCTGACCCTTTTCGTCAACTGGGCGATCAAGCCCTTCACGATGTACGCCATCGCACTCTTCTTTTTAGGGTTCCTCTTCAAGGGATTCATCGGCCCGGACGCCGTGGACCTTGTGAAGATGCCCTTCGGCCTGAACCTCCCCGTTGGGGCGACCCACGGGGACGGCGTGGTCGTCCTCGCGAACGGCGTCAAGATGCTCCAGGTGCCCCTGTGGCGCAGCTACCTGGCCGGGGCCATTCTGCTCGGGATCGCGCCCTGCACGGCCATGGTCCTGGTCTGGGGATACCTGGCCCGCGGCAACGACGGCCTCACCCTCGTCATGGTGGCCATCAACTCCCTGACGATGCTGGTGCTCTACGGCCTGCTCGGCGGATTCCTGCTCGGCGTCGGCCGCCTGCCGGTCCCGTGGCAGGCCCTCCTGTTATCGATCGCAATTTACGTCGCCCTTCCGCTGGTGGCGGGTTATTATTCTCGGAAATGGATCATCGCGGCCAAGGGGGTCAAGTGGTTCACGGAGAAGTTCCTGCACATCCTCTCGCCGATCACGATCGTCGCCCTGCTGACGACCCTTGTGCTGCTTTTCAGCTTCAAGGGAGAGGTCATCGTGGCCAACCCCCTTACGATCCTCTGGATCGCCATCCCGCTGTTCATCCAGACGATCCTGATCTTCGCCATCGGTTACTGGGCCGCCAGGGTATTGAAGCTGCCCTACGAGGACGCCGCCCCCGCGGCGATGATCGGGGCCTCGAACCACTTCGAAGTCGCCATCGCCACGGCGACGATGCTCTTCGGGCTTTCCAGCGGGGCGGCCCTGGCCACGGTCGTGGGCGTGCTCATCGAGGTTCCCGTGATGCTGATGCTGGTGCGCTTCTGCCTGAAGACCCAGGGCTGGTTCGCCGTGCCCGGGAAAGCCTGCGCGCCTGAAAAGGCCTGAAGGAAAGGAGTGACCGGAATGTTTTCCAGGATCCTTGTCGCAACCGACCTGTCCGCGGCTTCCGAACGAATGGTCTGCGCCCTGAAAAGCCTCCAGTCCTGGGGTACCCGGGAGGCCGTCCTGGTCAGCTGCTTCAACATCCGGGACGTGGGGTCGCTGGCCCCCGGGCTGATGGAACTTTCCAGGCCCGCCTTCGAAAAGCAGAAGAAGACCCTCGAGGAGATGGGGTATGCCGTCACGGCCAGGATGGTGCTGGGCCTGCCCCAGATCGAGATCCCCCGGCAGGCCGAGGAGCACGACTGTTCCCTCATCGTCGTGGGTTCCCACGGATACTCCTTCTCGAAGGACATCCTGCTGGGAGGAACCGCCAGCGCCGTCGTCCACAGCGCCAGGCGGCCGGTCCTCATCCTGCGCCTGAACGGTCACGACCCGGACCAGGAAGGGGCCGCCTGCAACTGCCTCGGGCACATCCTGTTCCCCACGGACTTCTCGGACAACGCCGAAAGGGCCTTCTCCTACGTCCGCAAGATCGTCGAGAGCGGGGCGAAACGCGTGACGCTCCTCCACGTGCAGGACAGGGAGAAGATCGAGCGGCACCTCAAGGACAAGCTCGAAACCTTCAACGAGATCGACCGGGGGCGCCTCGAGCGGCTGAAGGCGGAACTCCTGGGCCTTGGAGCTGCGGAGGTCAGCATCGAAATCCCGTACGGAAACCCGAAGAAGGAAATCGTGGACCGGGCAAACCGGCCCGACATCTCCCTGGTCGTCATGGGAAGCCAGGGGCGAGGCTACCTCGAGGAGATTTTCCTCGGCAGCGTCAGCCACGAGATGGCCCGGCGAAGCAAGGCGCCCCTGCTGCTTGTTCCCGCTCCCCGCTGAGAAAGCCTGGAAATCCAGGGAATAAACCAAAGCTGAAGGGGGGATCGCGATGAAAAAGCTGAGGATCTCGTCGGAATTCTGGATGGAGCAGGTCCGTCTTCACGGAAACGAATTCCGCCTCCGAATGGCAACGATCATCGCCGGGTGATGAATGGCCTATAAAGGCCCGGAGGGCCTTTGGGGAGAACCGGCACCGGAAGAGATGGACCAGTACGCGCTGTACGAGGTGGAAGGGAATCCGCAGCTGAAATGCTGGATCAAAAACGACGTCCTGGAATGGATGGAACAGACCACCCCGACCGCAGAAGGAGATTACCTTTTCGCGGTGGAGGGGGCCGGGCGTTTGCGCTTCCGGCTGGTCTAAACCGTACGGAAACGAGGGAGGGGGCCGGGGAAAAACCGCCCTCTCCCCCGATCTGAAAAAGACGATTGGAGGGAAAGCGATGGTCTTCCCGGTCCTGGCGGAATGGAGCTACACCCCGGAAAAAGTGACTCACGGGTACACGCGGAGAACCCTTTACGTGAACGTGGGGGAGCGGCGTTTTGAATCCCGCCCCGTGAGCGATGAAATGATCGAAAAGTTCACCGGCGGGCGAGGCTTCGGCCTGCGGCTTCTCTGGAACGCCGTTAACGAACAGACAAGGTGGGACTCCCCAGAAAACGAAATGGTGGTGTCCAGCGGTCCCATCGGCGGAATCACGCAGTACCCCGGGGCGGGGAAATGCTACTCGGTCTTCCTTTCCCCCCTCTCCGGGCAGACCTATGACAGCAACGCGGGAGGATATTTCGGCCCTCTCCTCAAGTTCTCGGGGTTTGATGCCCTGGAAATCCAGGGGAAATCTTCCGAACGCATCCTGCTTTTCATCGACGGGGACTCCGGCAAAGTCCAGATCCTGGAAGCCCCGGCTTTCGCCGAGGACAATTCCTACGAGATCACCGAGACCCTGCACGAGGCCTTCTCGGAAAACGAGGCGGACAAGCGGAACATTTCCGTGATCTCCACCGGACATGCAGGAGAGCACTCGTTCTGGGCGGGGATGAACCACAGCTTCTATGATCTCCGCAGAAAGGCGCCCCGGCTGAAGCAGGCCGGGCGTGGCGGCGGAGGCCGCGTGCTGAGGGACAAGGGCATCATGGCCATCGTGGTCCGCAAGCGGGGCGTTTCCGGCACCAGCAACGACCCGGTGGACCTCGACACCCTGCAGAGGGTCGGGACGAAGCTCCACAAGGAGATCGCCACTCTGGACGACCAGCAGTGCCGGATGAGACGGCAGGGTACGGCGCACCTCAACAGGATCATGAACGATTACGAACTCCTGCCGGTAAACAACTTCAAATTCGGCTCGCACCCGGATATCGCCAATATCGACCCCTTTGTCTACGAGAAATACTTCACCCAGAACATGCCGGACGGCTGCTGGTACGGCTGCTCCATGGCCTGCTCGAAGGCGGCCGACAATTTCCTCCTGAAGACCGGTCCGTGGGCGGGCAGAAAGGTCCTCGTCGACGGCCCGGAATATGAGACGGCAGCCGCCCTTGGCTCGGATATCGGGATCTTCGACCCGGAATGGACCCTGGAGGCGAATTTCTACGCCGACCACTACGGCCTCGACACGATTTCCCTCGGGAACGGCCTGGCCTTCGTCTGCGAGTGCTTTGAACTGGGCTTCCTGGACGAAACGAAGACGAACGGGCTTACGCTGCGGTTCGGCTCCAAGGCTGACCTGATGGAACTGATCCACCGCATCGCCGAAGGGAAAGACCCCTTCGCCCTGACGGTCGGGCAGGGCGTCCGGAGAATGAAGAAAGCCTTTGCCGAACAGTACGGGGCTCCGATCGAAACGATGGAGGCCATCGGCATGGAAGGCCAGGGGGTCGAGGTTTCCCAGTACGTCTGCAAGGAATCCATCGCCCAGTGGGGCGGTTACTTCCTGACCCTGAAAGGCCCCCAGCATGACGAGGCCTGGCTGATTTTCATGGACATGGTAAACAAGCAGCTTCCCACCTTTGAGGACAAGGCCGAGGCGCTGTCCTATTTCCCCAACTTCCGGCTCTGGTTTTCGCTGGTCGGTCTCTGCAAGCTGCCCTGGAACGACATCGAGCCGGCCGACAACCAGGTCAAGTACCGGGGAATCGAGGCCGCAAAAGTTCCCGAGCATGTCCAGAACTACGTGGATCTCTTTACGGCCGTGACGGGCAAGGCCGTCACGAAAGAAGACCTGCTTCTCATGTCCGAGCGGGTGTACAACTTCCAGCGGGTTTTCCAGCTCCGCATGGGCAAGGGAACCCGGAAGGACCACAATATCCCTCTTCGGGCCCTGGGACCCGTTTTCCCTGACGAATGGGAAGCCCGGAAGGAGTATTATGACGGCAGGCTGAGAGAAATCGGAGTTTCCCCTGAAGGGCTTTCCTCCGCGGAAAAGATCGAAAAGCTCCAGAAACACCGTCTCGCGGAATGGGAGAAACTGGTCGATGCGGTTTACAAGCGCCGCGGGTGGAACAGAAACGGGATCCCCACGCTGGAGACCCTCCGGCGGCTGGGAATCGACGAACCCGAAGTCGTGGAGGTCGTGAAGAAACACCTCCGGCCGGAAGACGCCTGGTAGGGTCTTGGGCTTTCTCCGGCAGGCCTCGTCCGGGACCTTCCCCCGGCGGGACCTGCCGGCTTTGTCCGGGGCAAAGGGAGAGATTCAGAAGAAGACGATGGAGGCGAATCGGAAATGAACTTCAGGAACCTGCAAAAAAACCCGTGGCTTAAGATCTCGGTCCTTCTGCTGGTGGCCGTGGCGATTGGCGGCATCTGGTTCGCGAAGCAGCGGGAAAAAGCCGCGAAAGCCGATGCAGCGGCCCTGCACGTAACCTCCGCGGAAGACCTGGCCAGGGCCCGGTCCTCAGGGCTGCCCGTGGTGATCGATTTTGGAGCCGACTCCTGCGCTCCGTGCCGGGAGATGGCCCCGGTCCTGGAAGAGCTGAGCCGCACCCTGCAGGGCAAGGCGGTCATCAAGTTCGTGGATGTCTGGAAATACCAGGAGCTTGCCGAAGGATACCCGCTAAGGGTTATCCCGACCCAGTTCTTCTTCGATCGGGACGGGAAGCCCTTTACGCCGTCTGACGCGCGGTTCGGAATGATCCTGTACGCTGACAGGGACACGAGACAGCACGCCTTCACCGCCCATGAGGGCGGCATGACCAGGGAACAGCTGCTTTCCGTGCTGGCGGAAATGGGGGTCCGTCTTGATTGAAGGGTGGATGGCCGTCCTTTCGGAATCCATCCGAAGCGGCACGGGCCTGGCCCCGCTTCTGGCGCTGCTTGCCGGGGTGATCACCTCCGTCACGCCCTGCGCGCTGACCAGCATCCCCCTCGTCATCGCCTACGTGGGTGGCACACGGCAGAACGATCCGCGGCGGGGGTTCGCCCTCTCCCTTGCCTTTTCCGTCGGGATGGCCTCGACCTTCACGGCCCTCGGGGCCGCCGCTTCTCTCTTCGGCCGGCTCATGGGGACCTCTTCCCGGTGGTGGACCCTTGGCCTGGCGGTTCTCATGCTGCTCATGGCCCTGCAGATCCTTGGCCTCTTCGAGTTTGTCCCGTCCACCAATTTCCTTTCCCGGAACCTGCCGAAAGGGGCCATCGGCGCCTTCCTTGCGGGAGTCCTGGGCGGCTTTTTTTCGTCCCCCTGCTCCACGCCCGTGCTGGTCGTCCTCCTGGGACTCGTCGCCAAAAGCGGAAACGTCGGGCAGGGAATTTTCCTGCTGCTGCTCTATTCTCTCGGGCACAGCGCTCTCGTCCTTTTGGCAGGCACTTCCACGAGCTTTGCCGTTAAAATCGCGGCAAGCGAAAGCGTGGGGCGTTTCAACACCGTCATGAAGCTGTTCCTGGGGGCGGGGCTTCTCCTTCTGTCGTTTTTCCTGTTCTACCAGGCCTTTTGAAGGACAGGCGGAACAATCGCTTCCTCATCGATTTCACGCGTCATCCCCCCTTTGACGGACATTCCCTTCGCCTTATACTTTTTCCGGATCAAACAGGAAAAGAACAACCGGGGAGGGATCTTCGTGCGCTTTCGGCAAGTTCGGCCCTTTTTCCTCTGTTTTCTCCTTCTGACCTCAAGCCTTTTTGTGCCCCTCTGGCCTTCCGGTGCGGAAGCGGCCGTGATCGAGCACTGGCATGTCCCAACCTTCTTTCCCACCGTCCAGGAGGCCGAGGGAGCCATCCGGAACATGCAGGACAAGTTCGTCGGGTGGGAAGGACTTCCCCTCCAGCGGATCGAGATCGACCGAAGCGGATTCCGGGCCTTCGGCGTTCTGGACTACACCAGCACGAGGCAGCAGTGGGTCTATACCGGGCTTGGCCTGACGGGAGGATACTACCAGCCGGTCGTTGAACCGGTTCATGAAGAGGAAACCACGGTCGTCCAGCTGGATAAGGTCAGGACCATGCGCCTGATGCAGTATCCCGACCTCAACAAGGACTACAAGTGGGGCGTGAGCATGCTGGTTGAAGCCCCCGGCGGTTTCGACATCAAAACCTTCCGGACGCCGACCCGGGCCTATGCCGAGGTCCTCTTCAACGCACTTCTCTCCCTGTCTGTCGCTGCGGGATCAAAATTGGAAATGCCGAGACTCGGGGTGAAACTCGAAACGCTAACCGAGAAGGATCTGAAAAGCAAGCCCTTCAAGGACCTGGGGCTGAAAGAACCGAAAGGCATGAAGGTGACCTGGCTCATCCAGGACAGCCCGGCTGCCGCGGGGGGGCTGCAGGAGGGCGACGTGATCGTTGAATGCAACGACATCCCCATCGAGAGCGCAGACCAGTTTTTCCGGGATATCCTGGGGAAATTCCCCTCCTACACCTTCAAAATCATGAGAAAAGACGGAACCGTTTCCCGGTTTGTCGAACTCTTCCCGGAGGAGAAGGTCCCGAAGGTCCCGCCGACCCTGAGCTTTGCTTCCTCAAGCTTGCCTCCGGCGCAAGCGGCAGCGCAGGGACCCGTCAAGCTCGGTCTTTCCCTTCGCCTGCCCAACAGCGATGAGCTTCAGGCAATGAAAGGAAAACCCGGGGCCGTCATTTCCTCCCTGACTCCCGGGGGAGTGGCTGAAGCCGCCAAGCTGAAAGTCGGGGATATCCTGCTGGAATGCAACGGCAAACCGGTTTTAGGCCCCGAGGGACTGGGGGCGGTTCTCGTCCACGGGGAAAACGTTTTCACCGTCCTGCGGGCCGGAATGATCCTGCAGATCAAGGTTGCTCCCGAAGTGAGCTACTAAGAGAAAGCGGGGGGGCCGTGCCCCCCCCGCTTTCTATCAAGGAACCGAAGGGCCTTAGGCGTTTTTCTCCCGCTCCAGCAACTCCAGCAGGGCCAGTTTCGTCTCCGCCTTGTCCGGGAACGAAATGGCCCCCGCCGGGCAGAAGCGCGAACACTTGTCGCACAGCACGACGCACTGGAGGGGGTTTACGACCTCCATCTTCCCCTTCTCTTCCGAGAAGGCGTAGACGCCGTTGGCGCAGCATTCCAGGCACGCCCCGCAGCCGGTGCAGGAAGACTCGTCAATGGTCGGGTTCCAGGAAATCTTTTCGCGGGGAATTCCCATGTAGTCGCCGGACAAAAACCCCTCTCCCCTTTCGAAACAGGCTGGCTTCAGGCTTCCAGGGCTTCCCTTATCCGGTTGAACACCGTTTCGGTATCGGCCTGGGCCATGCTCACCGGGACCCAGTGCGCCGGGTCCATCGGGACACCGGCCTTGACAAACCCCTCCCGCAGCAGCTTTTCCTGCCTTTTTTCCGCACAGGCAGACGAAATCACCTTGATGTCGCCCGAGACCAGCCGTCCCATGAGGCGTTCGCCGTCTTCCTCGCAAAGGCGCGGATGAAGGGCCATGAATTCGACCCTGTCCCCGAATTCCACCCGGACGCGTTCGGCGAGGGCCCAGAAATCAATCCCCGCCATGCTGGGGCACGAACCGCTGCACGTGCAGAAAAGGATGGCTTTTTTCGCTCCATTTTCAGGCATGTCGATCCCTCCTTCCCTCAAAAAACCGCGACGATCGACCTTCCCTGCCTAAACCGTGATTTTTCCTTCTTGGACCATCTGCTCCCGGACCTTGGCCCAGATCCCCTCTTTCCGGTAAAGATCCCTCAAATCTTCCAGGTCCGGGAACGAAATGGCCCTGGCCGGGCAAAGGTTGGCGCAGGTCGTGCAGCCGACCTGGCAGTCAAAATAACGGACCACGACAGATTTCCCGTCCTTCCACTCGAAAACCTTCTTCCCGCAGTTCAGGCACATGCCGCACCCGATGCACTTCTTGGGGTCGACCGTCGGCCCCCAGTTCACCTTCTCGCGAGGGTATCCCGTGATCCACGCCATCCTGTTCCCCTCCTCAGTCGGTTATTTTAGCGCAGTCAACCCGGGACCCCCGGGCTGCCGCCTCTGTCTTGAGGTTTTCGTAAGCACGCTTTGCCCTTGAAGCCGGCATTGCCTTCTGACCCAGGAAGAATGTCCAGCCCCGAGCAGCGCCCGTTGACGCAGGCGGCGAACTCGAACTGCAGCGTCACGTGCCCGATGCCGAAACGGTCGCCAAGATGTGCGGAAAGGAAAGCCAGCAGCTCATCGGTCCGGCTTCGAGCCTCCTCGCAAAGGGTCACGTGGGCTTCCAGGAAGACCTCGTTTCCGTCCGTGGTCCACAGGTGCACGTGGTGCATGTCCACGACATCCGGCTGGGATTCCACTTCTTCGATCAGGGGTTCGATCTGGACCCCCTCCGGCGTTCCCTGCATGAGGATATGAATCGAGGTCTTCAGCAAAGGCCACGATTCCCTCAGGACATAGAGGGAAACCGCCAGCGTCAGCAGGGGATCCAGCCAGGTCCAGCCGAAGGCCATCATCAAAAGGGCCGCGGCGATGACGCCCACGGAAGAAAGGGTGTCCATGACGATATGCAGGTACGCCGACCGGATGTTCAGGCTCTCCCTGGAACCCGAATGAAGCAGCCAGGCCGTGAACAGGTTCCCGAGCAGCCCCACCACGGCGACAACCAGCATCACCTGGCCGACCACCGGTTCGGGGTGAAGGAATTTTCTCCCCGCTTCAACCAGCAGGAAAATCCCGATGCCGACCAGGGCCACCGTGTTCACCAGCGAGGCCAGCACCTCCGCCCGCTTGAACCCGAAGGAGTGGGCAGGAGTTCTCTCCATCCGGGAGATGCGCTTCGCCAGCCAGCTGACCCCCAAAGACGAGGCGTCCGAAAGGTTGTGAACGGCGTCGGAGAGAAGCGCCAGGCTGTTCGAAAACAAGCCTCCTGCCACTTCCGCGGCGGTGATCACCAGGTTCAGCACAAGGGACAGGGCGAGCCTTCGCTCCGATGTCCCCGGCGCGACATGGGAATGACCGTGGTCGTGCCCGTGGTCATGCCCGTGGTCATGGTCTTGGTTCTGGTCGTGGTTATGGTCGTGGTCGTGATTTTCCGTCGTCATGGATTCTCCTCTTCCTTCTTTTTTCAGCCCGTCTAGAACGGCAGGGCCGGGCGCGACAGGGGGATGACGAGCACCCCGCAGGTGGCCATCTGCGCGACCCGGAAGGCCGTCGTGCCGATGCGGTACATCTCGGAACGCCCCTGGCCCTGGGCTCCCAGGACGGCAAGCGTGGGCCCGTTTTCTTCGACGTCGGCCAGGATCTCGTCCACGGGCTTTCCCGTCCGCATCCGGACGGAAACGTCCGGGATTCCCGCTGCTTTCAGGCTCTCGACGAATTCTTCCAGCCGTTCACGCTCGAGGGCGATGATCTGGTCGATCTGCTCCCGGTTCACCAGCTTGAGCAGGAGGTCGATGTTCCTCTGCTCGTGAACGTGGAGAAGGGTGACCTTCCGGATCGCTCCTGGCGCGCCCTTGGCCAGCTTCTTCAAGGTCTGCAGGGCGTGATGGGACTCGTTGGAAAAATCGATTCCCAGGACCACATCCCCGAACAGGGGATTCTGGGCTCCCTCGCCATGGCAGACCAGGACCGGGCAGGGTGACAGCTCCAGGACCCGGAGGACCGTCTCTCCCATGATGCGGGACTTCCAGCGGGGGCTGTCGCCGCGGCCGATCACAACCAGGCTCGCTTCGCCAACCTGGGCCTCGTGAACGATCAGGTCGAAGGGAACCCCCTTTTTCACCGCGACATCCACGGAGAACCCCCGGCTTTCAAGGCGGGCTTTCTGCATCGCCAATTGTTCCTGCTTCTGCTCATCCAGGGGATGCCCGTTGGAGCGCTCGTCCAGGACGTGGAGAAGCGTGATCCGCCCCACCAGCCCTGGGTCCATGGAACCCAGTCCGCAAAGGATTTCTTCGGACCTCGGCCTGAGGTCGGTTGCCACCAGGATATGCTTGAACATCACCGATACCCTCCCTTTTGACAAATCACGGATGCCCCGCCTAGCCGAAGAAAGCCCCGAACAGCATGCCGGCGGCCGTGGAAAGAACCACCACGAGGCTCACGTACACCACGGTCTTTTTCGTCCCAACGATGCTCCGGATGACCAGCATGTTCGGCAGGGAAAGCGCCGGCCCGGCCAGAAGGAGCGCCAGGGCGGGACCCTTGCCCATGCCCGCCCCGATGAGCCCCTGCAGGATGGGAACCTCGGTCAGCGTGGCGAAGTACATGAAAGCCGCCACGATCGCCGCAAAGAAGTTTGCAAACAGGGAATTGCCTCCCACCAGGGCCGAAACCCATGCACCCGGGATCAGGGCCTCGTGCCCGGGTCGTCCCAGCAGGAAACCCGCCACCAGGACGCCGCCGAAAAGCAGGGGCAGCACCTGCAGGGCATAACCCCAGGTCGAGCCGTACCACTCCGCCCTTTCCTCCCGATCGAACCACATCCGGGCCGAAAGAATCGTGGACAAAAGAGCCAGTCCAGCCACCGCCCATTTCACCCGGTAGGCCGCGGCCCAGAACCCGACGGGGACCTTCGGCGCGGCCCAGTTGGCGAACACGAGGAAAACCACCATGCTCGCCATGAACCATACCGTTTTCCAGAGGGGCCGTGTCGCCTCGGGAACGGGAAGCTCCGCGAACGCCTGCTGCCGCTCGGCCTCCTCGTGGCGGAAGATGAAGGCCATGAGCACGCCGATGACAACGCTGAAAAGGATCGCCCCCACGGCCCGTGCCACGCCCAGTTCCAGCCCCAGGACCCGGGCCGTCAGGATGATCGCCAGGACGTTGATGGCCGGCCCGGAGTACAGGAAGGCGGACGCGGGGCCCAGTCCTGCTCCGCGCTTGTAGATCCCCGCAAAAAGCGGCAGCACCGTGCAGGAGCAGACCGCCAGGATCGTCCCGGAAACGGCGGCCACGGTGTAGGCCACCCACCGCTTCGCGCTCGCCCCCAGATAGCGCATGACCGCCTGCTGGGAAACGAAAACGCTGATGGCTCCCGCGATGAAGAAGGCGGGAACCAGGCAGAGCAGGACGTGCTGCTGCGCGTACTCGTGCATCATAGCCAGCGCTTCGATGGCCGCGTTCTGGATGCGGAGGCTGTCTACGGGGAGATAGTAGAAAGCCAGGAATGCTGCTGCAAGGTATAGGAATTTCTTCATCTCGCCGTTCACGAAAGTCACCTCTTCGAATAATAAGTGCTTTTTCTTTCACATATCAGGCTTGAGAGAACCCCCGCTTTGAGGCGGGGGTGAACGCTCTTACCGTCCGGCCGCCTGGGCCAGGAGCCTTTTGATCTGGTCGCTGGAAGGCAGGTGTCCAGACAGAAGCACCTTCCCGTCGACTGCCAGGCCTGGTGTCGACATCACGCCGAAATCCAGGATCTTCGAGATATCCGTGACCTTTTCGATCTCGTAGTCCAGCCCCATTTCCTTCGCTGCCGCCTCGGCCAGCTCTGTCAGCTTCTTGCACTTCGGGCAACCCGTTCCCAGGATCTGGATCTTCATCTTCAGCGCACCTCCATGTCGTTTTGTTTTCCGTAGCCTTGGCAGGTTTCCCCGCAGGCCATTCGCCCCAGGCACGAAATGAACTCTTCCAGGCAGGGAACCCTCAGGTGGTAGTAGATCTCGCGGCCCTCCCTCTGGTCTTCCAGCACGCCGGCCTCCTTGAGAATCGACAGGTGCTTGCTGATCGTCGTCCGGTCGACCGGGAAAAGGTCCGCCAGGTCGTTCACGCAAAGGCGCCTGTCGGAAAGGGTCTCCACAAGGCCCAGTCGAACCGGGTGAGCCAGTGCTTTCAGGATTTCCGTCCGCCGATCGTAATCGGGTCTCAACAAATCACCCTCCATTCAACAAGTGCAAATCATACCACGCGTCTGCGGGCTGTCAAGCTGAAGACGCTTCCGGGAACCCACGAACGAATGCTCCCCGGTTCGATACGTGGCGATAATACCACTCTTTTATATACCCCGTCAAGTATTTTTCGGCCCCAAGGCGAAAATCGAGGGCGGCGTCCCCGAAGAGCCGCCGCCCGAAAGACACTGCCAGTTTGAAGAGGCAGATCTCTTTTCCTGGCCCCAGGCAAAGAAGCCTAGGCGATCAGGGTGAAAACGATCCCGGCCCCCACCGCCGTCAGGAAAACGAAGGCCACGAAGGCCGCCACGAGACGCAGCCGGAAGATGCTCGCCAACATGCCCATTTCCGGGATGCTCATGCCCGCGCCGCCGATGATCAGGGCGATGACGGCTCCCATGCCCATTCCCTTCCCCGAAAGGGCCACCGCGATGGGGATCATCGTCTCGGCCCGCACGTAGAGGGGAATTCCCACCAGGGCCGCCACCGGGATCGCCAGGGGGTTTCCCGGCCCCGCCACGGAAGCGACAAAGGATGCCGGGACGTAGCCGTACACGGCCGCCCCGATCGCCACGCCTGCCACCATGTACACGAGCACGCCGCGGAAATCCTCCAGCGCCACCTTGAGGGACCAGGCCAGTTTCTGCCCGAAGGTCAGCCTGGGCATGACGAAGCCGTCCCCGCAGCAGCAGCCTGAGCGGGCCGCACCCAGCGGCTTGATGTCCTTTTCCAGCCCGGATTTATGGAACACGTACCCGGCCAGGACCGCGGCGAAAAAGGCGACGATCCCGTAGGCCAGGCAGGCCTTCCAGCCCAGGAGGAAAAGGAACATGCCGAGGATGATGGGGTTGAGCACCGGTGAGGCCAAAAGGAAGGACATCACGCCCCCGAAAGGCGCTTTCGCCTTCAAAAGCCCCACCGTCACGGGTATCGTCGAGCAGGAACAGAACGGCGTCAACGCTCCCAGCACGGCACCGAGAAAGTAGCCGGAGAGCCCTTTCCTCCCCATGAGCTTCCGGATCCGCTCGTCCGAAACGTATTCCCGGATGAGGTTGATCAGAAGATCGATCCCGATGAAAAGCACCGTCAGTTCCGCAAGAATAAAGAAGAAAAACCGGACCGTCGTGGCAAGATCGTTCACTGTTTCGCTCCCCCCGCTGGATCGATTCTGTTATTTCCCCGAGCGCCTGAGCGCCCGGACCAGGTGCGGAATCGCCTTTTCCCACGCGTCCAGGCCCGAGCGGAGGGCTTCCCTGCCCTTTTCCGTTAGGGCATAAACCTTCCGGGTCCGGCCCTCCACCGTCTCGGACGAAACCGTCGCACAGCCGCAACACTCGAACTCCTTCAGGACAGGGTAAAGCCCTCCCTCGGTGGGAACGCAAAAACCATCGGTCATCGAGGCGATTTTCTGTATAAGGGCATACCCATGCATCGGGCTTTCATGCAGGGCACTCAGGACAAAAAGCTTGCACAGGGCTGAATTTACAATGCCTTCCCAGTACCCTTCCACGGTCAGATCGGCCATTAAACCCCCTCCCCTTGATGCCTATATGGTCTATGTATCGGATCCTACCACAAGGAAAACCAGGGTGCAAGAAAAAGGGAGAAGACCTTCCGGAAGGTCTTCTCCCTTTTTCATTCAATCGGGTCCGGGGCCTGTCAAGACCGGAAGCGTTCCGCCAGTTCCCTGCGCCCTTTTTCCCCAAGCCGCTTTTCGACGGCCCAGGCGATCCAGAAAATCCCCAGGACCGACATGGCGTACCGCACCGAGGCAAACCGGAGGCCCAGGTTCTGGATCTCGAACAGCAGCATGGGGATCTTCATCGTCGACCAGGCTCCCATGAACAGGAACACGTTGAACAGCCCGGTTCCCTTCTTCAGCAGCGTCTCCGCGATGGGAAAGGCGAGGTACAGGGGACCCGCCGCAAAGGAGCCCAGGAAGATGGAAAGCCCTGCGCCGACAAGACCCGATTTTTCCCCGATCAGGGCCGTGACCCGCTGCCTCGGCACCCAGGCGTCGAAGAGCCCCAGGAGGATGAACACCGGGGGAAGCATCGAGAGCACGACGAGAAAATTAGACCCCGCGAGGGAAAAGAAAGGCCCTGCTTTCCCCGGGCTGAAGGCCAGGTAAAACCCGCAGAGAGCGACCGAGGCCAGGATGCCGGAAAACCGGTTCATTGCCCGCCCCTACCTGAAGGCCAGCCAGAGGGCCAGCCCCACGATAAAGGAATGCCCGTAGGCGAGAAGGTTTCGGAGGATCGCGGCTTTCCACCCGAAGATGGAACGCTCCATCGGCAGCGTCACCACGCCCACCATCATCAGGGTGGAAACCAGCACCCCCACCTGGACGATCCCCGCCCCGCTGTCGAGCAGCATCCTGGCCATGGGAAAGGCGGCGAAACCGGGAATGAGCGTGACCGAACCCGCCACCGAGGCCAGCAGGACGCCCGCAAACCCGCTTTGCGCCCCCACCAGCCGGGACAGGACCGACGGTGGAAGAGCCGTCAGGACCAGGGCCACCAGGAGGATGACCGTCACGAGGGGAGACAGGATCATCAACAGGCTCGCCCTTGCCTTGGCGAGAGCCGCCCGTGTTTTTTCCTGGTCGCGCCGCCAGGAGATCGCCAGCCCAAGTGCCGTTAAACCGTAAAGAACAACCGTCGTCGTGCTGTCCAGGAAGAATTCCCCCTTTTTCACTTTATTGGTGGCAATATTCCCACATATAGGACTTTTCCGTCAAGGTTTTTCGCACAGGCCTTGCCCGTCAGACCTGGAGGGATTTGCCCGGCCGCGGTTCCAAAAAACGACAGCAGCCAGCGGCGTTTTCCTGCATACTTGACAGGGTATTTATTCGGTGGTAAAAAGGCCACGGGTCTTCTGGGCCTGCCGGATTCCAACTTTCAGAGGAGGCAATTCGAAATGATTGATGCGAAGGATTTTTTTGACCTGGGTTTGCGCTTTCACGGACACAAGTGCCCTGCCATGCCCCTGGGGCTCCGGGCTGCGGCCGCGGCCATGAACGCCCTT
>JAAYVK010000025.1 GCA_012517195.1 Synergistaceae bacterium | reverse complement strand
CCGGCCGTTCCCCTGGCCGTCCCGGAAGTGAATCCGCACGTGCTGCAAAAGCACAGGGGGATTATCGCAAACCCCAATTGCGCAACGATCCAGGCCCTCGTTGCCCTGTTTCCCCTTCACCGGGAAGCGGACCTGGAGTCGTTCAATGCAGTGACCTTTCAGTCGGTTTCAGGGACCGGGGCGGCTGCCCTGGAAGAACTGCGGGAGGGGTCAGAGGCCTTCCTTTCGGGAAAAGCCTTTCAACCGAAGGTTTACCCCTGCCCAATCGCCTTCAATGCCATCCCGCAGATCGGATCCTTCGACGAAGAGGGAATCTCGCAGGAAGAATGGAAGATGGTCAACGAATCCCGCAAGATCCTGGAACTTCAAGATCTTCCGGTCAGCTGCACGACGGTGCGGGTGCCGGTGTTCCGGGGGCATTCGGAGGCGATTACGGCACGTTTCCGCAAGCCTCTTTCCCCGGAAAGGGCGCGTGAAATTTTGAGAAACGCACCCGGGGTCATCCTGCTGGGCGGAGGTGCCCCGGAAGTCTATCCAACGGCCCTTGATGTCCCGGGAACGGACGCCGTGGCCGTGGGGCGGATCCGGAGGGATACGGGTTCAAATCGAGGGCTGGCGCTCTGGGTTGTGGCCGACAACCTCCGTAAGGGGGCGGCCTTGAACGCGGTCCAGATTGCAGAAAAACTGATTTCGAACGGCGGGCTGAAGAGGACGTTCTAGGCAGAGACTGGGAAAAAAGGGGAGAAAGACCCGACCGGACCTTTCTCCCCATGGACCTGAAAGGAAAAGGGTGGATCAGGAATACCGTAGGCCGAAGGCGGGGTGGAAATACCGGGAATCGTGAAGGAAGGCCGCCTGTTCTTCCAGGGCGGCTTTTGCCCTGCTGCCCATCGAAACCGCGAGAACCGAGGTCAGGACATGGATCAAAAACAGCGGGCCCAGGACGCTGCTGCCGAAAGTCGGGCTGGCGGCGCTGACGAAAAGGCTGAGGCTGGCGTTGCGGCAGACCGGTGCGGCCAGGCTGTCCGTGATGGTGATGATCGTGGCTCCCTGGGCGGCGCACCGTTCGACCGTTTCGGTCACCTCAACGGCATAACTGGGGAGTTCGCAGACGATCACCACGTCCTTTTCGCCGACGGCCCTGGCCTGCTCCAGGAGGGCAAGGCCGCTCCGCTGCATGAGCATGGCGGGGATCCCCAGCACGCGAAGCCGCATCATGCATGACTCGGCCACGAGGCTGGAAATTCCCCACCCGAGGCAATAGACGCACCGGGCGTCCTGGATGATCCGGCAGAACTGGGACACAAGTTCCGGTTTCATCTGGTTCCAGGTTTCATCAAGGTTCGCGTGTTCCATCCGGTGGATGGATTCGGGCAGGTCCTCCTGGATGATCGTTGCCTTGGCCAGCATCGCTGCGGGGTTCACCTGTTCCAGGATGGCTCCCTGGAGAGCGTCCTTCAGCTCGGCGTACCCGGTGAATCCGAGGATTCGCGCGACCCTGACCATCTGGGCCTTGGAGACCTCCAGCTGGTCGGCGACTTCCCCGATCGAACGAAAAGCGGCCTCCCGGGTGTTCGTGAGGAGGTATTCAATGACGCGGCGGGCTTTGTTGGGAACGGTCTCGAGTTTTTCCCTCATCAGTTTCTGAAGCTCGTTGCTGTCCATTCTTCGGCATTCCTCCCACGGCATTAAACAAAAGGTCAAGTATACGGCATCCAGTTTAGAGTTCGTTTTCGGGGTTGTCAACTTGCCGCCTGTATCTTTTTGCAGGTCTTTCGGGTTCCGGCCAGAAGGCAAGCCGGAAGGCCGCTTCCGGGGCCGTTTGCCCGGAAAGCTCGGCAAGCCTCCGGATTCCCCGTTTCCCGTGCCCGAGCACGAGGGACCCTCTCCTCCGCTCAATGACCCATGGCCCTCCTGCGGAGTTCCGGATGAGAAGCCGGGCCAGGCATTCTCCCCAGGCGAGCTCTCCGAAGGCCGAATGATGAGGGCCGGCCTTCACGGAGGCGGAGAGGGAATCCGTTTCGGTCAGGCCGACCCGCAGGATTTCAAATCCCAGGTCAAGCGCCTCGACCATCAGGGATCCCGCCCAT
>JAAYVK010000024.1 GCA_012517195.1 Synergistaceae bacterium | reverse complement strand
GACATTTCATCGTGGATCTGAGCGATATCCCTGAAAACCGACAGATTTTCATCGCGTCGTGCACCAGGACCAGCTAACCAGAACCGTCTCATTTGCCAGCACCTCCTGTCTGACCAATAATGACCTTACGGGGTCATTGTATTAGTCAGTAAAGGTCAAATAAAGGGCGGAATCCGGTTTTGCTGCCTCGAAAAAGGTCATAGTCGGAAAATATTGGTTGTTTCAGCCGCCTATCAAATGATTTCTTCCCATTTCTTTTTTTATAATCCAGGCCCATTCAGGGCTTGTGCGAGATCGTCCATCAAGTCCTGCACGTCTTCGATTCCGACGGAGTACCGGATCAGCGTTTCAGGAATCCCCAGTGCCTTTCTTTCCTCGGCGGTGCATTCCACGTGACTCGTGGTGGCCGGGACCCCTGCAATCGTTTCGACCGCTCCCAGGTTGGCCGCCTTGTGCGCAAGGCGCAGCCTCCGGAGAAATCGATTCGCTGCCTCGAGGGATTCCCCCTTGAGAGAGAAGCTCATCATTCCACCGAATCCTCTCATTTGGCGGCGGGCAATCGTGTGGCCCGGATGGGATTCAAGGCCGGGATAGAAAACACGGTCGATGGAGGGGTGTGCTTCCAGGAATCGGGCGATGGCCAGCGCATTTTCGTTCTGCCGGTTGATCCGGAGGCTCAGGGTTTTCATGCCGCGAAGCAGGAGGTACGCGGACATGGGAGCAAGAGCCGCCCCGTTGATTTCCCGGTAATGGTAGACCTTTTTGACCAGTTCAGCCTTTCCGCAGACGACGCCGCCAAGGGCGTCTGCGTGCCCGCCCAGGAATTTCGTGGCACTGTGAAGAACCAGGTCGGCTCCGAGTTCAATCGGGTTCTGGTTGATGGGGGTGGCAAAGGTATTGTCCACGACAACAATGGCCCCTGCTTTGTGACCGGCTTTCGTCAGTCTTTCGATATCGAGGATCTTGATCGTTGGATTCGTGGGTGTTTCCAGGTAGAGCAGCTTGCAGCCTTTCGCAATTTCTTCCTCGATTGCGTCGTGATCCGTCGTGTCGCAAAGTGCGGCGGTCACGCCCTGCCGCGGGAGGAATTCCTGGAATAGAACCGTGGTGCCGCCGTAGGTGTCTTTGATAGAGACAACCCTTTCCCCGGGATCCACCAGGGAGCAGAGGACGCTGGAAATGATCCCCATTCCGGTCGCAGCGCTCGTCGCTGCCTCGGCTCCCTCGAGGAGACGGACCTTTTCTTCGAAAACACGGACGGTGGGATTGGTGTTCCGGCCATAGATGTGCCCCGGCTTTTTCCCTAGCGAAACATCGATCCATTCGTCGAGCTCCTCGTACGCATGGGCGACTCCCATGAAAACCGGGACCTGGGTTGAGCGTTCAGCGAAAGCGCTCTCTTCACCTCCCCAGACCGAAAGGGTTCCCTTTCCCGCGTTCTTCCCGTATCTCATCTCAGATCCCTCCCAGTTTCGATTGCCTGGATCAAAGCCGCTACATCCTCTTGACGGGTTGCCCAGGACGTCACAAGCCGAATGGAGGAATGGGAATCGTCAACCCTTGACCAGGTGTAGAAATCAAAATCTTTTTTGAGCTCGTCGATCAATGAATCCGGCAGGATGGGGAAGATCTGGTTTGTCGGTGAATCCGCCAGGAATCCGAATCCGACCCCTTCAATGGCGCTCTTCAGGCGCCCGGCCATCCTGTTGGCGTGCCTTGCGAGCTCGAAGTACAGGTCATCCCTGAAAAGCTCGAGGAACTGGATTCCCAGGAGCCGTCCCTTGGAGAGAAGAGCCCCTTTCTGCTTCATGTAGAATCGAAAATCCTGCCTGAGGGAGGGCGGGCGGATGACCAGGGCTTCTCCGATGAGGGCCCCGCACTTGGTCCCGCCGATATAGAAGGCGTCGGTCAGCTGGGCCATGCTCCCAAGGTCCAGGTCCGTTTCGGGAACGCAGAGGGCTGAACCCAGGCGGGCTCCGTCAACATAGAGAAGCAGGCCTTTTTCGTCACAGAACGAGCGGAGGTCTTCAAGCTCCTGGCGGCTGTAAACGGTGCCGAGTTCCGTGGGGTTTGAGAGGTAGACCAGGCGCGGCTTTACCATGTGCTCGTCGGTATGGAAATCCAGAACCGGCTGGATCTGTTCAGGGGCGAGCTTCCCGTCGCGGGTGACGACGGCAAGGACCTTGTGCCCGGTGGACTCGATGGCTCCGGCTTCATGGACGAAGATGTGGCCGGTTTGTGCGGCAATTGCCGCTTCATGAGGCCTTAAAAAGGAAGAAATGGCGATCAGGTTGGTCTGGGTCCCCCCGGAGAGGAAATGGACGTCGACATCTTCCCTCCCGATCCTGTCCCGGATCAGTCTGGCCGCCTCCAGGCTGTAACTGTCCAGGCCGTATCCTTCCTCCTGTTTCAGGTTCGTTTCCATAAGAGTTTTCAGGATTCTCGGGTGGGCGCCTTCGCTGTAATCGTTCTTGAAACTGATCATCCTTCTCGTCCCTTTCTTTCCAAATTTCGCACCCTGTCCTTCGAAGCCATCAGGAAGGCAGGAGCGTGTTCCGCGATTGATTTGCTTCCTTTCGATCGCCGCAATGCGTGCAGTAGGGGAGCAGAGAATGGCGAATCTGCCCGCAGACGGGGCATTTCTCAAAAATCCGGCTGCCGCAGGAGGGGCAGGTGTAGGGTTCTTCCGGGTCGCACTGTCCGCTGGGAACGATGATGCGGTTTACAGTCCTTCGGGTCCAGAACAAAAAACGTCTTGGCCCGATTCGGATGGGATACTCGCAGACCGGGCACAAAAACCGCTCGTAGGCTTCGCGGTACTGACGCTCCAGAAGCGGGTGGGGTGGGAAAGCGACGATTCGGATGAAATGGACCAGCAGCTTCGTGACGGCGGCAATCAGCGCCAGCGTCAGGATGTAGCGGAAGACGCGGGAGGGGAAATACTCGTGGATGACGAACGCCGTTCTCGTCAGGACAGCAGCCCCGAGAGCCAGGAGGATCGGGGCGTACAGGCTGCCCTTTTTCCTGGCGATCAACCAGGCAGCGGCCAGCAGAATCGGGAGCAGGACCATGAGCTGAATCAGGGCGAGCCGGTAGCGATGCCGCTTCACCAGTTTTTCGAATTCTTCCCGGGCGGGTTTCCGCTGTTTCTCGATTTCCAGTGAGGTTGTTTCCCTCTCTGCTTCCAGCTGCTGTTTCCGCGCGGTCAATTCGGAGATTGAACGGCTTAAGGCCTGGTATTGTCTCTGGTTTTCCAGGAAGAGATTCAGGCTTTCGGAAAAGGCTGCCTGCTGTTTTTCGTTGAAGACGGCATTTTTTTGCAGCCCCTGTTTCTGGAGTTCAAGGATCTGGTTCAAGGTTTGCTGCAGACTCCTGGCACTGTCACCCAGGATCCTCTGTCTTTCCGCAAGATTTTCCGACTCCCTGGAAATTTCGGCGATTTGGCGGTCAAGGAGCTTCTTTTTCTCCAGCAAGGTGCCGTCGATGTAGGAGCTTTCCACCTTCTCGTAGGCAGGACCTTCGATCGTCCGGATGTCCTGGAGAAAAAAACCGATCAGCCAGTAGAAAAGGACCGCGAGCGCCACGGTGAATCCCCGGATGGCAAAACGGTGAATCCATGTCCCCTTGGACCGTTCGGTATCGCCCATTTCCCATCCCTCTTTTCGATGAGGTTCGCCTTTCTGCGCATTCTTAGTTTACCATGGCAAAAGACACCCAATAAGGAGGGAGAAAGATGTCGAGAAAAGCTTTCAGCCCAGAGGGAGCCGTTGCGGTTGGCCCTTATTCCCATGCGGTGGAATCGGGGGATGTCGTTTACCTTTCGGGGCAGACGCCGCTCGATCCGGCCACCGGGCGCCTTGTGGAAGACGATGTTGTGCTCCAGACACAGCAGTGTTTCAGGAATCTTTTCGCCGTTCTGGAAGCGGCCGGCCTGGCGCAGGGGGATGTCGTCAAGGTGAATGTGTTTCTCACGGACATGAAGGATTTCGCCAGGATGAACGAGGTCTACAAGCAACAGTTCGAGGCGCCTTTCCCTGCCCGGAGCACGATCGGTGTCGCAGCGCTGCCGCTGGGCGCCCGTGTGGAAATCGAGATGATCGCCTGGAGGAGCGGTCACAAATCCGGGTGAAAGTATTATAATTCACTCATGAGGATAGGTAGCAATTTACTTGAAAGTCTTGCAGAAGCGGAGAGGGGGCAATGACATGAAAAAGGTTGTTGTCGCAATTGACGGAAGCGAGGTCAGCAAGGCGGTTATCGACTACGCGATTTATTACGCCAACCGGGAAAAGGATGCGAAGATGCTTTTCCTTCACGTTATAGAGCCTTCCGAGCAGCGGGAAATCTTCTACCGGGGGCACGTTGTCAGTGTTCCGCCTTCGCCCGAAGAGGTCCGGCAGGAGTTCCATGCGTTCATCAAGGCCCGGATCGAGGCTGCAGGCATGGAAATCCCCCAGATGAGCGTGACCCTGCGTAGAGGAAGTCCGTACGAGCAGATCGTCCAGTTCGCTGAAGAGGAAGATGCCGACATCATCATGATCGGCCATAGGGGACTCAGCAACCTCCAGCGGTTTTTCCTCGGGAGCGTTGCGGCAAAAGTCGTGGCGCACGCTCCCTGCAGCGTGTACGTCCATCGCCCGAAGAGCGAGGGCAAGGAAGACTAGCGTCCCTTCCAGGTTGGTATGCGCTTTTCGAGGAAGGCCGCAACCCCTTCACGAGCGTCTTCGGAGGCAGCGAGGGCGGCAAAATGATCCCCGCCGACCTCCACGGCTCTTTCCAGCGGAAGACCGTCCATCCCCTGAAAGCCCCGCTTGCCGCTTGCAACGGCAAGGGGGCTTTTTGCCGCGAGTTTTTCGGCAAGCTCAAGAGTTTCCCTTTCCAGGTCCCCTTCTGGAGTGACTTTTCGGACAATGCCGAGACGGCGGGCTTCCTCCGCGGGGATGAGGTCCCCCGAAAGAACATACTGGAGGGCCTGTTTGTATCCGATCCAGCGAGCCAGCTGGAGGCCGGGTTCGAGGCAGATCAGTCCCACATTGACGGCGGTGGTGCCCAAAACGGCACTTTCTGCAGCGAGGATGAAGTCGCACGCCAGGGCAAGACCGGCACCATTTGCGAGGGTATAGCCTCGGATCGATGCGATGACGGGTTTTGTCATGGCGGCGATCCGATGATTATGCCGATCCATCAGCCGGATGAAGTCCCGAATTTCGTGCCGTTCGCAGGCCGTGAGCTCCTTCAGGTCGATGCCCGCGGAGAAGTTTTTCCCCGCTGCATCCAGGATGACCACACGGACCGCGGGGTCATCCTCCATCCTTTCCAAGGCGTCGCAAAGCCCCAGGGCCAGGTCCCTGTTAAAGGTATTCATTGCCTCGGGCCGGTTGAGCGTGATCCGCCCGATGGCTTTCTCAATGCTTGTCAAAACCGAAGGCTTGGGTTGCGGCATTGTGCGGAACCTCCTTTGAGATGTAAGCTGTTCTTGGATCATATCAAACAGGAAGCGGAGGGAAGAGAGTTGGACGAGTCGGAAATTCTGCGAATCCGCCGTTTCACGCAGGTTTTCATCGATTGGATCCAGGGAGTGGATCGACCTCTCTTCGATGACCGGGTTTCCCTCGTCCACGAGAAAAGACAGGGCCTTGAGCAGCGGGAAAAAGAAGAGGGCAGAGAACCCGGGAGCTTCGTGGAGAAGCTTTCGCAGCAAGAGCGCTATGACCTCCTTTCTTCAATGGCCTCGATCCTTTCCTACATTCGAAAGGTGGATCCAGGGGACCTGGTGATTCGCCCTTATCGACCCGGGGAACTGGGGATCATTTCATGGCGGCATTGCGTTCTTTACAGGGAAGAATATGGGTTCGACGGGACATTTGAAAATTACCTGCTTGAGGGAATGTCCAGGTTTCTCTGGGAATACGCCGGAAAGGGACAGGTCTGGGTTGTGGACTACTGGGGTTCTGTCATGGGGGCCATCGCGATCGTTGAAACGGGAGAAGCCGAGGGACAGTTGCGCTGGTTTTACCTTGAGCCTCCCTGCCGGGGAATGGGAATGGGCCGAAGTCTCATGGAAACTGCCCTGTCCTTCTGCAGGGAGAGGAATCTGGAGAAAGTTTTTCTGTGGACGGTTCGGGACCTGGAGCGGGCCCGCCGACTTTATGAAAAGTTCGGCTTTTCCCTTGTCGAAACCCACGAGCATTTCCTCTGGGGGAGACAGATCGTCGAGGAGAAGTGGGAACAGCAGTTTAGCCGGAAGGTCCGTCCCAGCTGATTCTTTAGGGAATCCGGTTTTGGCGGGGGAGAATGCATGTGCGCCTGACAGAAAACGAGGAAGTCCTTTACCTGGTCATGAAAAGCATCGAGGAATCTCAGACTCCCATCGGGGCGGGGGCCATCCAGCGGGCGATAGCCTCCCGCGTCAGGCTAAGCTCCGCTTCCGTGGGAATCATTCTGCGTGACCTGCAGGACCAGGGGCTGGTTGTCCGGGAAGGGTACAGGGGACACCGCCTGACCCCAAAGGGAAGGACATTCCTGGAGAATTACCGGAATCGCCAGAAAAAAGCCTGCCTGGCCGACCGCATCTTCGACTACCTGACGGGAAGCGAGCGGCAGCGGCTGGCTGACATCCTCGAGGCCCGCAGGGCGATTGAAACG
The DNA here is from genome assembly GCA_012517195.1 of Synergistaceae bacterium. Classification (GTDB taxonomy): domain Bacteria; phylum Synergistota; class Synergistia; order Synergistales; family 79-D21; genus 79-D21. The sequence goes on along the minus strand of JAAYVK010000024.1, from coordinate 658 downwards.
GAAGCCGCCCGGCTTGCGGCCTCAAGGGCGGAAGAACTGGATCTTCGAAGGCTGGGCAGGAACGTGGAGGAGCAGGGGAAAACAACCGAAGCAAGGCAAAGGAGCCTGCTGGACCGCGAATTCCATGCCGCACTTCTTGATGCGGCGCACAACCCGCTCCTGAACACGCTGTTCGATTTCTCAGAACAGTTAACCGCCGCATCTGACGGGGAAAGCGTCGACAACTTTCTTTCGAAAATCCGGGAGGAAATCGGCGAAATCCTTTTCGAGGACCACCTTCGGGTTCTGCGGGCCGTTTCGGCCAGAGATGCTGCGGAAGCCGAAAGAGCGATGGCCGCTCACATGGATCGGGTCCTGGCCTTCCTGGACCGGACGGACGGTTAGCGAGACTGTGTCCGGCCAGGGCTAGAGGGTTCTTTGACAATTCTGTGAAGGGGCATTGACAGGAATGCTCCATGTGTTACCATCAAATCGCCACTAATTTATTAGTGGCGATGGCTTTTTCGAAAGGGGAATCAAGGAAATGGACCTGATCAAGGAACATCCGATCCTGGAATTTGAGCACGGGAAGAAAGTGAAGTTTTTCTTTGACGGGAAGGCGATGGAGGGTTATGAAGGGGAGCCGATCGCGGCGGCGCTGCACGCGAACGGGGTGCGG
>JAAYVK010000023.1 GCA_012517195.1 Synergistaceae bacterium | reverse complement strand
GAGATGGGGTCCCGTAGCGGGAATAGACCTGCCGGACGTTTCGAAGGATCCGGCCCGATTCCAGTTCCAGGGAAGGGATGTTGACCGAGCCGATGATTTCAGCCGTCGGTTCTGCCATGGCACGATCCCCCCGCTCTTTCCCCGCTTTCGAGGGCCTGATCCAGGTCCGCAAGGATGTCGTCGATATCTTCAATGCCCACGCTGAGCCGGATCAATCCTTCCTCGATCCCGGCAGCCTTCCGGTCGGCAGGTGTAAGCTGCCCGTGGGTTGTGCTTGCCGGGTGCAGAGCCATGCTCCGGGAATCTCCGAGGTTCGCCACGGTGGCGAAAAGTTGCAGGGATTTCAGGAAAGTCTTCCCCGCCTCGACTCCTCCCTTGATGCAGAAGGCAAGCATTCCCCCTGCCCCGTTCGGAAGATACCGGTCCGCAAGTGATTTCTGGGGATGACTCGAAAGACCTGGATATCGGACCCATTCAACCGCGGGATGTTGCTCAAGGAAGGAGGCAACCTTGAGGGCGTTCTCGCTGTGGCGGGACATGCGCAGGGGGAGGGTGGCAAGTCCGAGGTGCAGAAGATAGGCATTGAACGGGGAAAGGCACCCTCCAAGGTCCCGAAGGATCGAACACCGGATCTTCGCCGCAAGAGCCCCCGGCCCGAATCGGTCCGAGAAGACGAGCCCGTGGTAAGAGGGATCGGGCTGTGTCAGGAAACCCCACTTTTCTGAGCCTTTCCAGTCCATATTGCCCCCGTCCACGATCGCCCCGGCGATCACGTGCCCATGCCCCGAAATGTACTTCGTAGCCGAATGGATGACGATGGATGCCCCCCATTCAAAGGGGCGGCACAGCGCCGGAGAAGCGAAGGTGTTGTCCACGACCAGCGGGATTTCATTTTCCCGGGCGATCCTCGCAAGCCCTTCCAGGGGGGCCACGTTCATCACGGGGTTCCCAATCGTTTCCGTGAGGATGCACCGGGTTTGCGGCGTCACCGCCGCACGGACCGCATCCAGGTCGTCGGTTTCCACGACCGTGCTGCTTAGCCCCAGCCTGCCAAACAGGTTTTTCAGCAGGGTAAGGGTCCCGCCATACAGTCTGCGGCCCGCGACAACATGGTCTCCAGCCGAGCAGAGCGCCGAAAGAAGGTGGGAAAAGGCAGCCTGGCCGCTGGCGGTTGCCACGCAGTCTACGCCGCCTTCCAGTGCGGTAAGCCCCTGTTCAAAGGCTGTCACCGTGGGGTTGGAAATCCTTGAATAGAGATGACCGGGTTCTTCCAGTTCGAAGAGGCGCATGGCCATTTCAGGAGACTCGAAACGATAGCCGGCCGTCATATAGACGGGAAGACCGAAGGAACCGGTCGCAGGATCGTGGCTCCAGCCCGCATGCAGAGCCCTGGTCATCAAGCCCGTTTTTTCTCCCTGTTTGTACGCCATTGACCATGCACCTCCCATAAAAATCAACCCCTTCCTCAAGAGGAAGGGGTTAAAAAAGGTCTTCCTCTCCTATCAAGCAGCGTTCCGCTGCCGGTCTTGGCACCACGCCTCGAATTCGGGCAGGTTGCCGGGCTTCATCGGGCCGTTCCCTCCGCCGCTCTGGATAAGAGTCTGCCTGTTTCGGTTGTCTCGGTTCAGGATAAATTGGAAGAGATTCTATGATGCAGGGCTTTCCATTGTCAAGGGCAGGGTACCGAAAAATCGTCCCGCGTTTCCGGCGAGAAGGGATTCCTGCTGTTCTGGGGTCAATCCGGCCTCTTCGATCTGCCGGGAATGACGCCCCCATTTCAGAATCGGGAAATCGCTCCCAAAAAGGATTTTCCTTCCCACCCCTGCGGCCCATGCGGACCGGTAGACCGCCGCGTCATAGAGGAACGGGAGCGCGGCCGTGTCGTACCAGGCATTTTCCAGAATCTTGGCCATTTCCGGCATAAGTTCATAGAGCCAGAGGCCGCCTCCCATGTGAGCGAAAACGACGCGCAGTTCAGGATGATTGGAGCAGAGCATGGCAGCCTCCCTGGGGCCGACGTTCCCTTTCCCGGGATAATCATGCCCAACCGGCTCGGCGGTATGGAAGATCACGGGAATTCCAAGCTCATGGCAAATTCCGGCAAGCCGCCAGGTCTGCCGGATGTCCGAAAGGTCAAATCCCTGTCCCTCTGGAAAGAGTTCTCCCACTCCCCACAGGCCTTTTTGCCTGCACCGCCGGATTTCTTCCTCCGTTCCCCTGGCGAGAGGAGGGGCAACCGCAAACCCCTTGAAACGTCCGGGATAGCGAGCCTGGCTTTCAATGACGTAATCGTTGCACTCCCTGCAGAGCCCCAGGTCCCGAAAGGCGAAACCGAAAATCCAGCTTTCGCTGATACCGGCTTCATCCATTGCCTTTAGGGCGTCTTCCGCGGTTGCCCATTTGTGGACCTTTCCCCTGGCGAGCCTGGAGAAATACGGTTCCTTTTCGGCAATCTTTTCCCAGTTCCTGATGATTTCAGGGGGGTAAACATGAACGTGACAATCGATGATTCTCAACCCTTCTCACGTCCTTCCGGGGAAGCCGTTTTTCGGATCTGGCCGATATTTCCCATGATACGCCTGGTGGTCTCCGGGCGGTTCATCGTGTAGAGATGAATTCCGTCCACGCCGGCGGCAAGGAGGTCGACAATCTGATCGGTTGCGTAGGCAACTCCGGCTTCGGCCAGAGCCGCGGGGGAATTGGCATACCGTGCGATGATGCGGGTGAACCGCGGCGG
>JAAYVK010000022.1 GCA_012517195.1 Synergistaceae bacterium | reverse complement strand
GAGGAAAAATGGCTCATGATTCGGAAGTGGGGAGGGGAAGGAGATCGAGCGCCCCGGAAAGCCGAAGCTTTGGGTTCTGAGTCAAGGGACTGGTTCAGGGAAACGGTTCTCTTCTGCATGGCAACACTTCCCCAATAAGCGATAAAAGACTATTCTATCAGTACTCTTCCGCTCAGGAATGCAGGGAGGCACGAAATGCAAGACCTGACCCTTTCGATCGCCCAACTGTCGCCGACTCCCCTTGACATCCGGGAGAACACCCGCAAGATTCTGGAACTTGTGGAAAACGCCGCAGGAAAAGGAAGCGACCTGCTTCTTTTGCCCGAAATGGCCCTCACGGGATACGGAATTGAAGAGGGAATAAAGGACCCTGCAATTCGTCCGGTGCTGCAGTCTGAAACCCGGTCGTCGCTGTCGAAGATTCGAAAAGCCGGGAAACGGCTGAACCTGGATATCCTTGTAAGTTATCCGCTTTTTTCCGGGGAAAAGGTTTTTATCGCTGCGGAGTACCTTCGATCCGGGAAAAGGGCGGCCCTGCACAGAAAGATCAACCTCTGCAATTATGCTCACTACACGGAACACCTTCATTTTGCCGAAGGGAATTCCCCTACGGTCGCAACAGGAGGGAAGGCGGCATTTGGGATTCTCCTGTGCGAGGACTGCTGGCACTCGGTAAACGCGATCGCAGAAACCCTCCTTGGAGCGGAGGTCCTTCTCGTGCCGTCCGCACCCTGCGTGGAAAATGCGGCTGAGGGGAGAACCTGCATCGAACGGTGGGAAACGATCACCCGGGGGACCGCTTTTCTCCAGACTTCCTACGTTGTCATGGGGGCCCTGGCGGGAACCGATAAAAACCGTTTCTTTCTAGGCGGGTCGCATGTGGTAACCCCGGAAGGAGAAATTCTGCAACGGCTGCCGCTTTTCGAAGAGGCACTGGTTCAAGTGAGGCTTGAGGCGTCCCTCCTGGAAAGCACGCGGGAGAAAAGGCCCCTTCTTCGCAACGAAAGGATCGGCCTGATTCATGAGGTCTTTCGGAAAATTGGCAACCGGAATGCAAAAATGGGACTCTTGAGATAAAAAAGAACCCTTTCACAAACGCAAGAGGTGTAGAATAGCCGTTGTTTTCTTTTGGATAAAGTATATTTTCCTCAGGGAGGTGAGTTGATTGGTGATTTTTGTTGCTTCGGCTCTGACCTACCTGCTTCTGGTCTGGGCCGGGGGTTCCATCGAATGGCTGGAGGTCGTGATTGCCCTCGTCTTCGGCGGATTGATCGCGGTCATGGCCAAGCGCTGGAATCCCGATATGCCGCTTCGTCATTCCTGGCTCAACCCGGTGCGCCTCGTCCGTTTCCTCGTCTATCTCTTCGGGCCTTTCCTTGTGGCCCTGGTTCAGGCAAACCTCGATGTCGCCATGCGGGTTATCACCGGCAAGATCAATCCCGGGATCGTCCGTATCCCCACTGGTCTAGCCAGCGACGGGGCTCTGACCCTGCTGGCGAATTCCATCACCCTTACGCCCGGGACGTTGACCGTCGATGCCAATGACGAATCCCGCGAGCTTTACGTCCACTGGATCAACGTAACGACGGAAGAGCCGAAGGCTTCGGACATCTGCGGGACTTTTCCGGAATGGGCAAGGAGGATTGCGGAATGACAACGGAAGCGCTTTTTTCCTATGCGGCTGCGGTTCTGGGGCTGGCAGCTCTCGCCATGCTCGGACGGCTCATCGCCGGGCCGACCCTGGCGGACCGGGCGGTTGCCCTGGATGCGATGAACACGCTGGTTGTCGCGCTGATGATCATCCTGTCGGTGATTTTCGACTCCGTCGTGATGGTTGATGTTGCGATCGTTTATGCAGGGCTCTCGTTTGTCGGGACAATGTTCATCGCTCGATACCTTGAAGGGAGCATGTAGCATGAACACGGCCATCGGCATTCTTCTCGGGATCGGCCTTCTTTTCAACGTTCTGGGGACGGTTTCCCTCTACCGTTTCCCCGATGTTTACACCCGTCTTCACGGGACAACGAAATGCACGACCTTTGGAAGCCTTTTTACATCGGCGGCCGTCGTCGTCTACGGGCTTACGAAATTTTTCCAGGGCTACGAGGGCCGTTTCGTGACCCTATCCCTGCATGTCCTCGTTGCGGTTCTCGCTCTTTTGATCAGCAACGCCACGGGGGCCAACGCGATTGCGCGGGCAGCCCATCGAAGCGGAATCATGCCGGTGAGGGCGGTTTTCGACCGTCTCGCCGAGGATGAAAAAACCATGGGGAGGCGAGTCAGTTGATCGAAGTCCTCCATTTATCGATCCTTGTCACGATTGTCGTTTCAGGCTTTCTGACCATCTGGTTCAGGAATCTGCTCTCATCGGTCATCTCGCTTGCCGTCCTTAGCCTCTTCATTTCTCTGGAGTTCTTTTTCATGCAGGCACCGGACGTTGCTATCGCGGAAGCGGGCATAGGCGCCGGGCTGAGTACTGCGATTTACATCATCGCGCTCAGGGCGTGCGGCAGGAAGCAGTTCCGCAAGGAGGGGGAGCGCTGATGAAGGCACGCATCCTTTTTCTCGTATCCATTCTCGTTGTCGGCGGTCTTCTCTGGTCAGGCCTTCAGGCGGTTCACCCCTTCGGAGAGCCGAATGCGGCCCCGATGGATGATTACTTCATTGCGAACGCCCAGTCAGAGGCGGCCGCAAACAACGTCGTCACCTCAATCGTCTTCGATTACCGCGGTTTTGACACCCTCGGCGAGGGAGCCGTTCTCTTCACGGCGGTCATTTCCGTCGCGGCACTTTTCCGCAAAAGGGGGCAGCACTGATGAATCCGCTTTCTGTCGTTGCCCGCACGGTTTGCAACCTTTTCGCGTGGTTTCTTGCCGTGTTTGGAATTTATGTCATCGTGCACGGACATCTCACCCCGGGCGGCGGTTTCCAGGGGGGAGCGGTTGTGGCAACCTTCATGGCGTTTCTTCTTGTGGCGCATGGCGGCAGGAAAATGCAATCCTGGGTTCGGAAGGAGCTATTCACCCTCATGGAATGCATCGGTTTGACGGTTTTCATTTCCGCCGGCCTGCTGGGGATGTCCAATACCTTTTTCTTCAACTTTCTGGCCAAGGCGGGGGGTCTTTTCGGAAGCACCGTTCCCCTCGGCCCGAATCCGGGTGCCCTGAACACTTCGGGAACGATCGCCCTGATGAACCTCTCCGTAGGACTGGAGGTTGTTGGGGGTCTTTCGATGATTCTCCTGTACATGTTTTCCGGCGTGCACCCGGAAGAACCCTTTGGAAGGGAGGAAACCGGGCATGACCGGTAATTTCCCGTACCTTGTTGTCGGTATCCTCTTCGTGATGGGGTTTATCGGGATCGTCTTCGAGAAGAACCTCATGAAGATCGCCATCGCTGTCTCTGTCGTCGAGGCCGCGACAAACCTCTTCATTATCACCCTCGGCTACCGGTCGGGAGGAAGCATCCCCGTCTGGACGATGGCGGGCAGCGGTTCTTCGAGGATGGTCCTTCCCACGCCTCAGGCCCTTACTCTTACGGCAATCGTCATCGGCCTCGCGACCACGGCCCTCATGCTTTCCTTCGCGATGTCGATCTACCGCCACTACGGATCACTGGACGTCCGTGACGTCAGGAGGTTACGCGGATGAGCTGGCAAGTGCATCTCCCGGCGCTTTTGCTTGCAGTCCCTCTGCTCGGGGCCTTCCTGGCTCCGCTGACGGCCCTGGGCGGAAAGGGACTCCGAAATACGTGGTTTGTTCTGGTCAGTGCCGCCTTCACGGTGATCGCGTTCCTGCTCTGGACCCGGGTCGGCAGTACCGGGACCGCGATTTATGTCATGGGCGGCCAGGGGTGGAACCTGGCCCTGCCGAGCGGGATGTCCATTCCTGTCAGGATCCTGATGGAAGTCGACGCATTTTCCGCTTTCATGGTTCTTCTCAGCGCCGTGGCGGCCCTGGCAGGAGCGCTCTTTTCAATCGCCTTCATGGACCGGTTCTCGGGGCTTGAAAAGTTCGTGGCTCTCTATTTCCTGATGGTGACCGGCATGTTCGGAATGGAAATCACCGGGGACTTCTTCAACTTTTTCGTCTTCCTGGAAATTTCTTCGGTTGCTTCTTTCGGCCTGGTGGCCTTCTGGCGAGACCGGGGAGAAGCCCTGGAAGCCGCATTCAAGTACATGCTCGTTTCCACCTTGGGCGCGTTGATGGTCCTGGTCGCGGTAGCGTTCCTGTACTCGAAATACAACGTCGTGAACATGGCGACCCTGGGAAAGGTCATCGAATGGGGAATGGTCGAAAAGACGGCTCTTGTCCTTTTCCTGACGGCCCTGGCCATGAAATGCGGGGCGGTTCCCATGCACATGTGGATGCCGGACGCCTACGCGGAGGCCCCCGCGGGTGTAACCTGCGCCCTCATCGCGGTCAGCCAGGCTTCCCTTTACGGGCTTTTCAGGGTGACGTACACGATTTTCGGAGCCTTCATGGGCAGCCCGGTCATCCCCTGGGTCATCATCGTGCTGGGGGTCCTTTCGATGTTCATCGGGGTTTCGATGGCGGTCATCCAGAAGGAAGTTGGCAGGCTCATCGCGTATCATTCCGTCTCCCAGGTGGGCTACATGCTCCTCGGGTTCGGCGTTGGACTGCTCGCACTCTCCGATGCAAGGGCCATGGCAGAATACGGGTTTACGGCCCTCAAGGGCGGCATTTACCATATCGTCAACTACACCATGTACAAGGGGCTGCTCTTCCTCTCCGCCGGTGCTCTCTACTACGCGACCGGCTGCCGGAATCTCAACGATATGGGCGGGCTGGGAAGGAAGATGCCGAAAACGATGGTCCTGTTCATGATCGCTGCGGCCGCGATCGCCGGGCTTCCGCCCTTCAACGGGTTCGTTTCGAAGCTCTACCTCTACGAATCGACATTCGCTGTTCACCCGATCCTGGCCGTTTTTGCCATGGTGACCTCGGTCCTGACCCTGGCATCCTTCGTCAAAATATTCCAGACGGCCTTCCTTGGCCCGGCTTTGAAGAAGTTCGAGAATGTCCGGGAAGTCCCGGGGACGATGCTCATCGGGATGTCCGTTCTGGGAGTGGCGATTCTGGCTCTCTCTCTCTTCCCGACCTGGTCCGTCAACCACCTCGTTGAACCGGCGGCCAAGGCCCTGGTGGACCAGGCTTCTTACGTCGGAGCCGTTTTTGCGGCTTCGCTCACGGGAGGTGGCCTCTAATGTGGGATCAGATCCTGACGGGTTTCGGCTACTGGGACGTCTATGCCTGGATATCGTTCTTCCTGATCGCGGGCGGGATGGTTTTCCTGATCCGGTCCCTGGGCAGGAAGGATTACAAGCAGGGAAGCGACCAGGACGAGATTTTCTTCGGGAGCAACCCGGTTCCGGAAGACGGCGAGGATCTCAAGGTACCGGCGAGTTCCGCCTACTGGGGCTACACACAGGCCCTGAAACCTTTCTATGACGTCCTTGTCGGGTTTCACACGGGGATAGCGACGGACTATGCCGGCTGGTACATCCTGGTCACTGCGCTGGTCGCGCTTTTGATCCTGTTGTGAGGGGGCGATGCAGATGAAATTGACCAGGGCATTGGAAATCCTGCCGAAATCCCTTTGGGTTTTCCACTGCAACAGCGGTTCCTGTAACGGGTGCGACATCGAGATTGTCGCCACGATCACGCCGAGGTACGACATCGAGCGCTTCGGAATGAAACTGGTAGGGAGTCCCCGTCATGCGGACGTCCTGCTTGTCACCGGCCCGGTAACCAAGTACATGACCGAAAGGCTGCGAAGAATCTATGAACAGGTTCCAGATCCGAAAGTTGTCATCGTTGTCGGCAACTGCGGAGCATCGGGGGACGTCTTTTACAAGTCGTACAGCCTCGACGGGCCCGTCGACAACATCATTCCTGTGGATGTCTACGTTCACGGTTGTCCCCCGAGGCCGGAGGCGATCATCGAGGGAGCCGCGAAAGCCGTGCTGCTTCTTGAGAAGAAACGGGAAGAACTTTTGAAAGCAGGTGCTTCGCGATGACATGCCGGCCACAGTACGTCAAGGAATGCAAATGCCCCGATGAGGTGATGAGCTGCATTCGGGAAACTCTGGGAGAATCCCTGCTGGAAATGGAAATGCGGGAACGCATGGACGGGATGCCCCGAAGGGTTCTTTACCGTGACCTGTGGGTTCACCTGAAAAGAGAAGGTTTCCTGAAGCTGGTGGATCGCCTCATGGAGATCGATTTCCTGCACTTTCACGTCATGTCGGGAAACGACGATGGAGAGGTCGTCACACTGAACCTGCACTGCAGTTTATTCAGGGAGGCCGGATCCGGCCATCGCCTGGGAGTGACCCTTAGCATCCCGATCCCGAAGGACGACCTGGTTTTCCCGAGCCTTTCCAGCCGGATTCCCGGCACCGAATACAGTGAAAGGGAAATGCGGGAGATGCTGGGAATCCATTTCGAAGGATTGCCAAACACGGACCTGCTTTTCCTGCCCGAAAACTGGGACGAGGAAATCAAGCCCTGGCGAAGAGACGAAACCGGCCCGTCTCCCGAAAGCATTCGGGAGCTGTCGTAGGAGGGGTGTGCAATGTCTGCCGGATCCCATAAGACTTACCGGATCCCCATCGGCCCGGTCCACGTCGGATTGAAGGAACCCGTCACGACCTGGCTGGATGTCGATGGAGAACGGATCGTAAAGGCTACCGTTCGGCCGGGTTCGATCCACAGAGGGATCGAATGGATGGCCAGGGAGAGAAACCCGATCCAGGTGATCTACCTCGCCGAGCGGATTTGCGGAATCTGTTCCTTCACCCACATCGTTGCGTTCCTGAGAGCAGTGGAGGATGCTGCGAAGATCGAAGTCCCGATCCGGGCCCAATATATCCGTTCACTCGTCCTGGAACTGGAAAGGGTCCATTCTCACATCCTCTGGGCGGGAGTCGCCTGCTACACCTTCGGGTACGATTCCGCCTTCAATCTCGGCATGCTTCTCAGGGAAAAAGTCATGGACGTTCTCGAGGCTCTTACCGGCAACCGCGTCAACTACGGGGTCGGAACGGTAGGCGGGGTAAGACGGGATCTCACTCCCAGGGCCGCAAAAGCCGTCAGGGAAATGATCCAGTTCTACCGCCGGGAGTTCCAGACGTTTCTGGATGTCGTGACGGAAGACCCGATCGCAAGGGCGAGGATGCGGAACGTGGGCGTGCTTTCCCAGGAAGATGCAGTGAAGTATTGCGCATTGGGGCCGACAGCTCGAGGGAGCGGTCTCAGAGTGGACCTTCGCCACAGCTCTCCTTACGAGGCCTATGGAGACCTGGGAGTGACCCCCCTGGTCCCGCAGGATTACACCGGGGAGGTTTTCGGCGACGTGTATGACCGATTTTTCGTCCGCGTCATGGAAGTCGTCCAGTCCTTGGAATTACTGGAAAAAATCGTGGACGGAATTCCCGAAGGACCGATTGCCTGGGAGCCGAAACTGCCGAAGGTCCTTGCCGCCCTCAAGGCAGCCGACGGAATCGGCTGGGGGATCATCGAGGGACCGCGCGGTGATGACACGCACGTCGTGAAACTCACACGGGGCGAAGAAAATGTGACCTGGTGGAAAGTTCGGGCCCCGACTTACGCAAACGCGGTTTCATGGCCGTTGATGTTCCAGAACCAGGAGATCGCGGATGCCCCGCTGATCATCAACAGCATTGACCCGTGCATCTCCTGCATGGAACGGATCCTGGTCTCTGATGCAAGGGCCGGGCGCTCGGAGATTCTCACGAGGGCGAACCTGGTGGAGCGATGCCGCGAAAAGACGAGGAGGCTGATGGGCGCATGACCGATATCCTGACGAGGCTGTTGAGCGGAACCGCTCTTCTTTTCCTGGTCCTGCTCCTGGCCATTCTTTACGATGGTGTTGATCGGGTCGTGCATGCCCGGATGCAAAGAAGGCTCGGCCCACCGATTCTTCAGCCGTTTTATGACGTCATGAAGCTTTTCGTGAAGGAAAACATCGTGCCGCGAAGAGCGGTTGCCTGGGTCTTCAACGGAGCCCCGCTGCTCGCCGTGACTGCTGTCCTGATGGTGTTCCTCTATGTTCCGATGGGATCGCTGCCGCCCATCCTGGGCACCGGCGGGGATTTGATCCTGATTGTCTACCTTTTCGCCCTTTCTGCGGTGGCGATGGTTGCCGGAGGGTTCGCCAGCGGTTCTCCCTACGCGAACATCGGCGCCCAGCGGGAAATGGTCCTGATGATGAGCTATGAGGTGCCGCTGGCCATCGTTGTTACCACTCTGGCCTATTTCGCCTACCGCAGCGGTATTCCGGGAGAACCCTTCAACCTGGCCACGTTCGTCGCGATGCCGGTCTGGGGCGTAGCGGGATGGATGGGAGTGCTTGGGCTGGCCGCGCTTTTCGTGTCCCTCATGGCAGTTGTCCCGGCGGAGGTCGGGAAGGTCCCCATGGACATCGCCGAGGCTAAGACCGAGATCCTTGAGGGATTGATCTGCGAATACTCGGGAAGGAACCTGGCGATGTTCAAACTGACCTTTGCGCTGAGGAACAGCGCGATGTGCGCTGTCGTGGTTTCGCTGTTCCTCCCCTGGAATATCGGCAGTTCGCTGGGGCTGACCGGAGCCTGGCTGCTGGTTGCGGATTTTCTTTTCTTCTGGCTTAAGGTTCTCCTGCTGCAGGTCTTTGGGGTAACGCTGATCAGGACCGCTTTCGGTCGATTCAAAATCTGGCAGGCCTCCCAGTTTTACTGGGTACAGGTCGGCGGTCTGGCATTGGCAGGGATGATCCTTCTTTCCCTCGATTTGCTGGCCTAGGGGGCGGTTGAGATGCTGAACCGGATGACGCTACAGTTATTCCGTCAATGGGCAGAAAAGGTTTTCACGAATCCCTTCCCGGTCCCCCACATGCCGGACAGCCTGACTGGAGCTCTCAAGGCGGCGGCGAAAGGGAAGGTCGAGATCCAGCCGCCGGTGGAAACTCCCGAACGGTTCCGGGGAAGGATTGCCTATGAAAAGACAAAGTGCATCGGCTGCAAGCTCTGCATCAAAGTCTGTCCGGCCAATGCAATCACCTTTCTTGCCGAAGAGAAAAAAGTCCAGTTTCATGTCGATCGCTGCTGCTTCTGCGAGCAATGCACGGAGATCTGCCCTGTGAGCTGCATCTGGATGACGGACGAGTTCATGATTGCGTCCTATGATCGAAAACAGCAGGTGGTATCCGATTCTGGTCCCCGTCCGCGGATCGAGCAGGAGGAAACGCCGGTTTCCCCCCCTGCAGGGCAGAAGTACGAAATCGACGAAGCGAAGTGCATCGGCTGCACGAAATGTGCGAGGATTTGCCCGGTTAAGGCGATCTCGGGAACCATCAAGCAGCCGCACGTCATCGACAAATCCGTCTGCGTAGGGTGCGGTGCCTGTGCGGAGGGATGCCCGGTCAAGGCCATTCACCCCTGCGATTGAGCATAATCAAGAGACGAAGGGGCGGAGGATGCAATCCGCCCCTTCGAACAGCTGCTTTGATTATTCCGGAGGTTTGAGCCTATGGACAGACACGGCAGGCAAGTCCTGGTCGCATTGACCGGAGGGACGATCGCCAGCGCATTCAAAGGCGCAAGCGCCTTGCCGGAGGAAGCCGCGGTCGATCGTCTGAAAAGCGCGATCCTCGAGTTTTTTGGCGAGAAAGGGCTTAATGTGGTCCTGAAAGAACCCTGGGGAAGGCCCGGATACGACAGCTCTGACCTTGACCCGGGGCATTGGGTTGAGTTGGCCGGGGTCATCCGCGAAGCTTTCGAGGAAGGGGTCCGCGGGGCCCTTGTCCTGCACGGGACAGATACCATGGCCTACACGGCTGCATGGCTCAGTTTATGCTTCGCGGGGACCCATCTGCCGGTGATCCTGACCGGTAGCCAGTTTACGCGTGACTTTACCCCGGAGGACGGCTCGGTGAACCTGAGAGGGGCAGCCCAGGTCGTTGCCTCGGGATTCCCAGGGGTCTGGATCTACTTCAACTGGAAGCTGATCCCAGGTGCCAGGGCGCATAAAGCCCGGGCGGTTCACCCCGATGCCTACGTGGCGGAAAACGGGTTCCCGGTGTTCTTCAACCCCGCGTGGGGGCGAGGAGGGGAAGAACACCTTCCGCAGGCTGCGCTGGAGAAGGAATGGAGGGCATCGGAAGAATTGCGGATCGCCCTCCGGAAGGGGCCCAATGCCGCTCGAGAAGCCGCCGGCAGGATACGGTGGGTTTTCTGCGCTCCTGGATCTACTCCTCAATTTTCAGGGACCGAAAAATATGTCGGTCTCATCGGTTTTGGGTCCGGGAACGCCCCACAAAAGGTTCTGGAACAGATACGGGAAGTTTTCAGCGGTCCGGGGAAACCTCACATCCTCGCCTGCAGCCAGGCGGAAGGTGATGTGAAAAACCCCAACGCTTACCACGGCGTGGGAATCGGGACCCTGGCAGAGGGAGGGTTCCCGGTCTGGAATCAGATGGATTACCCCCTCGAATTCATCCACTCCCTGGCCTGTTTCGCGGAAGTCGTCTCACCGCAAAACCCGGACCGGATCCTGGAGCGGTATCTGAAAAGGCTCCGGCGAGAGGCAGCCGTTAAATAGCGGCAAAGGAATCCCCCTTTTTGATCTCCACGGTCAGGGGAACGGAAAGCGTTACGGCTCCCTCCATGCATTTTCGCAATGTTTCGGAAACCTCTTCCAATTCGGTTTCAGGACACTCGCAGACGAGCGAATCATGAACCTGGAGGATAAGAGGGCAATCCACCCTGGTGTTCGAATAGGCAATCATTGCCAGTTTTGCGATGTCCGCCGCTGTGGACTGGATGGGCGTATTCAGGGCGATCCTGCGGATGGCGTCACCGCCCCTTCCGTTAGCCGTCGAAATTTCGGATAGAGGACGGATGCGGCCGAACAGACTGCGCGTGAACCCCCTTTTGAGTGCCTCCGAAACGGAATCTTCAAGGTAATCCCGCACAGTTGGAAGAGCGGAGAAGTAGCGTTCGACGATCGATTTTGCCTCGTTCCTGCTCAGCCCCAGGCGCTGAGCCAGCCCATGGCTCGACATGCCGTAAAGGAGCCCGAAATTGATCGCTTTCGCGGCTCGGCGCAGGTCCGGTGTGACAAGGGAAGGGTGAACATTGAAGACCCAGGAGGCCGTTTCGGTGTGGATATCCCTGCCGGATTCGAAGGCTGCCCGGAGCCTGGCGTCTCCGCAAAAGTGAGCCAGTACACGCAGCTCAATCTGCGAATAGTCCGCGGAAACGAATTTCCACCCCTTCGCTCTGGGCACAAGACAGCTGCGGAACCGGCCTGCCCACTCGCCAAACTGGGGGAGGTTCTGGACGTTCGGGTCCTTGCTGCTAAGCCTTCCCGTTGCGGTAGCGAACGGATCAAACGTTGAATGGACGGCTCCCGTTTCCGGGTCCCTCAACTTCCTGAACGTTTCGACAAAGGAAGAGAGGATCTTTGATACCTCCCGATGTTCGAGCAGCAGGGACGGGATTGGGCCATTCGCGGGATCGGCAGCCAGCGATTCCAGTACCGAGGAGTCTGTCGAGGGGCCGGTTTTCTTCGACTTTCCGGGGTTTAGCCCGAGCCGTTTGAATAGAAGAGTTGCCACCTGCTGGGGAGAATTCAGGTTAACCGTCGTTTCCGCGATTTCAAAAATCGCCCTGGAGATTTCCTCGGACCTTTTTTGCAGGGTTTCAGCAAGGGAATCCAGCAACCCCTTGTCCACCCCGATTCCATATCGTTCAATCCCGCTGAGGACAAATGCCAGCGGCATGTCGATCTTTCTGCCCAGGGGTTCGAGCCCCTGGGCCTTCACGGTTTCGAGGAGGACACGTCCTTCCCTGAGGATCGTTATGGCGCCCCTTTCCAGGTTGTTGTTCTGCTCTTCGGAAGAGGAATCCTGTTTTTCAGGATGCAGAAGGTAACGTCCCACCCGGCAGTCGAAAATTGTTTCGTAATCGGCCGGTTTCCAGCCGGTCGCGGAACAGATCTCCTTCAGTCCTGAGAGGAATAAGGGGCCTTTCGCAAGGATTGTTGCGAAGAAAGCGGAAGACGCAAGGCGATCCTTTTCGAGAACGGTGATCGAGCCGTTGGAGGAGGCCAGGCAGGCGGCCGCAACCCGGAATTTCCGGGCGGGCAGTTTCTCGAGCCTGCAAGACAGCCCGAACGGCGGATTTAAGAGAACCTCGTCAAGGCTGGCGGGAACGAAATCAGGCGACCTTTCTCCAATTTCTATGCTTCGCCGGGTGCTGCCCGGATCGTTTTCCTCTTCCGGAAAATCCAGGTTGAGTCTCCGCGCGAGCTGCCTGAACCCGAGTTTTTTCATCCAGCCGGACAGCTGGGAGGTTTGGGGCTCACCGGGTGAGATCTCATCCAGCTCGAAGGGAAGGTCCTCCTTCAGGGAAACAAGGAGAAGGTTCAACTCGAGCTGTTCCCTGCACGAACGGATTTTTTCTGCCGTCTTCCGCGGGAGACTGTCAAGGTTCTGGAAAAGGCTTTCGAGGGTCGGGTATTTCTGAACGATTGCAGATGCCGTCTTTTCTCCCACACCGGGGATTCCTGGAATGTTATCGATCGAATCTCCGGTCAGCGAAAGCCAGGTTTTGAAAAAAGAGGGGGGGAAGCCGAATCTTTTCCTGAAAGTTTCCTCGTTCAGCGTCTCGAACTCGGAAATGCCGCGAACCGGCTTGAGAATCGTGATTCCCGGCTTCAGCAGCTGAAGGAAATCCTTGTCCGCGGTCAAAAGGACAACATCCCAGCCGGCCTGCCGGGCTTTTTCGGCGACCGTCGCCAGCAGGTCGTCCGCTTCAACGCCCTTCCGCTCGAGTACAGGACAGCCGATCAGCTCCAGGAACTCCTTGACGAGCGGAAGCTGGGGCTTGAAGTTTTCAGGTGTCGGCTGCCGGCTCTCCTTGTATTCGGTGAAAAGGGCCTTTCTGAAGGAAGGGACAGGGGAATCGAAACACACTGCGACCTTTTCCGGGGAAAGGTCCCGGAGAACTTTCATGTACATGTTGGCAAATCCCAGCACCGCGTTGGTGGGAGTGCCATCCGGAGCGTTCATCATGGGGAGGGCGTAAAAGGCCCGGAATGCCAGGCCGTGTCCGTCGATCAGAAGGAGCGTTCTCTTTTTCAAGGAAGTTCGATCCTTTCCTGGAAGTGACGTAGGGTATAATCTCACAGCAAGTATATGCGAAGGGAGACGGTTTGGATGGAAGCCCCAGCGAGAGTTCGTTTCGCACCAAGCCCGACGGGGGCGTTGCATATTGGAGGAGCCCACACCGCACTGTTCAATTGGCTCTGGGCCCGCCACACCGGGGGCACATTTGTGCTCCGCATTGAGGATACCGATCTGCAGCGATCGACGAAAGAATACGAGGAAACGATCCTTTCCGGCCTGAAATGGCTGGGACTGGATTGGGATGAAGGCCCGGACGTGGGGGGGCCGTGCGGGGCCTACCGCCAGTCGGAAAGGCTCTCCCTATACCGCCAGAATGCGGAAAAGCTTTTGGACGCAGGCAGCGCCTACCGGGAGGGGGAGGCAATCCTTTACCGTGTCCCTGGAGGGGTAGAAATAACCTTCGACGACGTGGTTTATGGGCGCGTAAGCGTCATGAGCGACACACTCAAGGACATCGTCCTCATGAAAAGCGACGGCATGCCGACCTACAATTACGCTGTCGTGGTGGATGACGCTACAATGGGCATCAACATGGTGATCCGCGGAGAGGACCACATTTCCAACACTCCGAAGCAGCTTCTGCTTTACGATGCGCTCGGTTTTGAGCGCCCCAGCTTCGGTCACCTGCCGATGATCCTTGGGACCGACAAGAAAAAACTGAGCAAACGGCATGGCGCGACAAGCGTCTATGAATACAGGGATATGGGATACCTACCGGATGCCGTTTTTAATTTTCTGGCCCTGCTGGGCTGGTGCCCCCGCGACGGCCGGGAAATTTTTGACCGTGAGGATGCCGTGAGGCTCTTTGAAATCCAGAAGGTCACGAAAAGGGCAGCTGTTTTCGACATGGACAAACTGAATTTTATCAACCAGGAACATGTGAAAGCCCTCCCGAAAATGAAGCGGCTGGAGCTTACGATGCCCTTCTGGCAGGAGCTCGGGTATCCCGTCGGGAATCATCCGGTGGAATACCTTGCGGAGGCCCTTGAACTCATGGAAGGAAGGGGCCAGACCTTGCGGAAAATGGCGGAATACAGCGATTACTTTCTTTCTTTTGAACCGGTCAAGGCAAGGTTCGACGGAACCTCCCTGGACGAAGGGAAGAAACCCGCACTTCGTGAATTCTATCGGGAAATGCTCCAGATTGAGTCCTGGAGGGCCGAGGCAATGGAATCCCTTGCCCGGGAGTGGGGGAAGTCGGAGGGGATTGGCCTGAAGGATCTGGCAATGCCGCTTCGGCTGATGCTGACGGGTGGGAAAGTCAGCCCCGGGATCTTTCACGTCGCCGAGCTTCTGGGCCGGGAAGAAGTCAGGGCGCGTCTCTCCCATTACGGCATGATCTGACAGGGGCAGGAAGTTCTTTGACAGGGAGCCGAACGGGCGCTTATGATATGCAGGTTGCCAATATGGGACGGAATCGGCCACTAACGAAGGGAGTCGAACCGCTTTGCTGATGAACACGCTGAGGACCCAGGTCAAATGGATCATGGCTGCCATCGTCGTCATCTTTGTCCTGTCCATCTTTTTGATGTATGGGCCGGGTGGAGGACGAGGGACGGGATCGAAGGATTACCCGGTTGCGGAAGTGGATGGCAAAAAGATCATGAGAAGCCAGATCGAGACGGGATTGGCCCAGATGGCCGACCAGGTCCAGGACAGGCAGATTACCTCGGAAGACCTCCCTCTCCTGCGTCAGAACGTCCTCGACAGCATGGTTATTGAGGCAGGCCTGAAGAAGGAAGTGAAGAACAGGGGAATCCAGGTCACGGACGAAGAGGTCGCAAAGGTCATCAGCCAGATTGAAGGGCAGTTCCCGACCAAGGAAGCGTTTCTCCAGTACATGCAGCAGTCGGGAATCAACGAAAAGAAAATGAAGCAGGATATTGCCGATCGGCTTGCCCAGCAGAAGGTCATCGAGAGCCTTACTGCGGGGGTGGTAATCAGCGACGATGAGGTCGCGAAATTCTATGATTCGACAAAGGACCTCTTTTTCCGTCGCCCCGCTGGATACGATGTCAATTTTGCCAGTTTCGGGAAGAAGGAACCTGCCCAGAAGGCCCGCGAACAACTCCTGTCAGGCAGAGAATGGGACAAGGTGCTCGAAAGCGTCTCGCAGGATGTCAAAAATTCGACGCCTTACGCGAAGCCGACCTTTATTGCAGAAAAGGATCTGACCGGTCCCTTGAAGGTCCTGCGCGATCTCCCCCTTGGAAAGCCGAGTCCAGTCATCTCCGTCACGAGTGAAGATGTCCTCCTGGTACTCAAGAGAAATAAGAGCCCCGAACGGGTGCTCTCGCTGTCAGAAGTCAAGGAGGAGATCCAAAAAATGCTGAAATCCCAGAAAGAGAGGGAAATTCAGCAGAAATTCCTCCTGGAGCTGAAAGCCGGGGTGCCGGTGAAAATCCTGGATCCCTCGATCTTCCCGGCCCCGAAAGCACCGGAATCGCAGGACAAGCCCCAGTCGAACCCCTAGAAGCGAACTTCTCTCGGGTTGTGGGCTGGTTTCGCTATTGACACCTCGGCGAGGGCTGTTAGAATAATCCGTGCTTGAGGTGGGATGGCCGAGTCGGCTGAAGGCACTCGCCTGCTAAGCGAGTAGGGTGGCTATAAACCGCCCTCAAGGGTTCGAATCCCTTTCCCACCG
>JAAYVK010000021.1 GCA_012517195.1 Synergistaceae bacterium | reverse complement strand
CAACGGGTTTGCCGCGAGTGTAATCCGATCGTCCTTACAGGGGCTTTACATCCTTCCCACAGGATCGTGAACGAGCTTTGAAGAGCGGTAAGGCCTGAGATTTTCCAGGAATTGCAGCGTGCAGCGGTCCCAGGACCAAAGAAGGGCGTCCTGCCGACAGGCGGCCCGGTCGAGGGAAAGGGCCTCCAGGCAGGCCTTCCGAAGGTCGAGGTCCATCACTCCGGTCACGTGCTGCCTGAGGATATCTCGAGGACCCGCCACGGGGTAGGCGGCGACAGGCGTTCCGCAGGCTAGAGCTTCCAGCATGACGATCCCGAAGGTGTCGGTTTTGCTGGGGAACACGAAAACGTCCGCCTCGGCGTATGCCTGGGCAAGGTCAATCCCTTCCTGGGTGCCGGAAAACTCGACGGCTGGGTAGTTCCTGCGGAGGGTTGCCAGGTCGGGGCCCGAGCCCACAACGCGTTTTGTTCCGGGCAAATCGAGGTCAAGGAAGGCCGGGAGGTTCTTCTCCACGGCGACGCGGCCAACATAAAGGAAGACCGGGCGGGTTCGAACGGGATGGCGTGACGTTGAGGGGGAAAACAGGCCGGTGTCTACGCCTCTCGACCACCGGACGAGATTGGCGAAACCGCGTTCCTGAAGCTCTTCCTGGAGGGAGGCTGTGGCCACCATCACCGCCGACGAGGGGGAGTGAAACCAGCGCAGCCCCTGGTACAGCAGTTCGGAGGGGAGGCCAAAGCGGGAACGGACATACTCGGGGAAACGGGTCGTGAACGAAGTCGTAAAGGGGAACCCTTCCCGGATGCACCAGGCCCGGACGGAGAAACCGATGGGGCCTTCCGTAGCGATGTGGATCGCGTCGGGGAGAAAGTCCCGAAGGAAACGGTCCACGTCCCAAAGGCTCCAGGCCAGGCGAATTTCCCGGTAGGTCGGACAGGGAACCGTGGCGAAGCATTCCGGGGTCAGCAGAAAGATCTCGTGTCCCATCTTCCGGAGGCGTCTTTCCGTTTCCGTCAGGGTTCTCACGACCCCGTTGACCTGGGGAGTCCAGGCGTCCGTGGCGATGCAGATCTTCAAAAGGGGCACCTCCCTTTCTGGGTTTCGGACGATTCCGGGAAAAGGATGGCAGGTCCGCCGCCTCCAGGAAAGGGGGAGTAACCAAACTGTTGCAGGAACGGTACAGGGGTGTTTGGGTAAAAGTGAAATACAGAAAGGAATTGTAAATTTGTAGATCTTTCTGACCCTACTTGCCAGTTTCTACCGGTGTGGTTTGTCCGGCGGAATCTTTTTCTTTCAAGATCCAAACAGAGCCGAGAAGAAACCAGGTGAAACAGCCAGTATCTCTTCTAGCATCGAAAACGCTTCCTCCGAGAGAATATCCTCCATAGGCGAGGATCAGGGAAAGAATGGCGATGGCCAACCCCTTCCGCTCTCCCTTCCTGAATTTCCAGGCGGCGGTAAAGATTGATAGAACGATACCGAGGAAGATCAAGAGGCCGATCAGACCGCTCTCGCAAAGCAGACCAAGGTAAAGATTATGGGGGCTAAGCGGGTTATCGGGAGGCAATCCCAGCTCTTTCTGGGCAATCGGGAATCGGTTCTCGAATTGCCCCCAACCCCATCCCGTGAGCGGTTTTTGGCAAATCAAGTGAACCGTTCCGGGGACGAAATCGGTCCGATGGTTGGTAAAAGTGGTGGTTTCATCGATTGCGGTTACCTGGGAGATCTCTCTTTCAAGGCTAGATCGCGCAATCGGCTTTCCGGGAAAGGCCAGGAGAAGAGCGAGGATCGTTAAGGAAACGGCTAGCCCTCGAAGGGTAGGGCGCACGGACTCTCCTTCAGTGACCAGCATGAGTGAAGATGCAATGGCCGCTACCAGGGTGGCCAGCCAGGGAAGGATGCTGAACGAAAGAAACAGCATTACAACGGAGAAGACAAGGGCGGAAAGAGCCATGCTTTTTTCCCTGCAAGTTTTCATGCTCGCTGTCATCGTGAACCAAAAGGTGCAAAGAGGGAAGGCGTAACCCCCCAGGGTGTTAATGTTCGAGAATGGCCCGGGGATGTATTCGGAGACGATTTTGAGGGCCGCTGCGCCATAACGGGCAATCGTCCAGGAACCCGTCAGGGCTGTGGTTGCCCAGAGAACCCGAAAGCAGCGCATTACTGCTCCCTTCCGCCTGAGGACGGAAGCTGCAAGCCACATGGCAAAAGCCGCCTCTACCGGGTTTGAAGCCCCCTTCAGGATGTCGTGCAAGTTTGCCTCAGAAAGAAGGGTCACAAAAAAGGCCCAGCTGATGAAGCCCCATAGGAGCCACTGGAAATGTCGAGGTAGCGAGCCTTTTACGTCATCCCTTTCCTTTTTGGAAAGAGCCCAGGCGACGATAGAGATAAACCAGCCCAGGTACCTGGGAACGGGTCCCCAGGGGGCAAAGAAAAGCCCCCACAAAAAACCGAATTCAAGCCAGCCAATGGATGAGATCGTCGAAAAAAACTGCCGGAAAAGCTTCATTTGCCTGTCCTCCCACGAAAAACAGATCTTCACCCGAAGTTCTGTTTTCTGTGCTAGAAGCCAGTTAAATCGGTCTTGAAGGGAATCACAAGGGCGATTTTACCTCGGCAGGATCGGAAAGGGTATAGGGGAAACTCTTAGTTTCTAAATGGGATCTTATTTTAGGAAGGGTTACATAAAGGTAACCTTGCGGACGTTCCCGTTTGAGTTAAAAATAGCGGGACCATGCTCTCAAAAAGATGGTGATCTCCGTTCGATAGCGGGAAACCCGTTCAAAATAGAGAGGGTCTGGGGCTCCCAGGTAGCGGGAGAGGGCTCTTTCCACCGTTTTTTCCTCTCGCAGGTAGCCGGCCAGGAGGAAGCATCCGGCCAGGATGGCCTTTTCGGGGTCCACGAGGCTCCAGGGCTCGACAGCCCCGAAGCGGAAAGCCAAAAGATCG
The DNA here is from genome assembly GCA_012517195.1 of Synergistaceae bacterium. Lineage (GTDB taxonomy): Bacteria > Synergistota > Synergistia > Synergistales > 79-D21 > 79-D21. The sequence goes on along the minus strand of JAAYVK010000021.1, from coordinate 6,870 downwards.
CGGTGGACGTCCGGCCTTACCTGCATCACCCCCGTTGCGCCCGCGCGGCTTTTCGCCGCGGGGTTGAACCCGCTCTCGGCTTGAGCCACCGCGGCAGCCAGGTCGAGGGGGACGCCGAAGCGCATGGAAGCGACCACGAAGGCCCCAGCCATCCGCCAGGAGGCCCTGGGGGTCAATCCCGGGTTCACGGACCGGATGTGAAGGGCCAGGGCTGCCGCTTCTTTCTGCCGGGCGGCCGGCCAGGCCCAGAGTGTAAAGAGACACGAGCCGGGAACCTCGTCGCCCCAGCGAAGAAGGTCGCTGGCGGAACATCCCATTTTTCCCAGTGCACCTGGAATCGCCGGGTCGAAGAAGTCCAGGCCCCACCCGGTTCGGGCCGGGAAAAGGAAAGACCCGGTCATCAGCAGGATTGCCGCTAGCCGGGTCTTGAATTTCATGCTCAGCAAGGGGCAGCCTCCTGGGCGGCTTTCTAGGCGGGAAGCCAGAGCAGGAACCTGGCTCCCTCCGGCGGGCTTTCCACCCGGATCCAGCCCTTGTGGCTTTCGGCCACCCGCTTGGCGATGGAAAGGCCCAGCCCATAGCCGCCCTTTTCATCGTGGTTTCGGCTCCGGTGCGCCTCGGCCCGCTGGAATCGTTCAAAAATCCGGTCGAGCATGGCGGGAGGGATCCCCACCCCGTTGTCCTGGACGGAGAAAAGCCATCCATTGTCTTTCCGCTCGAGCGAAACCCGGATGATTCCTCCAATTCCTTCTCCGAAACGCCTGAGGGTGTACTTGACGGCGTTGTCGATCAAATTGCCGAAGGCTCTCCTCAATTCTTCCTGGCGGGCCCTGGTTTCCGCTTTCGGGGGGAGGGACACTTCCCACTGCAGCTTCTCGGCCTCCGGTGCCAGGCGGGCCCCTTCAACCAGGGACGCGACGAGGGAGGAAAGGTCCACATTTTCGGACCGCTCCACGGGGACTCCGGATTCCAGCCTGGAAAGGAGAAGCAGGTCTTCGACCAGGCCGGTCATCCGTTCCTGCTGTTCGATAATCCTCTGCAGGAACCGGTGCCGATCCTCCGCCGAAAGGGAATCGTCCGCCAGCAGCTCGGTTGCCGCCCGGATGACGGTAAGGGGGGTTTGCAGTTCATGGCTTGCATCGGCCACAAAAGCGCTTTTTGCCTCCTCCATTCGATGCCGTTCTGTCAGGTCGGCCAGCACCGCAACCGTTCCGTAGGGAGTCGGGGCCGCCTGGGCGTTGATGAAGCGTTCCTCTTTCTCGCGGAGGATGAAGGAAACCTGGCTGGCCTGCCCCGCCCGGGCCTTTTCGATGAGCCCCGTGAGTTCCGGGACCTTGAGGATGCCCTGGACGGGAAGACCCTCGATTTTCTCGGGTTTTTCCCTCAAAAACGTCCCCAGGGCCTGGTTCGCGTAGGCCACGCATCCCCGGCTGTCGACAACCACGACGGCTACGGGGAGGGACTCCAGGAGCGCCCGAAGGGTCGTCTTTTCCTTCAGGGTTTCCTCCATGGAGGTTTGCAGGCGGTCGGCCATCCGCTGAAGGGCCCGTGAAAGGGTGCGGACCTCCTCGGTACCGTCCATCGGGAAGACCGCTGGTTCCCCCCGCTCAAGACGGATGGCGGCTTCCGTTAACCGTGATAGGGGGCGGGTGATCCCGCGCAGGAAAACCGTCCCTATGGCCACGGCCACTGCGGCTGCCAGGAGCAGCCCCAGCATGAGACGGTTTCGGGCGGCGGAAACGGTTCCTTCCAGGTAGGAAAGAGGGTACGCCGTCCGAACGATCAGGTCTTTGCCCTCGGGTGTCCTGGCCCTCCGGGCCAGGTACATCATGTTTGTGCCGATGCTTCGGCTGAAGCGGATATCTTGCCCTTGTCCCTCTTCGAGGGCGGCCTTCACCTCCGGCCTTCTGCCGTGGTTTTCCAGGCTTTCCGCGTCCGTCAGGCTGTCCAGGAGGACCCGCCCGTTTTCGCTGATGATGGTGATGCGTCCTCCGAGAAGGCGGTGCCATTCGTCCAGGTTTGCCGAAATCGTTTCCAGGCCCTGGGTCTGGATGACCTCGGTCAGGGCGGCCGTCTGGATGGAAAGCTCCCGGTTGGCCTGTTCCCTGAGCCGGTCCTGGAGAACATCCGTGACGAATGTGAGTCCCAGGGCAAGAGCCAGCAGGATCGTCGCGGCCACGAGGGCGAACATCCTACCGCGCAGGGTCTTCATGGTTACCCTCCCAGTCCAGCCGGAATCCTCTCCCACGGACCGTATGAAGCAGCTTCGGGTTCTCGGGATCCGTCTCGATTTTTCTTCGCAGCCGGAACACGTGCACGTCGACCGTCCGGGTGTCGCCCACCACGTATCCCCAGACTTTGGCCAAAAGCTCGTCGCGGCTCACCATTCGCCCCGGGTGGCGGGCGAGGGTTTCCAGCAGGCGGTATTCTGTCGGGGACAGGGGAAGCAGGTTCCCCGAAAGGAACGCCTCTTCCCGGACAAAATCGATCTTCAGGGGACCGATCTGAACCCCTTTCTCCGATGCCTGGTCGGGAGCGCTTCTCCGCAGCAGGGCCTTGACCCTGGCCACGAGCTCTCCCAGGGAAAAGGGTTTTTTCAGGTAGTCGTCAGCCCCGATCTCCAGGCCCGCAATGACCTCCCGTTCGTCCCTGCGGGCGGTGAGCATCATGATGGGGATGCGTTTCGTCGAGGCCTGGTTCTTTAGCCTTCGGCAGACCTCCCAGCCGTCCAGCTTGGGCAGCATGAGGTCCAGGAGGATGAGATCGGGCAGGGTGCTCTCCGCCTTTTCCAGGGCGGTATCGCCGTCAGCGGCTGTATCCACGCGGAACCCTTGCCGCTTGAGGGCCTCAGAGACCAATTCCGAGATCGCGGGTTCGTCGTCGACGACCAGGATCCTCTCGCCCGCCACGAGCTATTCCTCCCGCTTCCTTCGGAATTCGCTGGCTTTCACGTGCTTCCCGGTCACCATGTAGATCGTCTTTTCCGCGAGGTTCGTCGAGTGGTCTCCGGCCCGTTCCAGGGCCCTGGAAACCAGGACGAGCTGGGTGGCCTGCTCGATCACCCGGGGGTTTTCGATCATCAGCAGGAGCAGCTCGTTAAAGATCTGCCGGTCGAGGTCGTCGAGCATGTCGTCCATCGCGCAGACCCGTTTCGCTTCCTCAACATCGCGGTTGATGAAGGCCCGCATGGTGCCGTCGATCATCTCTTCCACGATCTCCGCCATGCGGGGGATGTCGATGAGGGGCTTGATGAGGGTCTTGCCAAAGAAAAACCGGGTGATCTTTGCGATGCTGACGCCGAGGTCCCCGATCCGTTCCAGGTCAATGGCCATCCGGTTGATGGCGGAGATCGTCCTCAGGTCCTGGGCCACCGGCTGGTACCGGGCAGTGAAAAGGAGGCACCCCTCCTCGATGGCGGAAGCCAGGTCGTCGAGGACATCGTCCCCTTCCAGGACTTCCCTTGAAAGGGTCTCGTCCTGCTTCTCGAGTGCCCACACCGCTTTCCGGATCGCGTCCTGGGCCAGGTTGCCAAGCTTCAGGAGCTGTTCCCGGATGCGGTCCAGGGCCTCGTCCTGGGTCTTTCTCACATTGAGTTCAGTCATGGTCCGGTCTCCCTTTCTCGGGTCTTTTCTATCCGAAACGCCCGGTGATATAGTCTTCCGTCCGCCGGTCAGATGGAGAGGTAAAAATCTCCTGGGTCGGTCCCACCTCGACCATCTCGCCCAGGAGGAAGAAGGCGGTGAGATCGGAAATGCGGGCCGCCTGCTGCATGTTGTGCGTCACGATGATGACAGTGTACTTCGTTTTCAGTTCCCTGACGAGTTCCTCGATCCGGGCCGTGGACATGGGGTCCAGCGCGCTGGTGGGTTCGTCCATCAGGAGGACCTCCGGCTGGACGGCGATCGCCCGGGCGATGCAGAGACGCTGCTGCTGTCCGCCCGAGAGCGACAGGGCCGGCGTGTTCAGCTTGTCGCGCACCTCGTCCCAGAGGGCGGCTCCCTCCAGGCTCTGCCGGACGATCCCTTCAAGGGTGCCCCGGTCTGTGACTCCATGGAGCCGCGGTCCATAGGCGACGTTGTCGAAGATGGAGGTGGGGAATGGGTTCGGCTTCTGGAAAACCATCCCCACCCTCCTGCGGAGAGAGATCACGTCCGTGCCGGGGGCGTAAATGTCGGTTCCGTCGAGCAGGACCTGGCCCTCGACGCGGCACCGCGGGATGAAATCGTTCATCCGGTTCAGGCAGCGCAGAAACGTGCTTTTCCCGCAGCCGGACGGCCCGATGAAGGCAGTGACGGAACTTTCGGGCAGGTCGATGGACACGTCCTTCAATGCCTGGTTTGGTCCGTAATACAGATTCAGGTTGGAAATCTGGAATTTCATCCTGGACACCGTGGGTTCTCCTTTCCTTTTTCCCGAGGCTAACGGGAAGAGCGCATCCGCAGCCGGGCGCGCCAGATGACACCTGTCAGCGTGATTCCAAGGACGACCAGCAGAAGGACGAGGATCGTTCCGTACTGGATGCCGCGGGTTTCTTCGATGTTCGTCCCGGCCGTGGCCAGAATCAGGACGTGATAGGGAAGCGCCATGACCTGGCTGAAGAGGCTTCTCGCGATGTCCGGCGTGAAAAAGGCAGCGCCGGTGAAGATGATCGGGGCGGTCTCGCCGGCGACGCGGCCGATGCTGAGGATTCCGCCGGTCAGAATCGCAGGGAAAGCGGCCGGCAGGACGACCTTGCGGATGGTCTGCCACCGGGTGGCCCCCATGGCGTAGGAGGCATCCCGATAGTCCTGCGGAACCGCTTTGAGCGCCGCCTCGGACGCTCCGACGATGACGGGCAAAGCCAGGCATCCCAGGGTCAGCCCGGCTGAGAGAAGGCTCGATCCGAATTTGAGGAAGATCACGAAGAGGCTGAGACCGAACAGTCCGAAAACAACGCTTGGCACTCCCGCCAGGCTCCTGACGGCAAGCCGCAGCAGACCGGTGAACCGGTCTGTGGATGCGTATTCGTTCAGGTAGACCGCGGTCAGGACGCCAACCGGGAACGCGAAGGCCATGGCGACGAGCACAAGCTGAATGGTCCCGATCAGGGGGGTCAGGATCCCGCCCTTCGTCATGGAGTCGCGCGGCGGCTGGGTGATGAACTCCCACGAAAGGGCTCCCGCTCCCTGGACGACGAGGAACACGAGAATCCCTCCGAGGATGACAAGGACAGCCCCCATGCAGCTCCAGAGAACGGCGGTTGCGAGACGGTCCTTCAGGAAGCGGGATTTCATTCGCGCCACTTCCTTCCCCTGGCTTCGATCCGGGCAGCGAAGAGGTTGATCGCCCACGTAAAGAGAAACAGCAGGAGCCCCGCAAAGAACAGGGCGTGGTAGTGTCCCGACCCCACCGGGGTTTCCCCCATCTCCGCGGCGATGGTGGAGGTGAGCGGGCGCACGGCGTCAAAGAGGGATTTCGGGATCACCGCCGACCCCCCCGCCGCCATCAGGACCACCATCGTTTCTCCCACCGCCCGCATGACCCCGAGGAGGCAGGCCTCGAGAATTCCCGGCAGGGCGGCGGGAAAAACAACCCGGGTTGTCGTTTCCCACCTCGTTGCCCCCATGGCGTAGGAAGCGTCCCGAAGGTCGTCGGGAACGGAGGACAGGCTGTCCTCCGCGATGGAGGCGACGATCGGCACGATCATGATGCCCATCAGGATGGAGGCGTTTAGCAGGTTCAGCCCCGTCATGAGATCCAGCTTCTCCTGGAGCCAGGGAGCCAGGACCATCATCCCGATGAAGCCCAGGACGACGGAAGGAAGGAACCCCAGGATTTCCAGCGTGGGTTTGAAGATCTCCCGGAGAAGGCGCGGGCAGGCCTCCGAGAGGAAAATGGCCAGCCCCAGGCTGAGGGGAATCGCCAGGAGGGCTGAAAGCATCGTCACGGAGACCGAACCGGCGATCAGGGGCAGCATGCCGAACGACGGCGGGTCGTAGGTCGGGTACCATTCTTTCCCGGTAAGGATCTGAAGAAGGGTGACTTCCCTGAGGATGGGGAGGCTCTCTTTGACCAGGAAAAACAGGATGAAGATCATGATGGTCATCCCCGTCAGGGCAACGCCGGTGATAATCCTTCTCGGGAGGATGTCTCCCTTCATCGCTTCCTTCAATTCCGAATCCCCTCTTTCATGCTCAAACCGGGGCCCGCACCCTATTTCCGGATGCGGGCCTCCCGGCCAGGTTCCATGTTTGAGGACGATCTCAGCCCGAGCCTTGTCCCCAACGGTTAGCGCAGGGGGACGAAGCCTTGCTTTGCGACGATCTTCTGTCCCTCGTCGCTCTGCATGTAGTTGACGAAGTCGAGGACGTCGCCGGTCGGCCAGCCCTTGGTGAAGACGAAGAGATAGCGGGAAACCGCGTACTTGCCGCTGCGGGCGGTTTTCGCATCGGCCTTGACTCCGTTAACGGTCAGCATCTTGACGGACTTGTCGTCCGCGTAGCCGAGGCCGTCATAGCCGATGGCGTACTTGTTCCTTGAGACCGTCTGGAGCATGGCGCCGGAGGAGGCAACGACCTGGGCCTTCGGGGTGACCTTTTCCTTCTTCAGGATCTTTTCTTCCCAGACCTCGTAGGTGCCCGAGCTGGTGTCCCGGCCCACCACGACGATCGGCTTGTCTTCACCGCCGACCTGTTTCCAGCTGGTGATTTTTCCCGTGTAGATCTCCTGGAGCTGCTGGGTGGTCAGGTTCTTCACGGGGTTGGAGGGGTGAACGATCGGGACGATGGCGTCGATGGCCACGGCGAAAGGTACGGGGTAGATTCCCTTTTCAACGGCGAGCTTGATCTCGGCTTCCTTCATGAAACGGGAGGAGTTGGCGATGTCGCACGT
>JAAYVK010000020.1 GCA_012517195.1 Synergistaceae bacterium | reverse complement strand
GCCGAAAAAAATCACTTCATCAAAAGGTTCGGGATGTACGTCGCAAGGGGCGGGAAGGCGATCAGCAGGACCAGGGAGACGATCATGGCCGCGATGAAAAAGTAGATGTACCGGAACGAAGCCTCGTAGGGGATCCCCGCCACCTTGCAGGCCGTGATGAGATCCACTCCCAGGGGTGGCGTGTTGGCGCCGATCGCGAGGTTGACGCACATCATAACCCCCAGGTGGACCGGGTCGACCCCGATCTGCTGCATGATCGGCAAAAAGATCGGGACCAGGATGATGACGATGGCGATGGTTTCCATGAACATCCCCAGGACCAGCAGCAAAAGGTTGAAGAGGACGATGATGACCCAGTAGTTGCTCGAGATTGCCAGGATAGCGGAAGCGATCTTCTGGGGAATGTTTTCGACGGTCAGGACCCACCCGAAGAGGTTGGCCGCCGCAATGATGAAAAGCACCACGGCGCTGGTCTTGGCCACCTCCAGGCAGATCTCGAAGAAGCGGGTCCAGCTGATCTTTTTGTACACGAACTTCGAGAGGACCAGGGCGTAAAAGGCGGCCACGCCACCGGCTTCGGTCGCCGTAAAAATCCCCTGCAGGATGCCCCCGATAATGATGGCCGGGGTCAGAAGCGGCAGGGCCGCTCCCCGGAAGGAGCGAATCACCTCTCGAAAATCGGCCTTCGGAAGCCTGGGGTAGTTCTCCTTCCGAGCGAAAACGTAGGAAATCGCCATGAGGGCCCCGCCGGTGATCAGCCCCGGAATGACCCCGCCAAGGAAAAGCTTGCCGATGGAAGTTCCCATGCTGACCCCGAGGACGACCATCACGATGCTGGGCGGGATGACCGTTCCCAGCGACCCCGCGCAGCCCAGCAGGGAAGCGCTGAAGGCCGGCTTGTAGCCCTGGTTTTTCATGGCAGGAAGCAGGATCGAGCCGATCGCGGCCACATCCGCCACGCCGGATCCCGAAATGGCCCCGAAGAGCATGCAGGAAACCACCATGACCATGGCCATGCCGCCCGGGATGTGCCCCACCAGGCTAGAGGCAAAGCGCATGATCCTGGGAGTGATGTCTCCTTCCGCCATCAGTGCCCCCGCCAGGAGGAAAAGCGGGATGGCCAGCAGGGTGAAGGAATCGACCCCGACCACCATCCTTTGAGCGGCGACTAGAACGGGAACCGTCGATTCGAACAGAAGATAGGCCGTTCCGGAGATGGCGATCGAAAAGGCGATCGGCACTCCAAACAGGATGCAGGCGGCGAGGATTCCCATGAGGGTTAGCAAGAGGGGGTCACTCCTTGCGGATCTTGAGATAGAGGCTGCGGAGGACGACGGGCACCATGAGGAAACATCCCAGGGGGAAAGCCAGGTAGAGAATTCCCGCCGGGATCTGCAGGGCTGTGGTTTGCATGCTCCAGGTCCGGAGCACGACCTGGCTCCCCCCGAAGATGCCCACCATCAGAAAGGCCAGGATTGCCAATTCGCCGGCAACTTCGAGGCTTTTGCGGACCTTGGCCGATGAAATCCGGTCCAGCAGCAGGTTGATCGCCATGTGCTCTCCGCAAAACAGCGCCAGCGCGGCCCCCAGGAAGGTGATCCACACCAGAAGCGTTTGCGAGACCTCCGCACCCCAGGGAACGGGAAGGTGCAGGAGGTAGCGCGCAGCGACCTCCGCCAGGACCTCGATGAACACGGCAATGATGCTGATTGCCAACAAAACCTCGAGAGGGCGGAAGGCCCTCTCGAGGAGACTGGACTTACGAACCGGCATCCGCTATTTCCCGCCGTATTTGCGGACCAGGTCCAGGAGATCCTTGCCGAAGACTTCCTCGTAGCTGGCCCATACAGGCTGGACAGCCTTCTTGAAGGCCGCCTTGTCCACTTCGTTGACCTTCATTCCCTTTTCCTTCAGCTTCGCCAGGAACTCTCCCTCCTGCTTGACCGTCAGGCGCCGCTGCTCATCCCGCCACTTTGCCGCAAGCTTGAGGATCGTCTTCTGGTCCTCCGGGGAGATTTGGTTCCAGACCGAACTGTTCACGCAGAGCAGGGCCGAACCCCAGATGTGCCCCGAAAGGGAAAGGTACTTCTGCACCTCGTAAAAGGCACTTGAATAGATGATCGCGAAGGGATTCTCCTGGCCGTCGACCACGCCCTGCTGAAGGGCCGTGTACAGCTCGCCGAAGTTCACGGGCATCGGGGAAGCTCCCAGGATCTTGAACGTATCGAGACGCATCTTGTCCGGGGTGACACGGATCTTCAGCCCCGCGAGATCCTCTGGTTTCACGATCGGGCGCTTGTTGTTGGTGATATGCCGGAACCCGTTTTCCCACCAGGCCAGTCCCACGATTCCCTTCTTCGCGAGAATGTCCAGGAGGCGCTTCCCCAGCTCTCCGTCCAGGGCCCTGTAGGCGGATTCGTGCGTAGGCCAGGCGTAGGGGAGCGCCTCGATCCCGAACTTCGGATCCAGGGTCTGGAAGGAGCCCCCGCCGATCAGTCCGCCGTTAACGGTCTGCAGGGTCAACCCCTCGATCATGTCTTTTTCGCTTCCCAGCTGGCTGCTGGGATAGACCTGGATTTCCACTCTCCCGTTCGTGGCTTTCTTCACGTCCTCCGCAAAGCCCAAAAGGCACGTGTGCCAGGAGTGGTCGGTGTTCAGGACATGCCCGATCTTGATCGTCGTCACCGCCTGGGCCGGGCCCGAAAAAGCGAGAAAGCACAGACTCAGTGCCGCCAGAAAGAAAAGCGTTTTCCTCATTCTGAATCTCCCCCCCTTTTTTCTGCTTCCCTTGCCTTGCTGGTTTCTTCCAAAGCCCCTTGTGATAAGGTACATTGTAGCAGAAACAGAAGCAGGATCGTCCCGCCGGCGAACGGAAAATCCGCCGGAAAGAGGAGCGAAAGGAGGGTTTTCTCATGCGGAACATACATTTTCCCAACGCCCGGATGAAATCCATCCCTCTCGAAGGGGGGATCATGGAGATCGTTTCAAAAGCCGCCGAACTGGAGAAAAAAGGGCGCAGCATCATCCACATGGAGATCGGCCGGCCCGATTTCGATTCCCCCGAATGCGCCAAGAAAGCCGTCATCGAGGCCCTGCAGGCGGGCGACGTGCATTACACGGACATCAACGGGACAAGGGCGCTGCGCGAAGCCATCGCCAGGAAATACCAAAAGGAAAACCGCCTCGACGTGAACCCCGACACGCAGGTAATCGTCACGGCAGGGGCGTCCGAAGCGCTCGTGATCACCTTCCTGTCGGTACTGGAGGCAGGAGACGAGGTGATCATCCCCTCCCCGTTTTTCCCGGCCTATACGGACCAGGTGGCTCTTGCCGACGGCCGAGTGAGGCCCGTCCAGTGCAGAATGGAAAACGAATTCCGGCTCCAGGTCCAGGACATCCGGAACGCGATCACCGATAAATCCCGGATCCTGCTCATCAATTCCCCGAACAATCCCACCGGGGCCGTGCTAAGCAGGGAGGACCTTGAAGAGATCGCCCAGCTCGCCCGGGAAAAAGACCTCCTCGTCATCTCGGATGAATGCTACGAAAAATTCCTGTACGAGGGAGAACACATCAGCATCGCCACCCTCCCGGGAATGGCGGAAAGGACAGTCACCATCGGGACGGCTTCCAAGACGTGGTCCATGACCGGCTGGCGCATCGGCTGGGCCATCGTCCCGCCCGAGATGAAGAGGTACGCCTCGAAATGCCACCAGAACCTGACGACCTGCGTTACATCCTTCGCACAGGCCGGTGTCGCCAGGGCCATCGACGAAGCGGATGCCGACGTCGAAGCGATGATCCGGGAATACCGGAGGCGCCGGGACCTGGTCATGAGCTATCTCGGCCGGATGGAAGGAATCGAAG
>JAAYVK010000098.1 GCA_012517195.1 Synergistaceae bacterium | reverse complement strand
GGAGAAGGAAGGATATACCCTTGTGACACTGGAGGACTATTGCAGGTAGAATCCAGGGATGTTCTCTGCGCCTGCCAGTTCGCGGCCGGTTGTTCCGACTTCTCTTCGCTGCGTTCCGCGCTTAATCGCGCGCTTTCGCCCGATTGGTTACTCCGAATGCCACAACTCGTCACCGCGCCATCAGCACAAACACACCCCAACCCAGGTATTCACGTGTATAAGCCGCGTAACGCGCGGGTTCCGTGGTCAGTTTCTCACGAATTTCCTGAGCTAATTCGTCCTCCGGATTGGCTTCAAGCCATCTGCGCATGGTGAGCCATTTGGCCGCTTCGTATCGATCCCAATCGTCCTGGTCGGCCAAAACCATTTCAACGACGTCGTAGCCAAGGGAGCCAAAAGACGCCAGGAGTTCCGGAAGCATGAGAAAGTCGGAGATGGAGTTGGCATGGCACTCCCTGGCAACCTCTTCCGTCGGCGGCAACTGCCGCCAGAAAGGCTCGCCGAAGAGGATCATTCCACCGGCTCGAAGGCTTCGCGCCAGGAGATCGATCGTGCCTGCCACTCCTCCGCCGATCCACGAGGCACCGACGCAGGCTGCTACATCGACTTTCTCCTCGGAGACATAACCAGCTGCATCGCCATGGATGAACTGAACCTGATTTGCAACGCCAAGCTCTTCTGCACGGAGTTTCGCTTTTTCGGTGAACAACTGGCTCATGTCGATTCCCGTGCCGATGATCCCGTAGTCGCGCGCCCAGGTGCACAGCATTTCCCCCGAACCGCTGCCGAGGTCAAGCACCCTTGCCCCCTTTTCCAGGCGCAGCGCTTCGCCGAGAGCGGCAAGCTTTTCCGGCGTGAAAGGGTTATGGATACGGTGAGCGCTTTCCGTGATGTTGAAGATCCGTGGAATATCCATTTCATGAAGCCTCCTTCCGTGTTTGAACCGGCTTGTTCACGCAGGAACCGGAGATCCAGGCTTTCCTGGTTTCTCGCGATCACACCTGCCAAAGCCGCCAGGTGCTCGCCCGCTCAGCCGGGAACGGCCCGTGCAGCTGTTCAGATCTTTCAGGACCGTGTCCAGGCTGGATTACAGGCCGAATTCCTGCATCGGGCCCTCCCCGTTTCCCAGCCTCAGGACCCGTTCATCCAGTTTTTGCCGATATTGTCCCGGGTTTTGAAGGGATTCGACCAAGGCAGTCAAGGCCCACGGGAAATGACGCCGGTACAAGGCACGCAGACGGCTCACAATCGCCGGGTAGGGATTGAGGGGGTCAGCCTGCACTTCGCTGATGCCGGCCTCGCGAAGAGCCCGGTAAAGAGCCCCCAAAGATGCCTCCGAGTCGGTCAATCCCGGCAGCAGCGGAGCAATGAAAACCCATACGGGAATCCCCGAGGACTGCAATTCCCGTGCTGCCGCCAGCCGGAGATCCGGGGGGGAGGCCCCGGGCTCAATGATTCCCGAGATCTTCCGATCCATGGTGGTGATGGTGAACCCCACTGAACAGGACCGAAACCTGCGCAGAATCGAAACATCCCGGCGGACCAGGGCCGACTTCGTCAGGATATGGACATCCAGCAGCTGGTAATCCGCCAGGATTTCCAGGCTCGAACGGGTAAGCCGATAGTCTGCTTCCGCCGGCTGGTAGGCATCTGTTACCGTTCCAAGCAGGACTTTCCCTTCCTGCTTTTTCCTGCAAGCATGCAGCTGCCTGTTTAATGCGGCCGCGAAGTTCACCTTGACATCCAGGAATCTTCCCCACTCTTCAGCATGATCCCTAAAACGGCTCATGAACGAGGCATAGCAATAAACACAGGCATGGGCACATCCGACATAGGGATTCAGGCAATAGTCGAAGCCAGGGATGCCGGTCC
>JAAYVK010000001.1 GCA_012517195.1 Synergistaceae bacterium | reverse complement strand
GGTACCCGTATTGCCGCTGGTGAGTTCAACGACGCACTGTCCCTTCTTCAGGAGACCCGCCTCTTCCGCTTCTTCGATCATCTGCAGCGCGATACGGTCCTTCTTGCTGAATCCTGGGTTCAGGTATTCCATTTTCGCGAAAATATTGCCTTCAACACCGGCATGCGCTGCGATACGCGAGAGGTGGACCATGGGCGTGTTGCCGATCGCCTCGTGCACTCCGCTCAAAATTTTCGACATCCTCTGCCTTCCCTCCCATTCCCCCGTTCTCCGGAACACCCACTCCCTAATCATAATGCCCAAACACCGACAAAGCACGAAAAGAGGCGAGGTGGATGTACCGATCCCTGTTCAAGATTAAGATAGGGGGTACGGCAAAAAAATCCACGGGAAAAGAGGCGACCAGGGATGAGGAGGAGCGACAGGGCGATCACCGACCCGGCGGAAATGGAATCGATACTCAGGGAAGCCCTTGTCTGCAGGATGGGGCTTTGCGATGGGGAGATTCCTTACGTGGTCCCCATGAACTACGGTTATCGGGACGGGAGTGTTTTCCTCCACTCCGCGACCGAAGGGAGAAAAATCGAAATCCTGCGAAAGAACCCGAACGTTTGCCTGGAGTTCGAGAAGGACGTCGAACTCATTCCCGCCGAAGCGGCATGCAGCTTCAGCATGAAGTACCGGAGCGTCATCGCCTCGGGCAAGGCTGTTTTTCTCGAAGGTGCTGAAGAGAAAGCCCGGGGGCTGAATGCCATCATGGTCCAGGTCACGGGAAAGGAATACGCCTTTCCGCCGCAAGCCCTGGAACGGATCGTCGTCATCCGGGTCGATCTTGAAGAGTGTTCCGGCAAGCACAACCGTTGCTGAAGAATTGACCAGGAAAGGGTGATTGTCATTGAAGAAGGTTTGCCTGCTCCTTGCGGACGGGTTCGAAGCCGTCGAAGCCAGCGTCTTTACCGATGTCCTGGGCTGGAACCTCTACGAGGGGGACGGATCCACAAAGGTCGTGACCTGCGGGACCCTCCCGGAGTTGAAGTGCACCTGGAACTTCACCGTGATCCCCGAGATGCTGCTCGAAGACCTGAAGGTGGACGAGTTCGACGCCCTGGCGATCCCGGGCGGTTTCGAGGAAGCCCATTTTTACCGCGGAGCCTTCAGCGAACCCTTCCTGGAGGCGATCCGTGAGTTCGACCGGCAGGGAAAGGTCATTGCCACCGTTTGCGTTGCGGCTCTTGCCGTTGCAAAAAGCGGGGTGTTGAAGGGGCGCAGGGCCACCACGTACAACATCGGGGGGTGGAGGCAGAAGCAGCTGGCGGAGCTGGGTGCCGTCGTGGTCCCCGACAGCCGGATCGTCGTTGACGGGAACATCATCACCTCGTACAACCCTTCCACCGCTTTCGAGGTAGCGTTCCTCCTGCTGGAGAAGTTGACCTCAACGGAGAACACAAACAAGGTCAAGGCCCTGATGGGCTTCAAGTAAACGTGAAAGCCCTATTTCTCCAGGAGTTTTCCCACCAGCAGGCTCCCCTCGAAGAGCAGGTAAAGGGGGACCCCCAAAAGGATTTGCGAAACCACGTCTGGCGGTGTGAGCAGGGCTGCCGCCAGGGCAATGGCCATGATGACCCACGGGCGCAGGCGGGACAGGGTCTGGGTATTCACGAGTCCTGTCCCGACAAGGAGCAGCAGGAAAAGGGGCAGCAGGAACACAAGGCCTGCCGCGACCATGAGGGCGAAGAGGAAGGAGGCGTACTCGCCGAATCCCCAGAAGGGCAGGACATTGTCTCCCGGTGAGAAGGAAAGAAAGAACCGGAACGCGAGAGGGGCGATCACCCGGTAGGCGAAAGCCGAACCCGCGGCGAAAAGCAGGGGCGCCGCGAGGACGGCAAAAAGGAAATACCGCACCTCATTCTTTCGAAGGGCCGGGTAGACGAACAGGCTTGCCTGGAGGACGGCCAGGGGAAGAGACAGGATCACCCCGCCCCAGAAGGCGATCCTCATGTAGGTCAGGAATTTCTCATAGGGTTTGAAATAATAGAGCGAAAGCCCGAGTCCCTCGATGGGAGCCTGCAGGAAAGCCACGAGGTGATCGGAGAGAAAAAACAGGAGGGCGAAGGCCGCGAGGAAGAAGAGCAGGACACCCAGGATCCTGCGGCGGAGTTCCTCCAGGTGTTCGGTGAAATCTCCCTCACTCTTCACGCTTGTTCTCCCGATTCTCCTTTTCCTTTTCTTCCGGTTCTCCCGCCTCGAACCCCTTCTTGAATTCGCGGATGGCGCTTCCCGCGGATCTTCCGATCTCGGGCAGCCTTTTTGCCCCGAACAGAAGCAGGGCAAGTGTCAGAAGCACGAGGATCTCTCCCATTCCAAGATTCATTCCGGTCACTCCTTTCCGTTGTTTACCCCTGAAGCCTAAAAGGGAAATTCCTCCAGCGGATCCAGCACCGGTCCATCACCGGGGTCCGTCACCGATTTGGCGGTCCCGTGGGTGGGCAGCCCCCTCACGGTCATTGCCTTCGGGGCCGCGGGGCAAGCGAAATGGCAGGCTCCGCATCCGATGCAAAGGGACGGGTCAATTGCCGGGATCGAGAGCCCGTCCCGGTAAGGGACCATGTGGGCGGCCTGGGTGGGACAGTGTTCCGAGCACGCCCCGCAGGCCGTGCCGTTTTTTACCACGATGCAGGCATTCCGGTGAAACTGGGCCCGGCCGATCTGTACGCGCTGCTTGGCCTCCAGAGACAGGGGCTCGATGGCCCCCGCCGGGCAGACAGCGGTGCAGGAATTGCATTCGAACTGGCAGTAGCCGAAATCGTAGTCAAGGCGGGGCTGGAAAAGCCCCGAAGCCCCCCAGGCCAACAGGGCCGGGCGGATAATCCCTGCGGGACAGGCTCTCACGCAGGCGGAGCAGGCGATGCACTTCTGGCTGAAGTTTTCATGGCTACGCGAACCGGGGGGAGAGATGGGCGGCCCTGCCGCCTCCGCGGTTCCCGGAATCGATGAAGGTTCACGGAACCGGCGGATCGAGGCGAGGCCCAGGGCGGCACCTAGCCCCCAGGCGGCTCGAAGGAAATTCCTTCTTTGCAGCCCTTCCCCGGTCGGCAGGACCGTCAGCCTGAGCGCGCCGCCGGGGCAGGCTTCAACGCAGGACAGGCACAGCACGCACCGGTCACTTTCCACTTTCCTGTCCCGGGCTGAAAGGCAGGCAGTGGGGCAGGCCGCCTCGCACCGCCCGCAATTCGAGCATGAATC
>JAAYVK010000019.1 GCA_012517195.1 Synergistaceae bacterium | reverse complement strand
TTCCTTGAGGATCTTCGCGATCTCGAGCTTCATTTTGCTCATCGGGATATCAACGGTTTCCTGGAAAACCGTATTCGCATTCCGGATGCGCGTGAGCATATCCGCTATGGGATCGGTCACGTACATTTCCTCTGCCTCCTTTTGCTCTAGCCGCTACCAGCTCGACTTGACCACGCCGGGGATTTTCCCCTCACGGGCCAGCTTCCGGAAGCAGCAACGGCACATGTTGAACTTGCGCAACACGGAATGAACGCGCCCACAAAGAGGGCATCGATTCACCTTGCGCACCTTGAACTTCGGTTCCCTCTTCGCCTTGACTTCAAGGGCCGTTCTCGACATCTTGAATGACCTCCTTAACGACTGAAGGGCATACCCAGCTCCTTGAGAAGGAGGTAGGCCTCTTCGTCGCTCTTCGCCGTCGTGACGATCGTGATGTTCATGCCGCGGACACGGATAACCTTGTCGTAGTCGATCTCGGGGAAGATCAGCTGCTCCTTCAGCCCGAGATTGAAATTCCCTCGGCCGTCAAATCCTTTGCGGGAAACCCCCTGGAAGTCTTTGATCCTGGGCAGGGCCAAAGACAAAAGCCGGTCCAGGAACTCCCATTTTTTTGTTCCCCGCAGGGTGACAGCGCATGCGACGGGCATCCCTTCACGAAGCTTGAACCCCGCGACCGATTTCTTTGCCCGTTTCAGGACGGGCCGCTGCCCCGTGATCTGGGCCAGCTCGCTGATCGCTGCATCCATATACTTGATGTCGACCTTCGCCTCGCCGACACCGATATTCACGACCACTTTTTCGATGCGCGGCGTTTCCATGACGTTTTTGTAGGAAAATTCCTTCATCAGGCGCGGGACGACCTCTTCCTTATACTTTGTCTGCAAACGCGGAACCATGGTCAAAGAAGCCTCCTCCCTACACCTTGTCGACGATTTCCCCGCACTTTTTGCAGAGCCGCACCTTTCGCCCGTCGTCCATGAACGCTCGGGCGACTCGCGTGGGCTTTCCGCATGCGGGGCAAACGAGCATGGCCTTCGCCGCATAGAACGGGGTTTCCTGTTTGATGATCCCGCCCTTCGGGTTCTTCTGGGTCGGGCGGACGTGCTTGGTCGCAAGGTTGACCCCTTCAACGACGATCATGTCCTTGGAGGGGATGTGCCGGAGAACTTTCCCTTCCTTCCCCGCGTCCTTCCCGGAAATGACGTGGACCCGGTCGCCTTTCTTTATTCTCATCTTTCCCATGACAAGAGCCTCCTACACTACCTCAGGGGCCAGCGAGACGATCCGCATATACTTCTTCTCGCGAAGCTCCCTGGCAACGGGACCGAAGATGCGAGTTCCCTTCGGGTCCCCGTTGTTGTCGATGATGACCGCGGCATTGTCATCAAAACGGACGTACGAACCGTCTTTCCTCCTGATCTCCTTGCTGGTCCGGACAATCACGGCCTTGACCACTTGCCCTTTCGAGATGTTGCTGTTCGGGATGGCTTCCTTCACAGAGGCGACGATGACATCCCCGACCGAACCCACGAATCTCTGGCTGCCGCCCACCACATGGACGCACATGATCTTCTTGGCGCCGGAATTGTCAGCAACGTTGAGAACCGTCCTGAGCTGAATCATTTCCTACGCCTCCTCGCCGCCGGTTTCCGTACCGAGGATCGGGGCACGGCGCAGGACTTCCTTCAGCACCCACCGCTTATGGGCGCTCAGGGGGCGCGTTTCTTCGATCAGCACCTGGTCGCCGATCCGGCAGGTATTTTCTTCGTCGTGTGCCATATACTTCTTGAATTTCAGCACCGGCTTGCCATAGAGCGCATGCTTTGCCATCCGGTCCACCCGGACCACGATCGTCTTTTGCATTTTATTGCTGACGACGGTGCCAATCCGCGTCTTCCGATGAGAGGTTCTTTCCTCCATCGTCCGCTACCTCCTTGCCGTCGCGCGTTCCATGGCAATTTCCTTCTCGCGCTTCACCGTGAGAATTCGTGCGATGGTCCGCTTGACTTCCGAAATTCGACTATGGTTTCCCTGCTGCCCGATGGCGCTCTGGAAGCGCAGGTTGAAAAGTTCTTCCTTGTACTGGCGATGCTTGTCCTGAAGCTCTTCCAACGTGAGATCCCTGAAATCCTTTGCCTTCATGGTCTATTCACCACCCAGCCCTTCCCGGGCAACAAACCGGACCCTGATCGGCAGTTTGTGACCCGCCGTGATGAAGGCTTCCTCGGCAACTTCCCGAGGGACACCGGCGATCTCAAACATGATCCGCCCTCTCTTGACCGGGGCAACCCAGAATTCGGGGTTGCCTTTTCCCTTTCCCATTCGGGTTTCCAGCGGTTTCTTCGTAAACGGACGGTCCGGGAAAATCCGGATCCAGATCTTGCCGCCCTTTTTCATTTTTCTGGAGATCGCGACTCGGGCCGCTTCGATCTGCCTTGCGGTGATCCAGGCACAATCCAGCGCCTGCAAGCCGAAATCCCCGAAATCCACCTGGGTGGCTCCCTTCGCTCGACCACTCAGGGGCCTTCGGAAGGGTTTCCTGTATTTAACGCGGCTAGGCATAAGCATGGTGCATTAACCCCTTTCCTTTGCGCCCTCTTTGGCCGTCTTCCGGGCCTTGTAGGCGGCATCGCCACGGTAAACCCAAACCTTGACGCCGATGACTCCGTAAATCGTCTTGGCTTCGGCAAAGCCGTAATCGATATCGGCTCTCAGGGTCGAAAGAGGGAGCTGGCCCTCGAGATACCATTCCGTTCTCGCGATTTCGGCCCCGCCCAGCCGTCCCCCGCACTGGACCTTGATCCCTTTCGCGCCGGATTTCATGGCACGGAAAATCGCCTTTTTCATTGCGCGGCGGAAGCTGACCCGCATTTCCAGCGAGGAGGCGACGCTCTCCGCCAGGATCGACGCTTCCATATCCGGGTTTTTGATCTCCTGGACATTGATCATGACCCGAAGCCCGGTCTTGGCCTGAAGTTCTTCACGGACCTTCTGGATTTCCGTGCCGCCTTTCCCGATCACTACCCCAGGCCGGGCGGTCGAAACCGTAAACGCGATAACGTTCCCGATCCGCTCGATTTCCACCTTCGAGACCCCCGCTGCCTTCCAGCGGTCGATGATCCACTGCCGGAGCTCGAGATCCTGATGAAGGTTCTTCGCATAGTTCCTTCCACTGGCGAACCACTTGGACTCCCAGTCGCGAATGATGCCCAACCGCATCCCCACGGGATGAATCTTCTGACCCACGGTCACCCCTCCTTAGCGTTCCGAGACCACGATGGTCAAGTGGCTGGACGTCCGCTTGAACGGATGAGCCCGGCCCATCGAGACGGGGCGAAACCGCTTCATGGCAGTTCCCCGGTCGGCAAAGGCTTCGGAAACGACAAGCTTGTCAACATCCATTCCGTAATTGTTGTCCGCATTGGCCAACGCGCTCTGCAATGCCTTTTCCACGTACCGCGCCGCCTTCTTGGGGGTGAACTTCAGGATTGCGAGGGCTTCATCCGCTCTTTTCCCGCGAATCAGGCTGATTACCTGCCGCAGCTTCGTCGGGGAGATGTTCAGTCCCTTTGAGATCGCTCTGGCTTCCATCTCTTCCTCAACCCCCTACTTCACACCGGAAGCGCGTTCCTGCCCGGCATGTCCCCCGAACTTGCGCGTCGGTGCAAACTCGCCGAGCTTGTGCCCGATCATGTTTTCCGTGATGAACACGGGAATGTGCGTTTTCCCGTTATGAACCGCGATGGTGTGCCCGATCATGGCGGGCACAATCGTCGAGCGCCTCGACCAGGTCTTGATGACGGCCTTTTTTGACGTTTCGTTCATCATTTCGACCCGGTGCAGGAGCTTCAGCTCGACAAAGGGGCCCTTCTTCGTGGACCTTGCCATGTCCTTCCCTCCTCAGCCTCTACTTCGCGTACCGACGCCGAACGATCATCTTGTCGGACGGCTTCGATTTGCGGGTTCTGTATCCCTTGGCTGGAGTCCCCCATGGAGAAACAGGATGCTTGTTCGACTTGCTGCACCCCTCGCCGCCGCCCATCGGATGATCGACGGGATTCATGACCATTCCGCGGACCTTCGGTCTACGGCCAAGCCAGCGAGTTTTTCCAGCTTTCCCATCCACAACGTTCTCGTGTTCTTCGTTCCCCACCTGACCGATCGTGGCCATGCACTGCTGGAGGACGAGCCGCAGCTCCCCGCTGGGCATCCGGACGTAGGCGTACTTGCCTTCTTTTGCCATCAGCTGCGCGCTGGATCCGGCAGAGCGGACCAGGACTCCGCCTCGGCCCGGTTCGAGTTCAATGTTGTGGACGACGGTACCCACCGGGATATCCATCATTTTTAGCGCGTTGCCCGGTTTGATGTCGGCCCCGGGACCCGCCATGATCTGCGCCCCCACGGAAAGGCCGGAGGGGGCCAGGATGTAGCGTTTCTCACCGTCCGCGTAGTGGACCAGCGCGATCCTCGCCGAACGGTTCGGATCGTACTCGATCGTCGCCACTTTGCCGGGGATTCCGATCTTGTCGCGCTTGAAATCGATCTTGCGGTACTGGCGCTTGTTTCCCCCGCCCCGATGGCGCATCGTCACCCGACCGGTGTTGTTTCTGCCCGCTGTTTTCCTGAGAGGCTCAAGCAGGCTTTTTTCGGGCTTTGTCGAGGTGATTTCCTTGTAATCCGAGTTCGCCATCGTCCGGCGGCTCGGCGTTGTGGGTTTGAATTTTTTCATCGGCATGTTCGTTCTCCTCTCGTTCCCTACGCACTCGCGCCTTCAAAGAACTTGATGCGCTCTCCCGCGGCAAGGGTCACGATGGCTTTCTTCCACGAGCGGGAACGCCCCAGGAACACGCCCAAGCGCTTCGGCTTGGAGCGAACCTTGATCGTGTTGACGCTTTCGACCTTCACCTTGAAGACTTCCTCGACCGCCTGGCGGATCAGCACCTTGTTGGCCTTCGGATGAACCTCGAAGGCGTACTTGTTGTGCTCCATCTGGCGGTTCGATTTCTCCGTGATGATCGGCCGGATTATCACATCATGCGCAACGAGATTCATCGGCCGTACACCTCCTGCAGTTTCTGGGCGGACGCAAGCGTCATGATCAGGTGCTCGTGGTTCAGGATGTCATAGACATTCAGGCTGTCCACGTGGAGCACTTTAGCCCCGGGGATGTTCGCCACGGAGCGGTACAGGTTCGCGTTCGACTCGTCGATCACCATCAGAGGCTTGCGGGTCGCTTCGACCTTACCCAAAAACGCGAGCATCGCCTTGGTCTTGTGAGTCCCGAAATCCCCGTTCTCCAGGATGAGCATCCGATCCTCGGTCGCCTTTAGCGAAAGTGCGCTCCGCATCGCCAGCTGACGCACCTTGCGGTTGACTTTCTGGCTGTAATCGCGCGGTTTCGGTCCATGAGCGACGCCACCTTTCAACCACAGCGGGGAACGTGTGCTACCGGCCCGGGCCCGTCCGGTGTGTTTCTGCCTGAAGGGCTTGCGCCCTCCGCCGCTCACTTCTCCTCGTGTTTTGGCGCTTGCAGTCCCCTGCCGCGCATTGGCCAAATGAGCCACAACAACCTGGTGCATCGCAGGAACGTGAATGGGCGCACCGAACACGGCGTCGGAAAGTTCGAGGCTTCCTACGACTTCGCCCTCAAAATTGATCAACTTCATGGTAGGCATGGTCTTTCCCCCTCCTTCCGGCGCCTAGTGCTTCTTCCGGACCATCACAAGGCCGTTGCGTGCCCCGGGGATGGCCCCCCTGATCAGGATCAGGTTGTTTTCTGCGTCAATCGCAGCCACTTTCAGGTTCTTCACGGTGACCCGCTCGTTTCCCATGCGTCCCGGGTTTCCGTGGCCCTTGAAGACCCGGCCCGGGTAGCTGTGGGCGCCGGAGGAACCGGGGCGGCGATGCCACTTGGACTGCCCGTGGGATGCGGGCCCGCCTCCCCAGCCGTATCGCTTCATTCCGCCTGCCGTGCCCTTCCCCTTGCTCACACCCGTCACATCAACGGACTCCCCGGCTTCAAAAATCGTCGCCGTCACATCCATTCCCGGCTGGAAGGGAGTGACATCGTCGATCCTAAACTCCCTGATCCACCTTTTCGGCTCGATTCCAGCCTTCTCGAAAACAACCTTCATCGGCTTCGGAACCCTTTTCGCCTTCTTCGCTCCAAACGCCAGGACCACGGCCGTGTAACCGTTCTTTTCCTGCGTCCTGACCGCGAGAACCGGGCACGGTCCCGCTTCCACAACCGTTACGGGGACGGCTTTTCCTTCTTCGTCGAAGATCTGCGTCATTCCAATCTTCCGTCCCAAAATTCCCATGCTCATCCGATTCAGCTCCTTTTCGCTCAGAGCTCCCCCCGAAAGCTACAACTTGATCTGGATGTCCACTCCGGAAGGGAGATTCAGCTGCATTAATGCCTCCATCGTCTTCTGCGTCGGATCGACGATGTCGATGAGGCGCTTGTGTGTCCGAATTTCATACTGTTCCCGAGCATCCTTGTCCTTGTGCGGAGACTTGAGGATAGTAAACTTGTTGATCTCCGTCGGGATCGGAATCGGTCCTGAGACTTTCGCGCCCGTGCGTTCCGCCGTCTCGGCGATCTGGACCGCAGAAGCGTCAAGCACGCGATGATCAAACGCCTTTAGGTTGATGCGGATCTTTTTTGCCAAGGCTGTCCCCTCCCGACTGCTAGTCGAGAATCTCGGTGACGACGCCGGCACCCACCGTGCGGCCGCCTTCCCGGACCGCAAAGCGAAGGCCCGGCTCCAGCGCCACCGGCACGATCAGCTTCACTTCAAACGTGCTGTTGTCTCCAGGCATGACCATCTC
>JAAYVK010000018.1 GCA_012517195.1 Synergistaceae bacterium | reverse complement strand
GCTTTTGCGGTCTTTGGCCCAGAAGGGGACGTCGAAGATGGTCCTCCTGGTGATGGACGGGCTCGGCGGCCTGCCGTCCGAAAACGGCCAGGGTCAGACGGAGCTTGAGAGGGCTTATACTCCGAATATGGACGAGATTGCGGCTCAGTCGGAATGCGGCCTTCTGGAGATGGTCGATCTTGGAATCACCCCGGGCAGCGGCCCCGGGCACCTGGGGCTTTTCGGCTACGATCCCTTGGAATTCCAGATCGGGAGGGGGATCCTCGAAGCCCTCGGGGTGGGGGCCGAAGTGACGAGCGGTGAGGTCTGCGCGAGGGGGAACTTTGCCACATGGACGGAGGACGGGGTGATCTCCGACCGCCGGGCGGGACGCATCTCTTCGGAGAAGAACAGGCAGATCATCGAGCGTCTCAGGAACGAAATCCGTGAGATCGACGGGGTTCGCGTCCGATTCTATCCCGGAGAGGAGCACCGTTTCGTCGTTGTGCTTTCGGGGGAAGGCCTTTCGGAGGCCGTAACCGATGCGGACCCGCAAAAGGAAGGCCTTCCCATGAAGTGGGCAGGTCCTTCACGTCCCGGGGGTGAAAAAACGGCCGATGCGGTGAACGCGCTAATCAGGCGGGTCCGGCAGGTTCTGTCCGACGAACCCGCCGCCAACGGCTGCCTGCTGAGGGGCTTTTCCGGGGCCCCGTTGATTCCGGGTCTTCCCGAGCTCTACAAGATCAATCCGGCGGCAATCGCCACCTACCCCATGTACCGGGGACTCGCCAGGCTGGTGGGCATGGAAGTCCTGGATGCCGGGAGGACGATGGAAGATCTCTTCTCCACCCTGGAAGCCCATTGGGACGCGCACGACTTCTTCTTCATCCACGTCAAGTACACCGACAGCCGCGGAGAGGACGGCGACTTCAAGGCAAAGCGGGATGTGATCGAAAAAGTCGACCGTCTCATGCCCAGGCTGACGGACCTGCACCCCGACGTTCTGGTTATCACGGGTGACCACAGCACGCCCAGCCAGATGAAAGGACATTCCTGGCACCCGGTTCCGTTTCTCCTCCAAAGTGCCTGGTGCCGCCCGGACGAAGTCCTGGCCTTCGGAGAACGGATGGTGGCCCGGGGGATACACGGCCGCATCCCGGCCTCGAGCCTGATGGGGCTGATGCTGGCCCACGGCCTGAGACTGGCCAAGTTCGGTGCATGAGGACAGAAATGGAAGAGAAACCGACGGGATGCGTGGAGATTCGGAAGCTCGCGCCGGGCGAAACGTTCAAGGGCATCGGGGTCGTTCAGAAACTGAGCCGGCGAAGCGACAAGAACGGAAAGCCCTTCTGGGAACTCACCCTTTCGGATCCCTCGGGAAGTTTCGATGGGAAAATCTGGGGAGATGCCACCTGGTGGGACCTTTCCGAAGGTTCGAAGAGGCCCCTGGATTCCTCCGCGGAGGTTTTCACACGCACTCTGCGCGGGAAATCGATCGGAGTCCAGGGGAAAATGGTCGAATTCAGAGGCCAGCCGCAGGTCAACGTGACGGCCCTTTATCTGCTGGACCAGGAGAAATACCCGCCTTCCCTTTATGTCCAGGCGGCTCCGGTTTCGCTCGAAGACCTTGAAAAGACGTTCTGGGAATTCGTCGAATCCGGGGCCGGGCGATTCCGCCCGTTCCTCCGCCAGGTTTTCTCCGGTGATTTCTGGGAACGTTTCCGCAGCTTGCCGGCAGCCGTCACGCATCACCATGCCTACGCCCACGGCCTGCTTGAACACACGGTGGCGGTGACCCGCCTGGCCGTTGCCATGGCCCAGGCGGCTTCCGTATCGCCGCACGCGTCGATCGACCTGGAGGTCGTGGTCGCCGGGGCCCTTCTTCACGATCTTGGCAAGGTCGAGTCATACAGCCTTTCACCTGTTCCCGAGATGACCCTGCCCGGAGCCGTGCTGGACCACGTGGGCCCGGGTTTCGCCCGCTTCCTCCGGTTTGCGGAGGCCTTTGGCCTGGACGAGCGCTCGACGCTGGCCATCGGCCACATCCTCTTGAGCCATCACGGCCAGAAAGAGTTTGGCGCTGCCGTCCTTCCGGCTACGCCCGAGGCTTTGATCATTTCCTCGGCGGACGAGCTGGATTTCCGTTTGTTCTGCTGGGGCGACGCGACCGGGAATCTGCAGGAAGGGGAACAGATCAGCGACTTTCATTATTCCGCTCAGCGCCGGTTCTGGAAGTGGCAGGAATGATGCAAGGAAGATCTTATATGGTAAAATGACACAGAGAAAGAGCGCAATGGTTCCGGGGGGGGTGTGCGCCATGGTGAGAATCCGCCTCGAGTACTGCACGACCTGAGGGTACCTTGAACGGGCTCTCGGCGTTGCCGGGACGGTCCTTGGCAAGTACAGGAATCAGATCGAATCCTTTGAACTCGTTCCCTCCACCGGAGGGGTCTTTGAGTTTTACGCCAACGGAGAACTGGTTTACAGCAAGAAAGCGACGGGACTGCATGCAGATCCGGACCAGCTCCTGGCAGAAGTTGAACGGTTCGTTGGATAAGCGGGCTTCTCGGCCGAAAGCGGCGAAAGATCCTTTCGCCGCACTTTTTTTGCTCAGGAGGCAAGGGGCGGATGAGCTACACATTCAGAACCTCGGAAAACGATGCAGGAAGAAGGCTCGACCGGATCCTGAGGACCCGCTGGCCGCAGGTCCCGCTTGGACGGATCATGGGGGCCCTGCGGAAAGGGGAGGTGCTGCTGGACGGAGAACCCGCGGAACCCTCCGCGCGGCCCGTATTCGGCCAAACGGTCACGGTGCCGTGGGAAGCCCCCCGCACGAAGGAGCCGGGCACGGGAAGGGCGGATCTTGTGTTCGTGTTTGAAGGGAAAAACGCCTGGGTGCTCGACAAGCCGGCAGGCTTGCTGGTTCAGCCCGCTGCGCCTGGAGACGACAGCCTGATCGGCCGTGTCTGGAACCGGTTCGAGGGTGTTGGGGACGGGTTCCGGCCAAGCGCGGTCAACCGCCTTGACCGCAACACCTCCGGTCTTGTGACCGTCGCGCTGAGCGGGCCGGCCTTGCGGGCCCTCCAGGAGGCATGGAGAGCCCGGAGAGTGAAGAAGACCTACCTGGCGATCGTGCTGGGTAATGCGCCGTCCGCGGGAAGGATCGATGCACCGATTCGCAAGGATCCGGGGAAAAACAGGGTCGAAACCGCCCCGGACGGTGAAACCGCCCTGACGCACTTCGTCAAGGTGGCAGGGGATGACGAAATGTCCCTTCTCCGGGTCGAGCTGGTCACAGGGCTTTCTCACCAGGCGAGGTTTCACCTGGCGCACCGCGGTTTTCCGATCCTCGGGGACCCCAAGTACGGACGTTTCGGCCCTAACCGGTTCTGGGCCGAAAGAGGGGTCCATCGACCCCTGCTCCACGCGTGGATGATCGAATTTCCGGACCTGCCCCCCTGCCTGGCGGATCTTTCGGGGCGAAACCTGATTTGCCCGCCGCCGAAGGACATCCGGGAGGTTCTTCGGTTCAAGGGTTGGCTAGAATACGTGCTCGGGGTATAATGTCCAGGACAAAGTCCGAAAGGAGTGAGCGGGAATGCCGAACCTGGTGCTGGAGCTGAGCAAGAAGGCGCGGGAGACTTTTTCCAGGTGGAACAATGAAGGGCATATCGAGATCGCACGAATCGGATCGGGCTGATGCGCCCATAGTGCCGCCCTCGTTGAGGGAGGAAAGCCGGAAAATCCGGATGATTTCCTTGAAATACGACAGGATGACGTCACTCTCTGGATCCCGAAGGAGATGTCTTTTGAAGGGAATGTCGTCCGCATCGATGTGAAGGGGATGTTCTGGAGCACGATGGTGCTCGTGGAAACGGCTATCCTTTGAACCGGCTGCGCACAAGGGGCCCGAAGGGGCCCTTTTTTCCTGGGATTTTGTCCCCTTGACAAGAGATTCCTTTCACATATCATAAGCAGGGTTTTGAATAATGTATTCCGCAGTGCCGGTGGTTCATTGTGTCCAGATATCCCCTCAGGAGAGGGGAAACCTATCAGGAGGTGTTTGTTCCATGCCCGTGGTCAAGCGTACTTCCAATAACGTCCTGCTCGACATCGCTCTGAAGAATTTCTATGCGGCAGCGGAGGAAATGGGTCTCGAGGATGACCTTATCGAGATTCTGAGCCACTCCGACCGGAAACTGGCCGTTTCCATCCCGGTTGTGATGGATGACGGAACGACGAAGGTCTTCAACGGCTACCGCGTCCAGCACAACTCCGCCCTCGGCCCCAACAAGGGCGGTCTGCGGTTCCACCCCGAAGTCTGCATGGATGAGTGCGAAGCCCTTGCCATGCTCATGACCTGGAAGTGTTCCCTCGCCGGAATTCCCTACGGCGGCGGTAAGGGCGGCGTCGAGTGCAACCCCCTCGAGCTCTCCAAGGGAGAGAAGGAGCGCATCACCCGCGGACTGGCAGCCCGCATCGAGCCCATCGTGGGCGCCTGGACCGACGTGCCGGCTCCGGACGTGAACACCGGCGGGCAGGAAATGATCTGGCTCATGGACACGATCAGCAAAATGCGCGGCAACATGGAACCCGCCATCTTCACCGGCAAGCCGATCTCCCTCTGGGGTTCCAAGGGACGCACCCAGGCGACCGGCGTGGGCGTCGCGACCTGCGCCATGGAGCTGCTGAAGGTCGTCGGGAAGGATGTCAAGGGCGCCACGGTCGCCGTCCAGGGTTTCGGCAACGTCGGCACCTTCACGGCCCTGACCCTGCATGAGCACGGCGCAAAGGTCGTTGCCATCAGCGACATCACCGGTGCCTACTATGCCCCCGAAGGCCTCGACATTCCGGCCGCCATCGCCTTCGCCAACGCGCACCCCAAGAAGCTCCTCGAAGGCTTCACCCAGCCGGGCGTGAAGAAGCTCGATGGTGAGGAGCTCCTTTTCCTCCCCGTTGACGTCCTTTGCCCCTGCGCGCTCGAGGGCGCTGTCAACGCCAAGAACGCGGAGAAGGTCCAGGCCAAGTTCATCGTCGAGGGTGCGAACGGCCCCGTCACCCCCGAAGCCGACGAAGTCCTCGCGAAGAAGAACGTGATCATCGTTCCCGACTTCCTCGCCAACAGCGGCGGAGTCATCGGTTCCTACTTCGAGTGGTGCCAGGACCTCGCGGGTTTCTTCTGGACGGAAGAGGAGTACCTCAAGAGGCTGAACCAGATCATGACCGAGAACTTCAAGAGGGTTTGGGATTACGCCAAGGAGAAGAACGTCAAGATGCGCCGGGCGGCTTTCATGGTCGCCATCCAGCGTGTCGCCGACGCGGTCCGCATGCGCGGGACGTTCCTCTAGGAAAAGCTGGAAGCACGAGATCCGGAAGGAACGACTCCAAAGGGGTCGGCGGGGGGTCCCCCGCCGACCCCTTTTTGGGTTCCTGGAAGGGGGGAAGATGTGCGAACATCCTGTGCGGTGAGATCGGGATCACGGGGGAAAACCAGGCAGAGGCCTTCTGGAGGGAGACGACGGTGCACGAGCATGTTGAGGCCGTAAGGCCCGGCGGATGCACAGGGCGGCGGGGGCTTCAGCCGCCCTGTGGTCGTTTTCGGGACGATCAGAGCAGGATGACCTGTCCGATTTCTGAGTCTCCGTCCATGTAGACCGCAAAATTCCCGTGGTAGATCCGGACTGCCGGATGGGTCCCCT
>JAAYVK010000097.1 GCA_012517195.1 Synergistaceae bacterium | reverse complement strand
GATCCGGAAGCCGAAATCACGGTTCTCGAGAAGGGGGATTTCCTGAGTTATGCAGGTTGCGGGCTTCCCTTTTACGTGCAGGGAATCGTGAAGGAGTACCGGGATCTCATGAGCACCCCGATCGGTGTTGTTCGGGATGCGCCTTTTTTCCGGAAAGTGAAGAATGTCGAAGTCCTGACGCGTCACATGGCCACGCGGATCGACAGAACCGCCAAAAAGGTGACCGCCGTCGATCTTTCCTCGGGCCAGGAGAAAGTTTTCCCTTACGATGACCTGGTCCTTGCGACGGGAGGCAGCCCCATCCGGCCCAAGCTGCCGGGAATCGAGATGAACAGGGTCTACACGCTCTGGACGATGGACGATGCCCTTGCCCTGAGGGCTGCCCTGGATTCGGGAAAAATCCGTAAAGCGGTGATCGTCGGTGGCGGACTGGTTGGACTGGAAGTCGTGGAGGCTCTCCATTCCCGGAACGTCGAAGTGTCCGTGGTGGAAGCGCTGGACCGCCCGCTGCCCGCCCTTTTCGATCCGGAGTTCTCGGGGCGTATCCGCAAAGTGCTGGAACGAAAGGGCGTTTCCTTTTTCGGCGGGGAGCGGGTTCTCGAGATCCTCGGGAGTGATTGCGAGGTTTCGGGAGTGAAAACGGACGCCCGGGAGATTTCCTGCGACATGGTTCTCATGGCGATTGGCGTCAGGCCGAACATCAACCTGGCGCAGGAGGCGGGACTCGAGATCGGTCCCCTCGGAGGGATCGCTGTCAATCGTGAAATGCGCACCAGCGACCCCCACATCTACGCCGGCGGTGACTGCGTGGAAACCTTTCACCGGCTGACGGGCAAAGCCGTGCGGCAGCCGATGGGCTCAACGGCGAACCGGCACGGCAGGGTGATCGCCGATGCCATCGCGGGGAAAAAGGCCGAGTTCAAAGGAGTCCTCGGAACGGCCATCCTGCGGCTGTTCGAATTTACCGCCGGAAGGACCGGGCTGGGGGTTGAGGCCGCCAGGGAAGCCGGTTTCGATCCCATCTCGGTTTCTATCATGAACTCGGATAAACCTCACTTCATGCCCGGTTCCGCCCCCGTTATCCTTCAGCTCGTGGCGGACCGTTCAAGCGGAAGAATCCTGGGTGGACAGGCATTTGGAGCGGGAGATGTCTCCAAGCGTCTAGATACCCTCGTGGCGGCGATCACGGGCAACATGACGATCGACGATCTCGCCGACGCCGACCTGGCTTACGCTCCTCCCTATTCAACCGCCCTCGACCCGCTAACCCACGCAGCCAACACTCTTCGGAACAAGGCTGAAGGCATGTTAAAAACGTATACCCCGCTGGAAGTGCAGGAAAAGGTGCGAAACGGGGAAGACTTTATCCTCCTCGACGTCCGATCACCGGAGGAGACCCAGAAGGACGGCAGGCTGCCGTTCAGCAACGTCATCAACATTCCGCTGGGAGCCCTCTGGGAAAAGGGAGCTTCCCTCCCGAAAGACAGGGAGATCGTCGCCTTCTGCAAAATCTCGGTACGGGGCTGGGATGCCCTGAGCATCCTGCGGTCCCATGGGATCGAGAAAACCGCCATCCTGGAAACGGGAGTCGCGGGCTGGCCCTTCCAACTGGACGCATGATCGGTTAAAGTGAAGGGGGCCCGGCGGAAACCGGGCCCCCTTCATTGCAGGGAGGGCACTTTCATGGGTTGGAAGAAAACCGTCCTCATGTCGGCTTCCCGTTTTTCCGCTCCCGGCTGGAAAGCGGGAATCCTTTCCGGGTTTCTGCAGGCGGGACTCGCCTGTGTTCGCCCACGACAAGAAGTCGCACTGGCGAACCTTTCTCTTGCCTACCCCCATTCGGACACCCCCTACCGAAGGAGGATCCTTGGAGAAGTCTACAGGCACCTGTCCTGGATGACCGCAGAATATCTCGCTCTCCAGAAGGACCCGTCGCAGAGCCTTTCCTGGGTCAAGCGGTGCGATGGAGAAGACCGCCTTCGCCTCCCTCTTGAAACCGGCCAGGGGGTCATCGTCCTGACGGCGCACCTCGGAAACTGGGAGCTTCTGGCCGCCTGGCTCTGCCAGCGGGGATACCCTCTCACCGCGATCGTCCGGGATCCCGACGACAGGGACTATCGCGAAACCATCGAGGCATTCCGAAGCCGTGTGGGGCTCAAAACCCTCCCGAAACAAGCCAACATGAAAGCCGCGGTTGACCTGCTTCGCAAGGGCGGCTTCCTGGGGATCCTGTCCGACCAGGCTGCAGGACGCACGGAAGGGCTGCCGGTCCCTTTCATGGGACATTCAGCCTACACCTTTGCCGGTGCCGCTTCTCTCGCAATCCTGACCGGGTGCCCCATCGTGCCGGTCTTCTCTTTTCGAGAAGCCCCTTTCCAGCATCTCGTGGAAATCCAAGCACCGCTTCCATTCCCGGAACTCGGCGATCGCCGGGAGCGAATCCTTGAGCTGACCCGCCGCTGCAACCAGGCGATCGAGGACGCCGTCCGGCGGTTTCCCGGCCAGTGGCTATGGCTTCACCGGCGCTGGGGGCGCCGTATACCCGCGGACTAATCCCTGTCGCAGACCAGGCGTCCGGCAATGGCGTAATCTTCCCTGCGCATCTCGGAAAAGATGATCCGAACCTGCTCCGGACGAGTGCCCAGGGTCTGGCAGACCGTTTCCGTCATTTTCCCGGCCAGTTCACGTTTCTGTTCGGCCGTTCTTCCCTCCAGCAAGTGGACTTCGATGATCGGCATTTCTCTTCTTCCTCCTTTCAGGCCTGGATTTCAAAACCCCTGTCCTTTTGGGTCACTTGATGCTATAACAATAACATGGTAAATTGGTGGTCCGGAGGTGAGAGCCATGCTGTTTGAATACCTTTCCAGCGGAGAAATCGTCTCTCTTCCCGGAAACCAGATGCCGGCCGGGCTCCCCTCCAGGAACCCGGAAGACATCGCGGTGCTTTTGCCCTTCAAGCGGGTTCTCCTGGGAACCTGCCTTTTCGGCTCTTTCGAGAAATGGCAGTGGGGCAAGATCGGCCAGCCTTCCTGGAAAGAGATTTGCCTCTACGACGGGCACCCGATTTCTATTCCCCTTCCCGGTTCAGAAGAAATCCGCCTGAGCGGGGAAACCGTCACTTTTTTGAGGTCCGCGCTGGCCAGGCAGATGGAACCGCCCGGCGATCCTGTTTCTTCCATCGTCGTCCTGGAGGATGCATTGAATGCCCTTCCCTCCTGGAGGGACGAGTTCGGAGTGCGTGGAAGGCAGCTTTCCGAGGCGCTTACTGTCTCTTCAGCATTACGGACCGCCTTCTGGGGCATCCGTTTCGCCCTTCTCTGGGGGGGGCGGGAGATGCTCATGCGAATCCGGACCTGGCTTCGACTCTGCCCGTCTGCGTTCGAAGACCGTGGCAAT
>JAAYVK010000017.1 GCA_012517195.1 Synergistaceae bacterium | reverse complement strand
GGATTGAATCGTTGAGAATGGAATGGGAGTGTGAGGAAATGAAGGTCAAGCCTTCGGTGAAACCGATTTGCGAACATTGCTCAGTGATCAAACGGCACGGCGTTGTGCGCGTGATTTGCAGCAAGAACCCGCGGCACAAGCAGAGCCAGGGACCAAGGAGGCCATAGGACGATGGCGCGTATTGCTGGAGTGGACTTGCCCCGGGAAAAACGGCTGGAGGTTGCCCTTACCTATATTTACGGGATCGGACCTGCGAAGGCCAAGGAGATCCTTGCCGCCACGGGTGTGAATCCGGACACGCGGGTGAAAGATCTGACGGATGACGAGTCGAAGCGGCTCCGCTCCGAAATCGAGTCCAATTACCGGGTGGAAGGGGATCTCCGTAGGGAAGTCGCGATGAACATCAAGCGGTTGATGGACATCGGTTGCTACAGAGGACTCCGACACAAGCGCGGCTTGCCGGTTCGGGGGCAGAGGACGAAGACGAATGCACGGACCCGCAAGGGACCGAAGAAGACGATCGCCGGCAAGAAAAAGGCGACGATGAAGAAGTAGCACGGCGAGGAGGTCGACCCAATTGGCAAAGCGGGTTCAGAGAAAAGGGAAACGCAAGGAAAAGAAGCACGTTAGCTATGGTGTGGCTCATATCCACTCCACGTTCAACAACACCATCGTTAACATCACGGACAAGCAGGGCAATGTCCTTTCCTGGGCTTCGGGGGGCAACGTGGGGTTCAAGGGGGCCAGGAAGTCGACGCCCTTCGCCGCTCAGATCGCGGCTTCCCAGGCAGCGAAACTGGCGCAGGATCACGGCCTGATGGAAATCGATGTCGTTGTTCAGGGCCCTGGACCCGGCCGCGAATCGGCAATCCGTTCCCTGCAGGCAGCCGGGCTCCAGGTGCGGCTGATCAAGGACGAAACGCCGATTCCCCACAATGGCTGCCGTCCCCCGAAGCGGCGACGCGTTTAGCGAAGACGAAGGTAAGGAGGGAACCTACACCCGATGAGCAGATATGTCGGACCAGCCTGCAGGCAGTGCAGGGCTGAAGGAGTCAAGCTTTTTCTCAAGGGCGACCGTTGCTACACAGAGAAGTGCGCGATCGTGAAGCGCAACAAGAAACCAGGTCAGCACGGTGACAGCAAACGGCATGCCAAGCTGAGCGAATACGGATTGCGCCTGCGGGAGAAGCAGAAGCTACGCCGCTACTATGGAATGCACGAAGCCCAGTTCCGCCGTTTCTACGAAATGGCGACGAAAATGGGCGGACAGGCCGGTCACAACTTCCTGCAGCTTCTTGAAAGGCGGCTGGACAATGTGGTCTACCGCACGGGATTTGCAGTGAGCCGGAGACAGGCTCGGCAGCTCGTGTGCCATGGTCATTTCGAGGTGAACGGGAAGAAGATCGATATTCCAAGCTACCTGGTTAAGGCCGGGGATGTGATTTCCGTTCGGGAGTCCAGCCGGGATATCGGGTACATCAAGGAAAACGCGGAGGTTGCAGGGAGCCGTTCCGTGCCTGCGTGGCTTGAAGTGAGCGGGGAAAACCTGAGCGCAAGGATTGTCGCCCTCCCCAACCGTGATCAGATCGACTCGCCTGTCAACGAGCAGCTGGTCGTCGAGTTCTATGCCCGATAACGGGTAGAAGGGTGGGGGGAGGATGGATCCCATGCGACCGGAGATCAAACTGGAGGAGAGTACCCCCCGATTTGGCCGGATTGTCGTTGAGCCTCTGGAGAGGGGGTACGGCGTCACTCTCGGGAACTCGCTGAGGCGGGTCCTCCTGTCGTCCATTAAAGGAGCTGCAATCACGGCGGTTCGGATCGAAGGAGTCCTTCATGAATACAGCACGGTTCCGGGGTTGAAGGAAGATGTCCTGGGACTGATGATCAATCTGAAGCATATACCTCTGCGGTGCCATAGCCCGGAGGCTCGTATCCTCCACCTTGAAGCTGAAGGACCGAAGGAAATCACGGCTGCGGACATTCAGCCGGACAGCGAGGTCGAGTTCGTTGATCCCTCCAGCGTGATCGGTACGCTGGAGAAAGGGCATAGACTCGTGATGGACCTTTACGTGGAACAGGGAACGGGATATGCCACGACGGACCGGCCCAGACCTTCTTATCTGCCGATCGACGCGCTGATGGTGGATGCCATCTTTTCACCGATCCAGCGGGTGAAGTACGAGGTCCAGAACGCCCGAGTCGGACAGAGAACCGACTACGACCGCCTTGTCCTCGAGGTGTGGACGAACGGCGTGGTTTCGGTCCCGGAAGCCGTGAGCGAGGCCTGCAACATCCTGAAGGGGTATTTCGCCCTTTTTGCCGAGGAGGTTCGTCTGCCGGAAGGAGAAATTCCCGGCCGGACCGGGCAGGAGGAGCTGCAGAGGCCGGAGGAGTCCCATCCGGAAGACAAAGCGGTTGCCCTGGCCGACGGGGATTCGATTCTGGCCAGACCAATCAAGGATCTGGAGCTTTCGGTTAGAAGTGAAAATTGCCTGTTGCGCGGCGGGGTCCACACGATCGGTGATCTGGTGAGCAAAAGCCGGTCCGAGTTGATGAAGATACGCAATCTGGGCAAAATCTCCTTGCGTGAAATCGAGGAGAAACTGGAGAAGTTTTCGATTTCCCTGCCAGGGGATGAGGCATCGGAAGAGCCCTTGAAGGAGGACTAGTTTATGAGGCATAAAGTCGATACCCGTAGGCTTGGCCGGTACACGAGCCACAGGCTTGCCATGCTGAGCAACATGGCGGCCAGCTTGATCCTTGAGGAGAAAATCACCACGACACTGCTCAAGGCGAAAGAACTCCGCCGCGTTTCCGAGAGGCTGATCACCCGTGCCAAGGGAGGAACGCTTCAGGATCGCCGGCTGGTTGCAGCCAGGATGAACAACAAGGAAGCAGTCAAGAAGCTCTTTGATGAAATCTCCCCGCGGTACGCGAACCGGCCGGGAGGCTACACCCGAATCGTCAAACTGGGAAACCGGGCGGGCGATGCCGCCCCGATGGCCGTTATCGAGCTGGTTCAGTAACGATGGAACCGGAGGCTGTGTGCGCGCTCCGGGACGTGAGTTTCACGTACCCGGGCGCTGCCGCACCCGCGATCCAGGGCCTTGACCTCACCATCCGGCGGGGAGAATGGGTTGCCCTCGTTGGGGCGAACGGTTCAGGTAAGTCCACGCTGGCAAAGATTTTGAACGCCCTGCTGATCCCGACGCGGGGCGATTGTTTTTCCTGCGGATACAGGACGGACCGGGAAGAGCATCATTGGGCGATTCGGAGCCGGATCTCGATGGTTTTCCAGAATCCGGACAACCAGATCGTCGCATCGGTTGTGGAGGAAGACGTGGCTTTTGGGCCGGAAAACCTCGGTGTTTCCCCTGGCAGGATCCGGGAAATCGTTCGTGAGAGCCTTTGCCAGGTCGGCCTGGAAGAGAAGCGGAGAACGCCCACCTATGCCCTTTCCGGAGGTCAGAAACAACGCCTGGCAATCGCCGGGGCTCTTGCCATGAGGCCGGAGTGCCTGGTCCTTGACGAAGCGACAGCAATGCTGGACCCTCAGGGAAGAGAAGATGTCCTCAAGATCCTGCGGGAGCTTCACTCCAAGGGAATGACCCTGGTTCAGATCACCCATCGTCTTGAGGAAATCCTGGATGCCACGAGGGTGGTCGTTTTGAGAAACGGGCAAATTGAATGGGAGGGCGAACTGCCGGAGCTTTTCGAGAGGGTGGACCGATTTCCGGAATGGGGGCTGGAGATCCCCCCGCTTGTTCGCCTGACGGGCTTGCTGAAGAAAAGGAAGGTTCTGCCTGCGTCATGCCTCCCTTCCGTGAAGGAGCTGCTGGAACACCTATGTCCATAAGGGTCGAGTCTCTCTGCTACGTCTACCACCCGGGAACCCCGCTCGAGACACAGGCCCTTTCCGGCGTGGACCTGATCGTCGAAAGGGGGACGTGGGTTGCGGTCGTTGGGCAAACCGGCAGCGGCAAATCCACGCTCGCGCAGCATCTCAACGCACTGCTTCTCCCCTCTTCCGGGCGGGTGGAGGTCGATGAGGTCCCAACCACGGCAGGGGCCCTTGCAGCCCGCGAAATCCGTCGAAAAGTCGGCCTTGTCTTCCAATACCCGGAACACCAGCTCTTTGCCGAAACCGTCCGGGAAGAGATGGCCTTTGGCCCGAGGAACTGGGAATTTCCCGAAGAAGAAATCAAAAACTCGACGCGAAAAGC
This sequence comes from Synergistaceae bacterium, assembly GCA_012517195.1. GTDB lineage: Bacteria > Synergistota > Synergistia > Synergistales > 79-D21 > 79-D21. The sequence continues at coordinate 7,361 of JAAYVK010000017.1, read as the reverse complement.
CATGGATCTTCTGGGCCTGCCGCAGGAACTCCTGGACCGGAGCCCGTTTGAGCTTTCCGGGGGCCAGAAGAGGCGGCTCAGCATCGCTTCCGTCCTGGTTTCGCGCCCCGATTATCTGGTCCTCGACGAACCGACAGCCGGCCTGGATGCGCAGGGAAGAAAAGAACTGCTCTACCTCCTGAAGCGGCTTGTCAAAGAAGGTCTTGGAGTGGTGCATGTCACGCATGACCTTGAGCTGGCACTGACGATGGCGGACCGTATTCTCGTTCTTGAAAAGGGGAAGACCGTCTTCTGCGGCACTCCGGGGTCCCTGCTGGACGAGCTTCTGGAGCGGCCCGTACGGGGGCTTTGCCTTCCGCCCATCCTCGAGCTGGTTTCAGGCCTTCGGAGTTATGGCTATTCGATTCCCTACACGCTGGATTCGGAAGAACTGGCCGACTGTCTCGAAAGGGAAATCCGGTCTTGAAATTTCTCAATCACCTCACCCTGGGGCAGTACGTTCCTGCAAATTCTTTTGTCCATCAGCTGGATCCAAGATGCAAGATCCTATCCGTCATCGCACTCCTGGCCGGGATCTTCCTGATGGTGCATCCGGCCGCCTTTTTTGCCTGGGGGGGATTGCTTCTCCTTCTGTCAAGGTTCTCGCGCATCTCCTTCAAGGTCGTTCTTCAAGGAGCCCGGCCGGTTGTCCTCCTGGTCGTTTTTACGGCGGGGATCCATCTTTTCCTGACAAAAGGAACCGTTCTCTGGGAGTGGGGATTCCTTTCCGTGACGAGGGAAGGCGTCACCATGGCTCTCCGCATGGGATTGAGGCTTTTCTTCCTGGTCCTTTTCGCTGGCTTCCTCACCTTGACCACCAGCCCTATGGAACTTTCCGACGGCCTTGAGAGCCTTTTCCGTCCCTTCGAGCGCTTCGGATTCCCCGCTCACGAGATGGCGATGATGATGACCATTGCGCTACGGTTCATCCCAACCCTTTTTGATGAAACGGAACGGATCCTCCGGGCACAGATCGCAAGGGGGGCGGACCTGGAACACGGGGGGCTTTTCCGAAGGATGAAAGCCTTTATCCCGGTGCTTGTCCCGCTGTTTGTCATCGTTTTTCAACGGGCCGAGGATCTTGCCCTTGCGATGGAAGCGCGCTGCTACCGGGGAGGAAGCGGAAGAACCCGGATGAACCCGCTTGCCTGGAAGAAGTCCGATACCTTCGCCATCGCGGGAGTGATCGCGATTGTGGCGTTTTTCGTCCTCCTGGATTTGAAAGGCTGACCCATGCGGTATGCGTTGGAGATTGCCTATGATGGACGCCCCTTCAACGGTTGGCAGAAACAGCCGGGAAGGAAGACCGTCCAGGGAACGCTGGAAGAAGCCCTTTCCCGCCTTGAGGGCACGGATGTCCACGTCACGGGTGCTGGACGAACGGACGCAGGCGTTCACGCGAGGGGGCAGGTGGCTTCCTTTGACCTCTCCAAAAGCTGGGAGATCGAGCGGCTTCTGAGGGCGCTCGAGAACAACCTGCCCCCGGAAATCGGTGTCATCCGCGCGGCGAAGGCTTCTGAGAACTTCCATGCCAGGCATAGCGCGATCTGGAGGGAATACGCCTATTTCCTCTGGACGGCTTCACATTGCTACCCCCAGGTACGACCCTTTGTGTGGAGGGTCAGGCCTGGCTGGGATTCCCCGGACCTGGTCCTGGCCTGTAAGGCCCTTGAAGGGGAGCACGATTTTGCGCTTTTTTGCCCGCAGAGCGAATGTCCTCCGAACTCTGTCAGGAGGGTTCTACGTGCGGGATTTGTCCGCAGGAGGGACTGGATTGCGTTCAGGATCCGGGCGACGGGATTTCTCTTCCACATGGTTCGAAACATCGTCCAGGACCTGAGGAGCATTGCAGAAGGGAAGCTCTCCCTGGACGCCTTCAGGCTCAGCCTGAAGGGGAGAGGAGGGCAGCGGTCGAACCGGGGGATGGCGCCGGCCTCCGGGCTGTTTCTTTGGAAGATCGGCTATTCTCCCTCTCCCTGGGAGTGATACACTCTTGGGGGATCGGCCTTTAAGAAAGAAGCGCCACAAGGGGGTTTGGAAATTGTTGGGAAAAGACATTGGAATCGACCTGGGAACGGCAACCGTTCTCATTTTCCTTAGAGGGAAGGGCGTCATCCTGAGAGAACCCTCTGTTGTCGCCATTGATCAGAACAACGGTAGAGTCCTGGCTGTCGGGGACGAGGCGAAGAGGATGCTTGGACGAACCCCGGGCCACGTTGTGGCGGTTCGTCCTCTCCGCGACGGGGTCATCGCCAACTACACGATGACGGAGGCCATGTTGAGGCACTTCCTGAACAAGGTTTCCACCGCGTTGAAGATGGGATCCCTCTTCCGGCACCGGGTCATGGTCTGCGTTCCGTCGGGGGCGACGGATGTGGAGAAAAGGGCTGTTCTCGAGGCCGCAATTGAGGTGGGAGCGAGGGAGGCCTTCCTGATCGAGGAGGCGATGGCCGCGGCGATCGGGGCCGGACTCGAAGTCGGCGAGCCTCGCGGCAACATGGTCGTCGATATCGGTGGAGGCACCACGGACGTGGCGGTCATCTCCCTCGGGGGAGTGGTCGTCGCGGAATCCCTTCGAATCGGCGGCGATGAATTTGACGAGGCGATCGCCCGCTTCATCAAGAGGGAGTTCAACCTGGCGATTGGCGAGCAGACGGCGGAAAGTCTCAAGATCCAGATCGGAACGTGCAAGGTCAAGCCTCATGATGAAGAGGCGACAATGATCATCAAAGGCAGGGACCTTGTCCAGGGCCTGCCGAGACAGATCGAAGTGACCAGCTCGATGGTTGCCCGGGCGATAGAGGAACCGGTCAACGCCATCATTGCCGGCATCCGGAGGATTCTCGAGGTAACCCCCCCGGAACTGTCCGCAGACATCATCGACAGGGGCATCTGGCTGACGGGTGGTGGAGCCTTGCTCAGGGACCTGGCGGAACGGGTTTCAGAAGAGACGGCCATGCCGTGTCACGTCGCCGAGTCGCCTCTTGAGTGCGTTGCCCTCGGGACGGGAAAGGCCCTGGAGTCGCTTGATCAGCTCAAGGCTTCCGGCGCCATCCTCTCGGTCATCCGCAAAGGCCTCCTGAAGGGACGCTAGGAATCCGGAAAGCCAGCGAGACAGGAAACGGGACCCGATGACTGAACCCTATAAAAGCGAAGGTTTACTGTTTTCCTGTATCCAGTGCGGCCGCTGCTGCAGGAGAAATGGAATTGTTGTCCTGACTCCGCAGGAAATGGAGAAGATCTCGGCCTTTCTGGGGCTTTCCTCCGATGAAGGGCTGAGGTGTTATGCCACCAGGCAGGAAGGGCGACTCGTTCTCCGGGACGGCCCGAGAGGAGAATGCATTTTTTACGAATGGGCGACCGCCCGCTGCAAGGTCTACCTTGTAAGGCCCCACCAATGCCGGCAATACCCCTTCTGGCCCTCCATCCTGAAGAACCGGGAGAATTGGGAGGAAGAGCGGAAGCTGTGTCCGGGGATCGGCGAGTGGAAGCCGTCCGCTTCCGGCCGCGGCCCCGTGGTTTCCAGGGAAGAAGAGAGAAACGATCTTCCCAGAAATAACCTGAAACCCTAGACGAGTTTACAGTGGTTGTGATATTATAAACAAGCTGGGTTAGTTTGTTACTTCTCCCAAAATCCCCGACAAGGAGGAAAACAGAATGTCCTACACGTGCGGCCGCAACTTCAACGTCACCCCGGATGAGGTTTTCCCGACGATTGAGACGACACTCCTGCGAGACGGCTTCGACATCATCATTGACATGGAAAAATCGAAAGGGAGCCACATCGTAAACCTGAAGGACGGGTCGGAATGGCTCGACTTCTATACGTTTTTTGCTTCAGCTCCGTTCGGCATGAACCACCCCATGCTCACCACAGAAGAGTTCAAGGAACGAATCTTCAGAGCCGCCATCAATAAGGTTGCAAGCTCCGATATCTACACAATGGAAATGGCAGACTTCATGAAGACGTTCAACGAAGTTGCGAAACCCGAGGGCTTCAACCACACGTTTTTCATCGACTACGGCACCCTTGCGGTGGAGAACACCTTCAAAACGTCCATGGACTGGAAGGTCCGCAAACTCCTGAAGGCAGGCAAGGTCAGCAAGGGAGACGCCATCGACGGCAAGAAGGGCACCAAGGTGATCCACTTCCGCGACGCGTTCCACGGCCGCAGCGGATACACCCTTTCCACGACCAATACCTATGATCCCAACAAATACCAGTATTTCGCGAAATTCGACTGGCCCCGGATCATTCCCCCGAAAATCACCTGGCCCCTTGAGCAGAACCTCGCCAACGTGGAATGGCTGGAGGAAGTCGCGGTCAGCCAGATCAAGAAGGCGATCTGGAGCAATCCCGATGACATTTGCGCCCTGATTATCGAGACGATCCAGGGAGAAGGCGGGGACAACCAGTTCCGGACCGAGTTCTTCAAGCAGCTCCGTCAGATCTGCGACGAGAACGAAATCATCCTGATCTTCGACGAAGTCCAGTGCGGGATGGGCATTACCGGGAAGATGTGGGCATGGCAGCATCATGCGCCGGTCAAGCCGGACATTTTCAGCTTCGGCAAGAAGGCTCAGATCTGTGGATTCGTGGCGGGTCCGCGCTTTGACGAGCTGGAAGAGAACTGCTTCACGGTTTCGAGCCGGATCAACTCCACCTGGGGCGGAAACGTGGTTGACATGGTGAGGGCCCAGCGCTACCTCGAGATCTACCGCGAGGAAAAGATTCTCGACTATGTCAGCAATGTGGCGGGCCCGCGCCTTCTCAACGGGCTCCTTGAAATCCAGAAGGAATTCCCCGACATGGTCCGGAACACGAGGGGCAAGGGCCTCATGTGCGCCTTCGACCTCGTCACCCACGAGCTTAGGGACAAGGTCCTCCGTGCCTGCTGGGAGGAAAAGATGCTCATCCTGCCCTGCAGCACGCAGTCGATCCGCTTCCGGCCGGCCCTGAACGTCCCCACTGAAGACCTGGACAAGGGGCTCGAAATCGTCCGCAAAGCCCTGAAGAAGGTCAAGGGGTGCTGCTGCTAGACCGGATCGGATGAAATCGAATCGTTCCAGAAAGGCCTGAATCATTCAGGGGGGCGGCTCTGCCGCCCCCCTGAATGATTCAGAATGCTCCAAAAAGCCGGGGATTCGACTGATTTTCAGTAGCGGATTTTTATGGTAGGCTTTAGCCGGTTTAAAATCCTTGTAAAAGAGCGAGACTTGGAAAGAGGCCGGGAAATTGAGGGACTTCCTTGGAGAATTCAACTGGATGCTGATCCTTTCCCTGGTTGGAGCCAGCGCGATCGTTGCCTATGTCGGCGATGTCGTTGGAATGAGGATCGGGAAGAGGAGGATTTCGCTCTTCGGACTTCGGCCCAGGTACACTTCCTCCTTCATTACCGTGCTCACGGGCATCCTCATTACGATCGTGACACTCTGGCTTGTCTCCATGACATCGGAAAACGTCAGGACCGCCCTTTTCAGCATGAAATACGTCCAGAGACAGATCACCCAGCTGACGTCCCAGCTCCAGGAGAGCCGCCAGGAGCTGCAGGAAATGGAGTTTAAGCTTTTCGCCAGCCAGGAGGATCTCCAGAAAAAGCAGGCGGAACTGAAGGACGCGCAGGACAAGTTCGAAACAGTCCTGGCCCAGTTGGCGCAGGTCAGGAAAGACTTGAAGCTTCAGACCGAACGTTCGAGGGCGGTCGAGGCTGAACGAGTCCGCCTAGAAGGCGAGCTGAAAGGTCTGGAAAGCAGGCGCGCCTCGCTGGAAAAATCCGTATCCACTCTCAAGGCCGAGTTGGAATCGCTCAAGAAGGGCCTGGAGCAGGTGCGAGAAGGCCGCATCATCGTCCTGGCCAAGGAAGTCCTCAGCCAGGTGCCGCTGTCTCCCAAAAGCAGCAGGGAATCTGTTCGGCAGGCGCTTCGGACTTTGGTTGAACAGGCGAGAGCCGAATTGGCATTCCGGTCGGGTGTGAGGCCGGAACAGGTCCAGATCGTGACGGAGAAGGAAAACGAACTCGAAAACCCGGATCCGTTTGCGGGAAGGCCGGACCGCCAGGTGATCCGGCTCGTCGCGGAATCCAACGCGGTTCGGGCGGAACCCGTTCTTGTGTCGCTCGAGTCCCATCCAAGCCGTCTGATCTTCCAGAAAGGGCAGGAACTGGCGAGGAGAAAGGTCCCGGGACCGCTCAAGAGGGAAGACGCGGAAAGGGAACTGTTTCTTCTCCTACGGGAGGTCAATGCACTTTCAGTGAAGGAAGGGGTCATTCCGGATCCTCTTCGGGGAACGGTCGGCAACCTGTCGGCAGGAGATTTTTATGGCTCGGTTGAAAAGCTTGTGGAAAATGATTCCCCTTCGGTGGTGATCGTTGAAGCGGAAGAAGATGTCTTCAGCGAAGGGCCGGTTCGGGTTAGAATTGTTTTGAAGAAGGCTTCGTAGGCCCCCCTTGGGAGAGAGGAAGGATGGGAATGCTAATCGTAGCGTGCCAGGTTTGCGGCAGCGTCAAGATTCTGCCGGGAACGCCAGACAGTGACGGGATGGCCAGGGCTACATGGATCTGTGAAAGTTGCGGAACAGGCCAGGTATTGCAGCTTTCCGTCAGTGCGGATGCCAGGGGCGGAGATTTGCGGCGCATCCTTGGAGGGATGTCATTTGCCTGCAGCGGGGATCCCGTCAGCGTAAACTAATGGCGATTCCGCTGGAGAAGGGCTACCTTTTCTATGACAGCAAGCTGGCGGTCAAGGCCGATGAGCTTCAGGACCTTTACCGGTTTACGCACTGGGGACGCAGCAGGTCGCTGGACCAGATCGAAAGGATGCTAGCCGGCACGAGCATCTGCTTTTCGGCAAGGCACGCGGGGAAGCTGGTCGCATTTTGCCGGGTTCTGACTGATTTTGTTTTTCGGGCCTCTCTTTGGGATGTGCTCGTCCATCCGGATCACCAGGGGAAAGGACTCGGAACGGCGTTGATCCGCTATGCAATCGAGCACCCGGCCATACGGGAAATCCCTCTGGTCGTAACCTATACAAGCGAGCTGGCCCCTTTTTTGGCCCAGCTCGGTTTCGAGCCGAAAGAAGGGCTTTTGATGCTCCTTCGCTGCCCGATCGAGTATTCCTGAGCGTGAAAAGTGCCCAGCGGGGTCGTTTCCTGAAACCAAGGCTTTACTGCCCTTCACCCCGAGAACCACACGGGGGAGGGCTACTTTTTTGAGGAGGTGCGGCAGGTTGATGAAAAACGAAAAGAGCTTCATCACTTCTGAGTCCGTGACGGAGGGACACCCCGACAAGCTTGCGGATCAGATTTCAGATGGGGTCCTGGATGC
>JAAYVK010000096.1 GCA_012517195.1 Synergistaceae bacterium | reverse complement strand
GGGAGATCCTCGGGGTGGATGATTGTCGCGTAGAGGAAGCCCGGGGCGGTCAGTTCCTCGGGGGAATAGCCAAATTGCCGGATGTTGTCAGACACGTAATCGACAGGCCATCCTTTTTCCGCTTTCCATCGGAACACCACGACGGGGCTTCCCTCGATGATGGTGGTGTTTATTTTCAGGGCCTGTTCTTTCAGCTTTCTCTCCGTGAGATCCCGGTAAATGGCAAAAATTCCAGAAATTCCGCCCTCAGGTTCTCTGCGGGGGATGACGGTAACCGATACGAACACCGGCAAGCCCTTCTTCCCGAAGCGGGTTCCTTCGATCGATCTGGGACGGCCGTCCTGAGACGCAAGGTTCAGCTCCATTGCCGCCTCCCGCTCTTCCGGGGGTTCGTCCAGGATCTCGCTGATTTTCTTTCCAAGGACGTCGGAAGCGGTGAAGCCGAAAAGGTCAAGAAAAGCCTGGTTCGCGGCTTCGATCTCCTGTTCCGGCGTGCAGAACACGATTCCGTCGGGAGAGTTTTCGAAAAGCGTCATCAGTCGTGTTTTCTCCCGGAGCAGATTTTGCTGGGTGACCTTGAGCTCGGTGATGTCCCGGCCCACTGACTGAATTTCCACCAGGTTCCCTTTCGAATCGAAGATTCCCCGGTCGATCCAGTGCTGCCAACGGATTTCTCCGTCTGGATGGATCACCCGTTCCTCGATCTGCCTTACGGGTTCTTGCGGGGTCAGCTTCCGAAGGTGTTCGAGGATCCGGGTTTCCTCTTCCGGGGTGTACCGGCACCGGAAGGATTTCCCGATGAGCTCTTCCGGCGACGCCCCGTAATAACGGGCATAGGACAGGTTCGCGTAGGTGATTTCAAGCGTTTCCGGCAGGAAGCGCAGAATCATGTCGGTCTGTTCCTCGATAATGGTCTCGTACAGCGCTCTCGATTCGAGAAGGGCCTGTTCTGTCTTTCTCTTTTCGCTGATGTCAGTGAACGAGACCAGGACGGATCGGGGTTCTTCCGATCCCCGCTGAATCGCGCTCACGCTGCTGAAGACTTCCCGGAGAGAACCGTCCTTGCGAATCAGATCGAACTCGCCCGTCCAGTTTCCCCCTCGGAAAACCGTTTCCAGGATCTGGGGGGTCTTTTCGTTCATCAGGACGAAATCGCGGTATGAACAGCCGAGCACCTCTTCCTGGGAAGAGTAGCCCGCAAGGCGCAGGGCGGCTTCGTTGGCGTACTGGATGCCTTCCTCGAGGCCAAAAATGACAAAACCGCTTACGGAGGTCTCTACGGCCTGCTTCATCAGCTTCAGCGCCTCTTCGTCCGCCCGCTTTCGGATCTTTTCATCGAGAAGGAGAAGTCCCCCGGAGAGCAGTTTCGCCAGGTCGGCCAGCATGGCGAGACGGTCCGCCGAAAACCTGCCTTCCCTCCCGTCAAACACGCAGAAGGCCATCCGGGAGTTCATGCCGGGACTAAAGAACGGGATCACGGCAACAGAACGGTAACGTCGCTTCAGCGCTTCGCTTGCCCAATCAAAGCGCTTTTCCTCTTCCCGGATGTCCTGGACGGCCCAGGGGTGTCCTTCAAGGATCCCTCGAAGGGGAATCTTTCCAGGAAAAGGAGCGGCCAAAAACCCCTGCTCGTCTCCAGCGTGGGCAATCGGTTCAATCCGGATGCCCTCAGCGTTTTCCTGGATCTTTCCGACCCAGGCCATTTGGTATCCCTGCCCCTTCACGAGGATACGGCAGAAGTTCCGGAGGGTGGATTTTACGTCCTGGGCGTGGAAGAAAAGCCGATGGAGTTCTCCCATGCTCGACATGGTCCTGACTGCTGACCTGAGATCTTCGGAAATGCGGCGGTAGGCTTTCCGGTGCAGTTCCACGTCAAGGCGCGTCTCTTCAAGTTCTCTCTGGAGGCGGGTGTTTTCGCTTAAGACATCCCGGAGGGCGGATGCGGACTGGATCGAATGCTGAAGGTTTTCCCAGGTCAGTCCGTTTGGGTCGATGCACCCATGGATTCCCCTGCCGACCCAATTTCGGGCGTCTTCCGCCTGAGTTTCGTCGCAGAGGAAAAGAATCGGAAGTTCGGCGCAAATCTCTTCCAGGGTGGAAAGGGTTTCTTTCAGGCTGGCATCGGCAGGGATCCTGAAAAGAAGGGCCCGGAAGCTGCCTTCGCTTAAAAGTTCCCTGAGCTCATCGAACGATCGGGCGGTTTCCGGCTCTTGTGCACCTGAAAAAGTCACTCCCCGGGGGGAAGGAGCGACGAAGAACGGTTCGTGTGTCAGATCGAAGAAGAGGAAATCGGCCAACTCGGTCTTGCCCCCGCTTCCCGCCGAAAAGGCGGTTTTCCCTAGTTTAAGGCAAGACAGGCCAACTGTGAACAGGGAAACAGCATCTATAATGGAACCATCGGCTGCTGCATGGGAGGCCTCTGGCGGAGGGCAGAGGATTCGAACCCCTGGTGGGTCACCCCACAACTGATTTCAAGTCAGCCGCCATCGACCACTCGGCCAGCCCTCCGCAATAGGGGATTATACCATTGGGACGCGCCAGGGCGAAGGCCTGGGCAAAATCAGGCCGAATCAGGCCGGTTGGAAGGAGAGATGGGGATGTCGGGTCGGTTTGGAAAACGGATCCTCTGGTTGGCAGCACTGGTTTCCCTGCTGGCGGTAACGTCTCCCTGCCTGGCAGACTGCGCGGTCGATCCCGGGGTTTCCCTGGCCATTACGAAGCTTGGGTGGACCCTGAACCCGAAAACGGGTTCATTCGAGGTGGAAGCAGAAGTTCTGAACGTTTCCGAGTGGGATGTCGTGGATCCCGGGATTGCCGTTTCGCTCCTGGACAGCACGGGACACGAATTCGGGTCCTGGGTCGTGCGAAGCTCCCTGAAGCGGATCCGGCCAAGCGAGAAAGGACGGCTTTCCCTGAGGGTAAAAATCCCGTCAATCCCCGGAACCGTAAGGGTTTTGCCCTACCAGGGAAGTGCCGGGACCTGAAATTGAGAAGGTCGGTCTCGTAGAGACCCTGAAACTATATTCGGGAGGAGTTTCCCATGACGAAAGAGGAAGTGATTCGGGAATTTGTCTGTCGACCCTCCAGGATCGCCGTGGTCGGCGCCTCGCCCAACCGAGAGCGCCCCGTATCCGCGGTAATGGCCTACCTGCTCGAAAGGGATTTTCGGCTTTTCCCCGTCAATCCGGCCTACACAGGGCAGAAGGTGCTGGGCCTCGATTGCGCGGAAAGCCTCCGGGATCTGCCGCAGGAAGTGGATGTGGTCGCACTTTTTGTCGGGGCGAAGAACCAGGAACCCGTCCTGAGGGATCTTCATGCATTGCCCTTTAGGCCCGTGGTCTGGATGCAGCCTGGTGCCGAGAACGCCGAGGCGGAAAAGGCTCTCCAGGCGAAAGGGTTTTCCGTGGTTTCCGGAGCCTGCCTGATGGCGACTCACCGGGCCCTCTGCAGGAAGATCCAGGCGGGCTCGAGTTCGGACTCTTGACGAACCGGACCAGAGTTGCTAGGATGGGGCCATAAATTAGGCAACCCTAATTTATACAACCCCATGCTGGGAGGTCTTGGATTTGCGTAGAATCTACATGGATCACTCGGCGACCACATGCGTGGATCCGTCGGTGCTGCAGAAGATGCTGCCCTTTTTTTCGGAGAAATACGGCAACCCCAACAGCGTTCATGCGTGGGGACGTGAAGTGAGAACAGCCATAGACGAGGCTCGCGCAAGCGTCGCCCGCCTGTTGAATGCCGAGCCCCGGGAGATCCTTTTCACGGGGGGAGGCAGCGAGGCCGACAACCTGGCGATCAAGGGCGTCGCCGAATCCCTTTCCGGGAAGGGTCGCCATGTGATCACCAGCGCAATCGAGCATCATGCGGTCCTGGATACGGTGAAGTGGCTCGGGAAGGCAGGGTTCGACGTGACGGTCCTGCCCGTCGACTCCGAAGGACGCGTCAGGGTGGAGGATTTCCGGGCCGCGATCCGGCCGGACACGATCCTGGCGACCGTGATGTACGCGAACAACGAGGTCGGCACGGTTCAGCCGATTCGGGAATTGGGGGAGATCTGCAGGGAGAAGGGGATCCTCTTCCATACGGATGCCGTGCAGGCGGCGGGTCATCTTCCCCTGGACGTCAGGGATCTACCGGTGGACCTGCTGACGATGGCGGCCCACAAGATGTATGGCCCGAAGGGCGTGGGGGCGCTCTATGTCAGGAAGGGCGTACGGATTGCGCCCCTCGTCCATGGAGGCGGGCAGGAATTCGGCCTCCGGTCGGGCACGGAAAACACGGCCGGGATCGTAGGCTTCGGTGCCGCGGCGGAATTGGCCGCCAGGCGCATCGCAAACGGCGAGATCGACAAGGAGAGGCGCCTCCGTGACCGGCTGATCGACGGCGTCCTTTCCAGGATCGAAGACGTCCTCTTGACCGGTCACAGGACAGAACGGCTTCCGTTTCACGCCAGCTTCTGCATCCGCTACATCGAGGGCGAGGCGATGCTGCTGCGGCTCGACTTCGCCGGTATCGGCGCAAGCAGCGGTTCGGCCTGCACGTCTGGAAGCCTCGAGCCGAGCTACGTCCTGCTCGCCATGGGCCTGGATCATGCAACTGCACACGGGTCGCTGAGGCTGACGCTGGGGAAGGATACGACGGAAGAGGACATCGACACCATCCTGGAGACCCTTCCGCCGATCGTCGGAAATCTTCGGGCAATGTCGCCGTTCAAGAAGAACGCTTAGCCGGGAGGGAAACCCCATGTCCATGTACAACGAGAAGGTCATCCAGGCCTTCATGAGCCCCAAAAACGTCGGAGCGATGGAAAACCCGGATGGAGTAGGAGAAGTGGGGAATCCGCGCTGCGGGGACGTGATGAAAATCTACCTGCGCGTCAGGGACGACCGGATCGAGGATATCCGTTTCGAAACCTTTGGATGCGCGGCCGCAATCGCAACGAGTTCCACCGCGACCGAAATGGTCAAGGGGCGAACGATCGAGGAGGCCCTGAAACTGACGAACCGCGATGTGGCAGAAGCCCTGGGGGGGCTGCCCCCGGAAAAGATCCACTGTTCGCTGCTTGCGGAAGAGGGCATCCGTGCGGCCATTGAAGATTACCGCCGCCGCAGGCAGGGGCTTCCTCCCCTTCCGCCGCGGCACGACGCGGTCTGCCATCATGAGATTCCGGAAACGGGGGAAGAGACTCGTGAATAGGGGGCGTGTCGTGGCCGTATGCCGGTCAGATCGAAAAGGGATCCCGAAGGAGGATATCCGGACCGGCCGCCTGCTCGAAGAACTCGGGCTTGAAGGGGATGCACATGCCGGGTTTGCCCACCGGCAGGTCAGCTTGATTGCGATGGAAGACATACGCCAGGCGCAGGAGAAACTTCCTGAGCTGCGGCCTGGAAGCTTTGCCGAGAATCTGACGGTTGAGGGGATCGATTTGGGCGAATCAAGGGTCGGCCGGCGGATCCGCGTGGGGAAGACCCTGCTGGAGATCACCCAGATCGGGAAAGAATGCCACACGAAATGTGCAATCTACCGCACTTCCGGTGACTGTATCATGCCGAAAAAAGGCATATTCTGCCGTGTGATCCAGGGGGGGATCGTTTCGGCTGGCGATCCGGTGGAATGGGAGTAAAGAACTGGGCGGCAGACAGGACGTTTTAACAGGGGGAAGGGTTGCTTCCCCCCTTTTTGTTGTACAATCGTTGGCTGCTGGGAGGGAGGTACGGTAGGATGGAGGAGCGTTCATCGGGACCGGCGGCCAGGATCCGGGTGCGGTACGCGGAAACCGACGCCATGGGTGTGGCCTATCACGCGAATTACCTGGTCTGGTTCGAGTCGGGGCGGACGGAGTTCTGCCGTTTGAAGGGTCTTCCCTACCGGGAATGGGAAGAAGCCGGGGTGTTTCTGCCCGCGGTGGAGGCGAGGTGCCGGTACAAGCACCCTGCCCGCTACGATGACCTTCTGGATGTTCTGGTTGATCTTTCGGATTTGAGCCCCTACACCGTCACGTTTACCTACCGGATCCTGCGGTCCGGGGACGGGCTGCTGCTCGCCGAAGGGCAGACAAAGCACGGTTTCTGCGACAGGAATGGAAAGCTGCTCAAGGCCCCCGAGCCGTTTTTCGGGTGGCTGCAGAAAATCATCGGTCAAGCCAGGGAGGAAGGGGTGGTTTCAGTTGGGTAACAAGGTCATTCTGCTTGGCAACGAAGCGATCGCCAGGGGAATCGTGGAAGC
>JAAYVK010000095.1 GCA_012517195.1 Synergistaceae bacterium | reverse complement strand
TTCGAAACGGAGAATCAGGGTAAATGTGCGGACGGGCGTAAGTCGGCGTGGGCACGCCAGAAACGACGAGACCCCGAGGGGATCACCCCACGGGGTCTTGCGTTAAACAAGAACCGCTGAAATCAGCGGATTGAATTTTGGCTCCCCGACGAGGACTTGAACCTCGAACCTAGTGGTTAACAGCCACCCGCTCTGCCGATTGAGCTATCGGGGAATTCCGTTTTGACTGCCGAGCGAGAAAACGCTTCAGCGGTTGGAAATATAGCATAACCTCTTGCGGCTGGCAAGAGGATTCTGGCAATCTTCAGCGCGGCATCCCCTGCATGCAGAGAGGAGGTTCCAGCCTGCACCGCTCAAGAAGCTCCCGGTCCTCGAAAATCCTGGCTGTTTCACCGTCCGCTTCCACCCGGCCCTCGGAGAGGACGATCGTCCTCGGGCAGACTTCCAGGACCAAATCCAGGTCGTGAGTTGCAACCAGGCGGGTGTGGGTGAATGTCTTCAGGAGTCCGATCAGAAGGCGGCGTCCCCTCGGGTCCAGGCTGGCGCTCGGCTCATCCATGATCAGGACGTCCGGCATCATGGAAAGGACCGTTGCGATCGCGACCGAACGTTTCTCCCCTCCCGAAAGCCGGTACGTAGGCCGTTCTGCCAGCTGACCGGCCCCCACCTGGTCCAGAGCGGTTCTCACCCTTTCCTCCACTTCCTCCGCAGAAAGCCCCTGGTTCAATGGGCCAAAGGCAACATCATCAAAAACGGTCGGCATAAAAAGCTGGTCGTCGGGATCCTGAAACAGGAACCCGATCCGCCTGCGGATTTCCCCCACCGTTTTTTTCGAGAGAATGGTCCCCCCCAGGTTGACGGATCCCTTGTGAGGCATGATCAATCCGGCCAGGGAAAGCAGGGTCGTCGATTTTCCCGCTCCGTTGGCCCCCACCAGCCCGACCGCCTCCCCGTGCTCCAGCCGGAACGACAGGCCGCGCAACGCTTCCGTCCCATCCGGATAGGAAACCCAGAGATCCCGGACTTCCAGGAAATGGTGGCTCATCGTCCGAAAACCCACCCGAAAAGCCGGCCCGGGACATCCACGAAGCGAACCGCCAAAAAGTACAGGGTCCAGCACGAGGCAAACATCCCGTCCCGGCTCCAGGCGAACCGAAGCGGCTTCATCAGGCGGACTTCCCCGTCAAAGCCCCTGACCAGCATGGCCCGGTAAATTCGCGTCGCCCTGTCCAGGCTTCTCAGCAGGAGAAACCCGATCATGGAAGCCGCGCTCGAAAGCCGGATTTTCGGGCGGTTCCCCCTGGCCCTCAGGTCATGGGCACGGACCATCCGGACGGCTTCCTCCTGCAGGAGGGACAGATACCGGTAAAGAAACTGAAGCTGTGTGACCAGGACTCGGGGGACTCCCATTTTTTCGAGTCCCAGGCAGAGCCTGTCAAAAGGCGTCGTCATCGCCAGGACAACCGCCGCTGCCACCGCCAGGAGCGATCTGAACGTGATCGAAACAAAGGAGATCCACCCGCCTGATATCGAGACCCCCCCTGCCTGGAAAAGGATCTGCCGGTCGAAAAGGGGATTGAACAATCCCACAAAAAGGACAAAGGGAAGCGCCACGAGGACTCTCCGAAGCAGCTTTCCGACAGGAACGCAGGAAACCGCCGTGACAGAAACGGGATACAGGACAAGCGGCGTCAGGCGCGAGATTTCGTACTTCCCGAAGGAAGTCACGACGAGAATGAACGCAAAGGTGACGAACCACTTTGCCCTGGGATCCACCCCGCCCAAGCTGCAGGACCCCTCGTTGCTTTCCAGCCTGCAAAAGCTTTCCGACACGGATTCCCCTCTACTTGTGCCTGGAAGAAACGGCTCCCCTGAGCAGGAGTCCGACTCCGCCAGCGAGCATCAGCGTCAAGGCGCCCCCCACGAGCCCGGAGACCGTCGTGCCGGGATCAACCGCAGGCCATTTCCCTTCATTTCCACCGGCTGAGGCTTCCGGCTGAGGAGTTTCCCCAGCCTGAGAAGGCCGGAAACCATAGTCCGGCAGGAAGGCCAATTTTTCCTGCAGGCCGGCCAGGACCTTGTGGATTCCTTCTGCCGGGGCTTCAAGCTCCTCGGTGCCGGCAGTTTTCGCCATGGACCATTCCAGTCCGTCGGGATAGGTCGAGGCAAACCAGGAAAGCGCACCCCCGGTGAGAATCGCTGCCATGGCGAGTCCCGCCAGCACTTTCCTGAGGGAAACGCCGGTAAGCGGGGTGTTCTGGGCGGCGGACTCCAGCACTTCGGGCCGAGCCTTCCAGACGAAGGTCACGACCGCCGCCGTGACGAATCCTTCTACAATTCCGATCGCCAGGTGGATCGGCTGCATCAGGAGCAGGAATGTCCTGAAGGGCAATTCGGAAATCCCGGAGGCCACGGTTTCCACCACAACCGAAAAGGCTCCGAGTTGAAGTCCCACAACGGCTGACAGGGTCGCGCCGAGAAGGATTTTTTTACGCGAAGGGGAGTCTCCGACAATTTTCCGATAGATGAAGGGGTACGCGACGAAGCAGGGGAAAAAAGCCATGTTGAAGATGTTGCACCCCAGCGCCAGGATGCCCCCGTCGGCAAAGAAGAGCGCCTGCACGACCAGAACCGAGGCCAGGACCAAAAAAGCCGCATAGGGCCCCAGCAGGATCGCCAGGATCATCCCCCCTCCCAGGTGGCCGCTTGATCCCGTTGCGGGAATGCTGAAGTTGATCATCTGTGCGGCAAAAATAAAAGCTCCCAGCACTCCCATCAGGGGGATCCTGGTTTCATCCGGTGATTCCTTCAGCTTCCGGGCCGAATAGGCCGTAAGGCCTGCCGTGACCGC
>JAAYVK010000094.1 GCA_012517195.1 Synergistaceae bacterium | reverse complement strand
GATCATCCCGTACTTTTTGGCGACTTCCATGGTGATGTCCTCGATCAGGGGGAAGCGGACCTCCACGTTCTTCATTCCCCGGTACTCGATCTTTTCCTTGATGGTCCGCAGCCAGGCGATGTGGCTGTAAAGCCCGTCAACCGAAAGCCCGACCAGCTTGCAGTTTGCTTTCTCGAACTGTTCTTCCATCGAGGCGAACGTGATGAACTCCGAGGTGCACACCGGGGTGAAATCGGCGGGGTGGCTGAAAAGAATGACCCAGCTGCCTGCAAACTGTTCCGGGAAATTGATCTCTCCCTGGGTCGTCACCGCCTTGAAGGCAGGCGCCTTGTCTCCAATACGGGGCATGGAAAAACACGCTGCATTATTGGTCATATCCATTGCAATTCCTCCTTGAATTGAGATATTCGGTACCGCTGTTCGCTGGTGATAATTATAATCATTTTATTCTTAAAGGGCAAGCCCTTTGGATCAAAACCGGTTCGCCTTCACGACCTCCAGCAGCTCCCCTATCCTGTCGCGGGGGGCGACGCGGATGTCCTGCCGGGGACCCGCGATCTGCCTGTGCGCCTCCACGGCCGCATCCGGGGTGTTGTTCTCGCCCGACAGGTGCGCAAGGCAGACCCAGGAGAACACCCTGCCCGCTGCGGCCACCAGCCCGGCGGACTCCTCGTTGGAAATGTGCCCTCCCGGCCCCGTGATCCTCTTTTTCAGGAAGGCCGGGTATTTCCCCTGCACCAGCATCCCGGGGTCGTAATTGCTTTCAAGGAAAACCGCGTCAAGGGACCGGACGACCGTTCCCAGACCGTCGAAAACATGCCCCAGGTCCGTGAGGATCCCCAGGCGCAGGCCGCCTTCCTCGATCACGAAGGCGCACCCATCGACCGAATCGTGGGGAGTGGGCACGGTCTCGACCCGGACGGAGCCGAAATCCAGGCAGTCGCCGGGAGAAAAGCGGCGCGCGGAGGCGATCCCCGCGCCAAGCCCCCTGCAGGCCAGGGCCTCTTCCGTCGCCGCCGTGACATAGACCGGGATGCCGTAACGGCTGCTGATCCCCCCAACCGAAAGGGAATGGTCCGTATGCTCGTGGGTCAGCAGCAAAGCATCGATATCCGAGAGCGTTCGGCCGACCAGGGCCAGCCTTCGGACCGTTTCCCTCATGCTGAGCCCCGCGTCGACGAGGAAACGGGCTCCCGAGGTTTCCACGTAGATGCAGTTCCCGTTGCTCCCCGACTGCAGGGATATCGCCCTCAAAGTGGAAGTCCCCCCTCTGCAGGTTGACGGCCTCCTGCTGCGTACCGTTTTTTTATTCTAATCCTTTCTCTCCCCCGGAGCGGACTTTCCAGGAACCGGCACAGGAAAATCTGCCGGGGGGTATGATGGAGGGGTTCGAGGGGCAGACAACCCAAAGAGGGAGGAGGGGCTGCGATGACGTACGAAAATGATACTGTTTATTACCCGCAGGACGAAATGAACACGGCCCTGGTGCTGGTCACATCGGGATGCTCCTACAACAAGTGCGCGTTCTGCTCCATGTACAAGGACGTCCAATACTGCCAGGTCCCGTTTCCGGACATAGAAATGCAGTTGCGAAGCGGATACGCCTACACCGAAAAAGTGTTCCTGGCAGGCGCAGACCCCATGTCGATAGGATTTGACAAGATGAAGCGATTGCTGGACATGATCCGCCGCTATTTACCCACTTGCGCGTGCGTGGCCTCCTACGCCTCCATAAGGAACATTTCCGCCTATTCCGTCGAGGAACTGTCCATCCTTCACGATGCAGGACTCAGGCTTCTCTACATCGGTTTCGAAACCGGCAGGGACGACATCCTGAAACTGATGAACAAAGGCCATACGGTCGACGAGGCGGTTGAACAGGCCAGGAAACTCAACGAGGCAAAAATCCCGTTCAACTCCGTCGTCATGTACGGGATCGCCGGAAAAGACGAATCCGTGGAAAACGCCGTTGCGGCCGCCAAGATGATCAACCGGTTCGTGACGAACAGGGTCATCACCATGAACCTGACGGTTTTTTACGGAACCGAGCTCAGCAAGAGGGTCGAAAGAGGCGAGTTCGTTCCTGCGTCCGGAAAGGAAAAACTGCTGGAAATACGGACGCTGCTGGAAAACCTGGACCCCGGGCAGCCCACGGTGTTCGACACGACGCACCCGACTAACATCGTC
>JAAYVK010000093.1 GCA_012517195.1 Synergistaceae bacterium | reverse complement strand
TTAACATTGGCGTACAATGCTTGCGCCGATTTTCTCTTTCGGTATAATGGGCCAATTCGCAAAGGGAGATTGAAAACCCACGCGAAAAAGCACCAGGAAGGGAGGAAACTTCATGGCGCGCTCGAATCCGGGCCGATTTCTGAAGTTTCTGGCCTTTGCCGGAGTTTCGCTGGCGATTCTCTGCTTGGCCTTGCAACCTGTCAACGCCCTTGATTTCACCTTTGGCCGGAAACCTTTGGATCCTTCAGTTCAAAACGCGTTGACCTTGATGAAACTGACACCGAAACACCTCTACCAGTGGCAGGCGGAAAGCCCCAAATCCCTCCTTCTGCAAATCCACCAGTGGACCCCTGAAAAGCAGGAAATGACGGCAGCGCTGGCCCTCTACATCCGGAGCCAGAACCGGAACGTCTCCGACCGCGACGTGTGGCGGCTGGCAGCTGCCTTCGTTCATTACGGGGAAAAATACGACCTGCCGGTGGAGATGGCGGTGGCGGTGGCACAGGTGGAAAGCCGCTTCGATCCTTACGCCAGAAGCGGCGAAGGGGCCCTGGGCCCCATGCAGGTCCTTTGGAGGATCCACAGCCGCCTCCTCCGGAACCACCTGAACATGGGCTCTTCGAAGGATCTGCTGGACCCGGAGAAGGGAGTGGCCGCCGGGTGTCTTCTCCTGTCGCGCTACATAAAGGTTCACCTGACGGAGAAAAAGGCCCTGGCGAGATACCTGGGAGCCCCTTCTTCCAGGTATTTCAAGGCCTTCTCAAAATACCTGGACCGCTTCCGGGAGCATTTGACCCTGGCGGAGCTTTGATCTAGTAGCGGGGACGGCGGTGCCAGCGAAGCGCCGTCTCGAGGATCTCCTCCAGAGAAGCGAAACGGGGCCGCCAGTGGAGTTCCCGCATTGCCAGCGTGCTGTCCGCCACCAGGTACGCCGGGTCGCCCTCCCTCCGGGGGGCAACCCGGTACCCGATGTTCATCCCAAGGACACGTTCGGCCGCGGCAAGGACCTCCTTCACGGAAAAGCCCAGGCCGTTTCCCAGGTTGTAGGCCCTGGCGCCCGGGGCGTTCCAGATGGACTCCAGGGCGTTCAGGTGTGCTTCCGCCAGGTCGCAGACATGGACGTAATCCCTCACGCAAGTCCCGTCCGGGGTGGGGTAATCGTCCCCGAAGACCGTGACAGGGCCAGGCGACTTTGAAAGGGCGCTTTTCAGGATGTTGGGGATGAGGTGGGTTTCCGGATCGTGACTTTCCCCGATGCGTCCCTGCGGGTCAGCCCCGCAGGCATTGAAATAGCGGAGAGAAACCGAGGCCAGGCCGTAGGCCCTCCAGAAATCGGCGAGGATCTGCTCCACCATCCGCTTGGTCCAGCCGTAAGGGTTGATGGGAGCTAGCGGGTGGTCCTCCCGGATCGGGATCTCCAGGGGCGTCCCGTAGACCGCCGCTGAGGAGGAAAAGACAAATTTCCCGATCCCCCGCTCCACCATCGCCCGCAAAAGGTTGAGCGTCCCCGCGACGTTGTTCCCGTAGTACAGGGAGGGGTGCCCCACGGACTCGCCCACCTGGATGCGGGCCGCAAAGTGGAAAACCGCGTCGAAGGATTTTGCCTTCAACGCGCGCCTCACGTCGCCGGGATCGTTCAGTGTCCCCTCGAAAACCTCTACCCCCCGCGGAACGGCCTCCCGGTGCCCGGTCTCGAAGCTGTCGAACACCGTCACGTCAAACCCCTCGTCCAGCAGGCGTCTTACCATGTGCGAGCCGATATAGCCGGCTCCTCCGCAAACCAGGATCCGTTCCATTCGAGCCAGACCTCCTATGCCTTGTAAAGAAGGGCGATTCCCGAGATGATCAGGACAAGCGCGACCCCCTGGCGCAGTCCGAGCGGCTCCCCCCAGACGAAGTGGGCCAGGAGGACGACTGCGACATAGCTCAGCGAAACGCTGGGGTAGGCGATCGAGAGGGGGATCTTTTTCAGGGCCACGATATAGAAGAGAGAGGCGAAGCCATAGGAGAAGAGGCCCGCCAGGGTGGCAGGGTTCAAAAAAAGGCGAAGCCCCTCGGATTTCGACAGGGACCCGGTTTTCAGGAAAAACTGCCCCAGAACCGTCAGTCCGATGGAGACCGCCAGGGCAAGGAGATACATCATCGGTCGAAGACCGCCACGACCGGGGTGTGGTCGGAAGGCTTTTCCCAGGAGCGGGGAAGGCGGTCCACCCAACTGTCCAGGGAAGCGTCCGCCAGGGATTTCGTGGCCAGGATATGATCGATCCGCCAGCCAATGTTCCGCGCAAGGGAATCCTTGACCCGGTAGTCGAAAAAGGAAAACTCCCCCTCGCCGGGACGGTGCTTGCGGAACACGTCCACCAGCCCCCACTGCCGGACCTCTTCGAACGCCCGCTTCACGTCTTCGTGGAAGCAGACATGATCCCGCTTGTTCTCGGGATGCGTCACGTCGATATCCGTTGGCGCCACGTTGAGATCGCCGACCCAGAGGACCGGATCCCCCGGGGAACTCTCCCTCTCCAGGAGGGCGCGAATCCGCCGGAAGAAGCGCAGCTTGTAGGCGTAGTCCGGGTGTTCCAGGCTCTTCCCCTGGGGGACATAGGTGTTGATCACGAGCAGGTCGCCCAGCCGCCCCCGGATGAGGCGGGGCCCGTCGTCGGGATCTTCCCCGTCGCCGAAACCGATCCGAACGTCCTCCAGCGGCTCGAGGGAAGCGATCGCCACCCCGGCTGTCGCCTTCTGGCCGCGGAAAACAATCGAGTAACCCCGTTCATGGAAGGGGGAAGGGTCGAACTCGGCATCCTGGACCTTCGTTTCCTGGAGACAGAGGAGGTTCACTCTGTTATCATTGAGCCAGCGCATCAGCGCAGGCATGCGGCTCCGGATCGAATTCACGTTGAACGTTGCGATGCGAAAAAGGGCCATCGGGACACTCCTCCTCAATCCTCTCTGTCCCAATTGTATGGGATGTCCCTGGAATGACAAGGAGTCTCCCTGAAGGAAGGGATTGCCATCCGGAAAATACGGAAACTGTTTCCCCTATGGATCCTGCCCTTCGTTTCCGTGATCCTTTTCGGCCTGGTGGGCATGCGGTTCATCCTGGGACTTTCCTGGATGGATTCCCTGTACTACGTAACGACCACCCTGACGACCGTCGGATACAATCCCCCGGCGAACCTCACCGAAGAAGGAAAGCTATTTATCGTCGTCTTCCTCGCCGTTGGAATTCTGGTGATCGGGCTCACCCTGGGGCAAATCGCCGAAAAAGTCCTGAAGCGCCAGATCCTGGACGCCCTGGGAAGAAGGAGGGACCGCCGCTTGGAAAAACTATCGGGTCACTGGATCGTCTGCGGGCTTGGACGCGTGGGACTGAACGTCGCCGAAGCCATTGCCGAAGAAAACCTGACCGTCGTGGTCCTGGACATCGACGAGTCGAAGCTCGAAATGGCGAGGGAGAAAGGGTGGTACGCCCTCAAGGCGGATGCCACCCACGAAGAAAACCTTCGGGCGTGCGCCGTTGAGCGTGCTGCCGGGCTGGTCGTTTCAACCTCGAACGATGCCAACAACGTCTACGTCACCGTTACGGCCCGTTCCCTGAACAGGAATCTTCGCATCATCGCCCGGGCCAATGATCCTCAATCTTCGGGAATCCTCTACCGGGTCGGTGCCGACAAAGTCGTGAACCCCCTCCTGGCCGGCGCCAGCGCAATGGCCCGGGCTGCCGTCAAACCTGCCGTTTCGGACTTCCTGGAAATCGTCCATATTTCGCGGCAGTTCGATCTGGACTTCTATTCGATCACCCTGGCTTCCGACAGCCCCCTTGTCGGAGTCTCCCTCTCCGAAAGCCCCCTTCGTTCGCGGTACAATGTCCTGGTCGTGGCCGTGAAGACCCGGGATCAGCAGATGGTCTACAATCCCCAGGGCAGCCACGTCTTCTCGGAGGGCGACGAGCTGGTGCTGCTGGGTCCCCGCGCTGCGACCCCGGAACTGAGAAGGATCGCCAGCGGACTCGGAACCGTTTAACCCAAAGCAGAGCCTCATTTATTCTTTTCTTCCGATTGACGCACCCCCCCTTGAGGGTTACAATGTTTATGGCTCATCAATGATGAGCCATAAACCTTTTCAGGGAGGTGCCGCCGTGCTGTCGGGACCCAGGGAACAGGAGTATCTGATCCTCGAGATCCTTTCGGAAGCCAACACTCCTCTTGGGGCCGGAGCCATCCGCCAGGCCCTCGAAGACCGCGGCATGCTCCTGAGCGAGGCTACGGTCGGACGGATCCTTCGGGAACTCGACCACAGGGG
>JAAYVK010000092.1 GCA_012517195.1 Synergistaceae bacterium | reverse complement strand
CTCTGAAGCCGCGAGGGAGATCCGGGAAACCTCATCGCGCATGCAGGAAAACCTGGATCGCCGCATCACCGAAACCCAGGATCGCTTCTCCTCCGAAACCAGGGGGCTGCGTGATTCCGTCATGTCGCTCAACGAACGCATGGCCCGGATTCAGGACGAAGTCACCGATACGATGGAGGAGGCGCACAAGCGGATCCTCCAGGAAGCCGAAAGCCGCAAGGACGACCAGGAAAAGCGGCTGACCTTCTTCGGCAACCTCGTGGAATCCACCCGAAAAGAACTGATGAGCGGGCTCGAGGAAAAATCCCGCAGATTCGCCGAACAAAGCGAACAGGCCCTGGAAGCCGTCAGGCCCATCGCCGCGGAAGTGACGCGGCTGACCGCGCTGGCCCGGGACCTCCCGCCGGACACCGGGGAACGGCTTGCCGCGCTCGAAAAACTCTACCGCGAGCAGTCCCTGAAACTCTCGGCCATTGAAGAAATGCTTCTTCGGGAACGCAGGGACATCCAGGGGCTCTCTTCCGACCTGGTCGGGCAGTTCGCAGCGCTGGAGCGGGACCTCCGGAATCATTTCGAAAACCGGCTCAACGAATTTTACCAGCAGGTCGGCGGAGCACTCCAGAAAACCGAGGACCTGGACCGTCAGATCCGGGCCCTTTCCGAAACCCTCCGGGATTCTGTCCGGGAGAACATCCAGCTGGCTACTGGACGCATCTTCGCAATGATCGGCAAGGCCTCCGAGGAAGCCCTTTCCTCAGAAGACGCCCTTTCGCTGGCAGGATTCCGCACTCCCGCTCCCCCGAAACCGGCAGAGCCGCCGCAAGCGGCGGAGAGCAGCAAGGCAAAGCGCTACCCCTACCTCTTCAGGAAATGACCTTCGGGGGCCGGATACAGACCGGCCCCCCTTTCCTCTTCTAGCCCCCCAGGACCCGAAGAATCCACAGCAGGACGATGCCGAGAGCCACGGCTCCCCAAAGCAGCATTCAGGGCGGGCATTTCGGCAGAAGGTTCCTGAATCTCATCAGCCTTCCCCCTTGGCCGCTGCATCCGATGACAAATCTTCAGTCTTTTCTGAAAAAATCGGTCATTTCTAAATCCCATTGCAGGTTCCCGCAGTTGCTGATACAATACGCCGTCATCCGGAAGGATGAGAAATCCCCGAAAGGGAGACGGGAAAATGTCGGCAACCCAGTGGATCGCCCTCGGCCTTTTCATTTTCACCTATTCCCTCATCGTCACGGAACGAATGCACCGCCTGAAGGCCGCGCTGGTGGGGCTCTCCGGCATCCTCCTCCTGCGGCTCGTGGAACAGCACGATGCCTTCAGCTTCATCGATTTCAACACCATCGGCCTTCTGATCGGCATGATGATCCTCGTGGGGATCGTCAAGCAGACCGGCCTGATCCAGTATACCGCCCTGATCGCCATCCGCCAGAGCCGGGGCAACCCCTGGCGTCTTCTCGTTTCCCTTTCCTTTCTGACGGCGGTTGTTTCCGCCTTCCTGGACAACGTTACCACGATCCTGCTGATCGGGCCCGTGGCCCTGGCCGTCTGTGAAACGCTGGACCTGGACCCCATGCCGTTCATCTTCGCCGAGGTCTTCGCCTCGAACATCGGCGGAACGGCAACCCTGATCGGGGATCCTCCCAACATCCTGATCGGCTCCGCGGCGGGCCTGTCTTTCAACGACTTCCTGCTGAACGTCGGCCCGGCGGCGGCACTCGCGCTGTTGGCCATGTATCTCGGCCTTTACGTTTTTTACGCCCGCGAGCTCTCGCAGAACCGGCCCATCGAAGACCTGATCGAGGGGTTCCACACCCTCCGGAAACACCTCAACCGCCCTCTCGCGGCCAGGATCCTGACCGTCCTGGCCCTGGTCCTTGCTGCCTTCTTCCTTCACGGGCGGCTGCACCTGGAAGCGGCCACCATCGCCCTGGCGGGAGCGACCCTCGGCCTGGTCGTCTGCCCCGTGAAAGTGGAAACCGCGCTCGAGGAGATCGACTGGGTCACGATCCTCTTCTTCTCGACCCTCTTCATGCTTGTGGGAACCCTCGAACACCTTGACGTCATCGGCCTAGCCGCCCGTTTCCTGGCGAATTCAGCCGGCGACCACCCGAAAATCCTGGCGATGTTCCTCGTCTGGGGGTCCGGGACGATCTCGGCCGTGGTGGACAACGTCCCCTACGCGGCTGCGGTCATCCCCCTCGTCAAGGATATGGCCTCCCTTGCCCATCTCGATGCCCGCCCCCTCTGGTGGGCCCTGTCACTCGGCGCGTGCCTCGGCGGGAACGCGACGCTCGTGGGAGCTTCGGCCAACCTCGTGATGGCAGGCCTGGCCGAGAAGGCCGGCCGTCCCCTCTCTTTCGGGAACTTTCTCCGCAAGGGAATCCCCATCACCGCGCTGACCCTGCTCGCTTCGACGGCGTACGTTTACCTCCGGTACTTCCTGTAAGAAGCGGAAAGGGACACGGGAAAGGGGGCTAGCCCTCCTTCCCGTGTCCCTTTCCGTTCGCCCGCGATCGTCCTATTTCTTTTCCGCCTGTTCTTCCAGCTGCTTGTAGTCCAGGTTGAAGTATTCCGGCACGAAATTCTTGGAACAGCCGGGGCAGACCAGATTGCCTTCCTTGTAGTTCAGGTAGACATTGAACTCGGTCCCGCAGTGCGGACATTCAACGTGACGGTTCGTCAGCACGCCCACAACACCTCCCCTGTCTGATGATGCAGCAAGAACCTTCCGACTTCCCCTTCTTCACTCAAATATAAGCTTATCTTTTTATTCTGACAAGGCGTCTTTCCGGGAACCGCTTCCAGGCTCCACCTTTTCCCGGAGAAGATCGGCCAGTCTCCTGGAAAAGCCCGGCGCGTCCTGCGGCAGGCTGCCTTCCGCCAGGGCCGCGATCCCGTACAGAAGCTCGGCGTAGGTCTCGAGGGTCGCGCTGGCAGGAGACTCCTCCAGCATTTTCGCCATTCCCCCGATGATGGGGTGGACCGGGTTGATCTCCAGGATCCGCAAGGTTTGCGGGGCTTCCCTGCCAAGGGAAGCCAAAACCTTCGCAAACTGCGGAGAGGGATCCCGTTCGTCCTGCACGAGGCAGGCCGGCGAATCCGTCAGGCGCCCCGAGAGACGGACCTCCCGGATCGACGAAGCAAGCCGGTTTTTCAGGTAGTCCATCAGCGGGCGCAGCCTTTTTTCCGCTTCATCCCGCTCTTTCCTGTCCGCCTCTTTTCCGGAAAGGCTTTCGAGATCAAGATCCCCCTTGGCAGCGTTCCTCAACCGATATTCACGGAACCCGTCCACTGCCTGCAGCCAGATCTCGTCCACCGGGTCGGTCATGAACAGCACCTCGATCCCCCGGGAGCGGAAGGCTTCCAGGACGGGGGATTTTTCCAGCACCGACCGGTCCTCCCCCAGGAGGTAAAAAATCTCCTTCCGGTCGCCGTTGACCCGGGATGCAGCCTCTTCAAGGCTGACCCACTCCTCCCCCGAAATGGAAGACTTGAAAAGGCAGAGTTCCAGGAGCTTTTCCCGGTTTTTGCCGTCAAGGAAAAGACCTTCCTTGAGGACCCGGCCGAATTCCTTCCAGAAGGTCCGGTAGCTCTGCGGATCCGTTGTCCGCATCTCATCCAGGGCGGAGAGGATCCTCCGGGTCAGCCCCGCCTGGATCAGCTCCATCTGCCGGTTCTGCTGGAGGATCTCCCGCGACATGTTGAGAGACAGATCCTCGCTGTCCACCACTCCCCGAATGAACCGGAGGTAGTCGGGCAAAAGCTCCCGGCAGTCCCCCTTGATGAACACACGCTTCACGTACAGCTGGAGTCCCCGGTCCACGTCGCGGATGAACAGGTCGAGCGGGGCCTTCGAAGGGATGAACAGGAGCGCATCGAAGGTGACGGCCCCTTCCGCCTTCCAGGCGATCCGTTTCAGGGGGGGATTCCAGTCGTGGCTGATATGCCGGTAAAACTCATCGTAATCGGCATCCTTGACCTCCGATTTCGGCCGGGCCCAGATCGCCTTCATGCTGTTGAGGGTTTCTTGCCCCAGCCGAATCGGGTAAGCCACGAAATCGGAATATTTCCGGACGATCTCCTTCAGGACCCACTCCTCCGTGTAATCCCTCAGGCCGTCTTCTTCATCGGCCGGCCGGAGGTGCAGCGTCACCGTCGTCCCGAAGCTGTCGCGCTCTGCCGGTTCCAGGGTGAACCCGCCATTCCCCTCCGATTCCCACTTCCAGGTCTCGCTGGTTCCGGCCTTCCGGCTGATCACCGTCACCCGGTCCGCCACCATGAAGGAAGCGTAGAATCCGACTCCGAACTGCCCGATCAGCGCCTCCGGGTCACTCCCCCGCCCGGCTTCCTTCAGGAGGCGCAAGAACTCCTTCGTCCCCGACTTGGCGATCGTTCCCAGGTAACGGATCATTTCGTCCTTCGTCATCCCGATCCCGTTATCAAAGACCGAAAGGGTCCGGTTTTCCGAATCCCGTTCGAGGGTGATTGCGGGAGACTGGACGGCATCCCGGAGGGCTTCGTTCGTCAGGGATTCCAGCCTCAGCTTGTCCAGCGCGTCGGATGCGTTGCTGATGAGCTCCCGAAGGAACACGTCCTTGTTGGAGTAAACGGCGTGGATCATCAGGTCGAGGACCTGCTTGGCCTCCGCCTGGAAGTTCAGGTGCTCTCTGCTTCGGACTTCACTCAAGGGAAATCGACCTCCCGTTCTTGCGATTTCATTTTTTCCGGAGATGTATTTTACCCGATTAGTCAAGATTGGTCACGATCAAATCTTCTTCCCGGAAAGGAAAAAAAAGCGACTTTGCCTTACACTACCAATACGACATCCCTGATTCTCTCCGAGGAGGTTGGCCATGCGCTTTCTTTCCCGCTTGACTCTCCGGACGAAGAGGACCCTGAAACGGGAGGCGCCGGGGTTTTTGCGGGTGACGGTGGGGACGATCCTCTATTCCCTCTCCATCACCCTGTTCGTGCTTCCCTACCGTTTTCCCAGCACGGGCTTCACGGGAATTTCCATCCTGCTGAACTATTCGCTGGGACTTTCCGTCGGGCTCATGAACCTGATCTTCAACATCGGCCTCTTCGCCCTGGGCTGGAGGACCCTCCCCAAGCGCTTCCTCTACCTCACCGCCTATTCGGTCCTCCTCTTCTCGGGTTCGCTGGACCTCTTCCGGATGCTCCCACCCCTGCTTCTCAGCGACAAGCTGCTGGCGGTCCTTACCGCGGCAGCGATCAACGGGATCAGCGGCGCACTCGTCTTTAACGCGGGAGGCTCAATGGGTGGAACGGACATCCTTGCCGCCATCGTCCGCAGGAAGACCGGGATGGAGATCGGGAAGTTCACTTTCTGGATCAACTCTTTTGTCCTGCTCCCCGCGATCTTCATCGTCGGGATCGAGAACACGCTCCATGCGGTGGCCATGCTGTTCGCCAGCTCGACCTTCCTGGACGGGGCCTTGCGGTCCTTCGACCGGTGCGTCCAGGTCTTCATCATCTCCGAAAAGCACCTGGAGGTCCGGCGGTTCATCCTGGAAGAACTCCGCCGGGGGGCTTCCGTGATCCACAGCGAAGGAGCCTATACCGGCAAAGAACGGCCGATCCTGATGTCCCTCCTCCTTCCGCGGCAGGTGGCCGACCTGAAGCTTTTCCTTGCGGAACACGATCCCAATGCCTTCCTGATCCAGACCGACGCCACGGAGGTTTTCGGCAAGGGCTTCAAGCACTGGAAGGCCACCGCTTGACCCTTGCTCGTTCCGGTTGAAACCATTATGATTTGTTCGGGCAAGTCCAAAAGAAAGAGAAAGGGGGACAAAGGATGATCCTGATGGAGCGGCACTGAACCCGCAAAAAGGGCGGTGCAGGGTCTGCATCGCGGTCGGGGATCGCTCCGGGCAGCGAGGACGGCGCCAAAGGATCGGTTCATCCAGCCCCTTTCCCGAGTTCCTTCTGACACAACCCCTCCCCCGCGCACTTCTCCGACAGAAACCTGCCGTTTTTCGATCCATGGCTTCGGGCTGAAGGCCCGAAGCGTGTTGTGCGTCTTCACCCACTTTCAAGGAGGGTTTCAAATGGCCGATTATCACAAGATGTGGGAAGGGCTCGGGATGGACCTGGCCACTCACGATCAGCTCTGCGCGGCGCTTCCGCCTGCATTCGAGCAGGTTTTCCTGACTCAGGAGGACCGTCCCCAGGGGATGGATTATTTCAACATGGTGATCGCCGAGGTCCACGGCCTGCGAATCCAGGAACTCCTGGACCATAAGGCCCGCGGCGGGAAAATCATCGGGAGTTTCTGCATCTACGTCCCCGAGGAGATCGTCCTGGCGCTGGGCGGAATCATGGTCGGACTTTGCGCCGGGTCCGAGTTCTGGGTCCCGTCCGGCGAGCAGGTTCTCCCCCGCAGCCTCTGCCCCTTGATCAAGGCGGGTATTGGGGCCAAGGTTTCACGGACCTGCCCCTACTTCCAGTCCGTCGATCTCGTGGTGGGAGAAAATACCTGCGATGGGAAGAAAAAAGCCTGGGAAGTGCTGGGCGATATGGCCCCCACCTACGTGATGGACCTTCCCAACACGAAAGGGGAGACCGGTTTTTCCCTTTTCAGGAGATCCATGGCGGACCTCGTGAAAAAGCTGGAGGAAGTCACCGGCAACCGCCTCACCTTCGAAGGGCTGCTTTCGGCGATCGAAACCGTGGACCGGAAACGCGGCACCCTGGCACGCCTTTACGAAACCCGAAAAGCAGCGAAAGTCCCGATCAGCGGGCTGGACATGCTCCTGGCGAGCCAGGTGGCCTTCTACGATGATGCTGAGCGTTTCATCTCGCAGGCCACCGCCCTGGCGGAGGAGTGCGAAGAGCGGGTCAAAAACGGGAAAAGCGTATTCCCGGAAGGGACGAAGCGCCTTCTCGTGACCGGGACCCCCATCGTCGTGCCCAACTGGAAGGTCCACAAGATCATCGAGACAAGCGGAGCCGCGGTGGTCGTCGAGGAAAACTGCACGGGGACCCGCTATTTCGAGAGCCGGGTCGACACGTCCGGCGCTTCGACGGTCGAAGACCTGGTCGACGCGATCGCCCACCGGTATTTCGACCGGATCCACTGTGCCTGCTTCTCGCCCAACGAGGGGCGTGCCGACGATGTTGTGAGGCTGGCCCGGGAATACGGCGCCGATGGGGTGGTGGGGCTGAACCTGAGCTTCTGCACGACCTACCAGGTGGAAAGCGAAAAACTTCGGAAACGCCTGCAGTCCGAAGACATTCCCTTTCTGGCGCTCGAAACCGACTATGCCTCCGGCGACGAGGGGCAGCTGCGCACCCGGATCGAGGCCTTCATCGAAAGCCT
>JAAYVK010000091.1 GCA_012517195.1 Synergistaceae bacterium | reverse complement strand
GGATGGGCCCGTGCCAGGGGCGCGGCTGCCGCGAGATCATCATGCGGGAGATCTCCAGGGCAAAGGGAATCCCCATGGCCCAAGTGGAGCCCGGGACCTTCAGGCCCCCTGTCAAGCCCGTCAAGCTCGGCGTTCTCGCCAAGGGAGGAGACAACTGATGACCTGGAAGACAACCGCTGAAGCGGTTGTAGTCGGCGGCGGCATCAACGGGGTTTCCGTCGCCTACAACCTGGCGAAGCTCGGGATGAAGGACGTCGTCGTCCTTGAGAAGAACACGGTCTGCTCTGGATCGACCGGACGCTGCGGAGCCGGGATCCGGGCTCAGTGGGGAACGGAGATGAACTGCCGTTTCGGGCTGGCCTGCGTCCAGAAGTTCGAGCAGCTTTCCGACGAACTCGGAATGGATGTCGGACTCAACCAGAGCGGCTACCTCATGGTCGCCTACCATCAGTCCGAATTCGAACAGCTCCAGAAGAACGTCGCTCTTCAGAATTCCCTGGGCTACATGACGAAAATCGTTTCCCACGACGAAGCGCGGGAGATTTGCCCCGGAGTTGCCGTGGATGATGCCATCGGGTTCACTTTCAACCACCGGGACGGACACGCGGATCCGTTTTTGACCACCTTCGCCTACCAGGAAGCCGCGAAGAGGCTGGGTGTTACCTTCCACAAGCACACGGAAGTCACGGGGGTCAAAGTCAAAAGCGATAAGGTGACGGGAGTGACGACAACCCGGGGAGACATCGATGCTCCGATCGTCATCAACGCGGCGGGCCCTTATTCGCAGTTTGTTGCGAAGATGGCGGGAGTGGAAATTCCCAACTACTCGGAGCGCCACGAGATCATCATCACGGAGCCGGTGGAACCCGGGGTCTGCCCCCCGATGCTCATGAGCTTCTCGGGGAACTATTACCTCCAGCAGCGCCCCCATGGATCCATCATCGGAGGCTGCAGCCCTGAAGGCCACCCGGCGGACTTCACGCTGGGCGCGACCTGGGATTTCCTGGAACACATGTCCAGGGTCTTTACGAAACTCCTCCCGCGAGCCAAGGGGATTCGCGTCGTCCGCCAGTGGTCAGGACTGTACAACATGACCCCAGATCGTCAGCCCATTATCTGCGAAGCCGACAACGTCAAGGGATTCTACCTTTCCTGCGGATATTCCGGTCACGGCTTCATGTTCGGACCCGTGACGGGAGAGGCCCTTGCTCAGCACATCCTTTTCGGCAAATCCGACATCCCCATCGACATGCTCCATTACCGCCGTTTCGCCGAGGGAAAACTGCTGATCGAGCCGGCTGTCGTCTAAAAGCTCACGGCGAAAAAAGATCCGCTTGCTCTAGCGGTCGAGGGGATAGCTTAAGCTATCCCCTCGATTTGTGAATGAATCCCCCGTTGGTTCGACCGATGTGGTGCATTGTAAAGCAATATTCACAATAAAGAACTCTATTTAGGGTTGTTTCTCGTTTTCAGGAATGTCATAATCGGATGTGCGGGTTCCGCCTCGAGTGGAACTCGGACTTGTGTTGCTTGGGGAGGGTGAGCTTTTTGGCTAAGAAGTTCGATGTCATCATCAACAAGGCCTGGTGCAAGGGCTGCGGTCTGTGCATCGCGATCTGCCCGAAAAAGGTTCTCGAGCTCGACGCAAAGGCCAAGTGCGAGCCGGTCCGGATGGACGACTGCATCGGATGCCGGCAGTGCGAGAATATTTGCCCGGATCTCGCCATTACCGTAAAGGAGCGTGGAGAGAATGCCTAGGAAACTGGCTTTCTGGCAGGGCAACATGGCTATCGCCATGGGGGGGATCGCGGCGGGCTGCCGTTTCTTCGGAGGTTATCCCATCACCCCGTCTTCCGAAATCGCAGAAGTCATGGCAGAAGAGCTCCCGAAGATCAACGGCCGCTTCATCCAGATGGAGGACGAGATCGGAGGCATCGCTGCGACCATCGGCGCTTCCATCGCGGGCTACAAGGCCATGACCGCCACCTCCGGGCCCGGTTTCTCCCTCAAGCAGGAGAACCTGGGGCTGGCTTACATGGCGGAGATCCCCATCGTCGTGATCGACGTCATGCGCGGAGGCCCGTCAACCGGGTTGCCGACTCGCGTTTCCCAGCAGGACGTAATGCAGGCGCGCTGGGGCACTCACGGCGACCACGGAACCATCGCCTATGCCCCTTCCTCCGTCCAGGAGTGTTTTGAATTGACGATCGATGCCTTCAACATGGCCGAGCGCTTCCGGCAGCCGGTACTCGTCATGAGCGACGAAGTCATCGGCCACATGCGCGAAAAGGTCGTCATCCCGGAACCGGGTTCATACCCGATCGTCGACCGCAAAAGGCCGAAAGTTTCCCCCGACGAATTCGTGCCCTACCTCGCCGATCCTGCGGACGACGTTCCGCCGATGGCCTCTTTCGGCGACGGCTACCGCTGGCACGTCACCGGGCTCACGCACAACGACTACGGGTTCCCCACCAACGAGCCGGAGGAAATCGGGAAAAAGCATCTACGCCTCGTGAGAAAAGTCGAGCGTTTCCGCGACGAGATCGTCAAGTACGACCTTGAACAGGCGGAAGACGCGGAAATCCTGGTCGTTTCCTACGGCTGCGTAGCCAGGTCCGCCGTCCGGGCGGTTCGCGAAGCCCGCGCCAAGGGGATCCGCGTTGGACATTTCCGCCCCATCACCCTCTGGCCGTTCCCGGATAAGGAACTGATTCAGGCGGCTGGTCAGGCCAAAAAGGTCATCGTCCCGGAACTCAACTGCGGGCAGATGATCTCCGAAGTGAAGATCGCCCTCGGGTGCAAGGCTGAGATCATCCCCAGCAATCTCGTAAACGGCGAGATCCTGCGCCCGCACGAAATTCTCGCAACGATCGAGGAGGTGGCCTAACCATGCCACGCGAAGAAATCAAGCCCTGGCTTCGGACCCGTTTCTTTCCCCATATCTGGTGCCCGGGTTGCGGTCACGGGATCATCCTGCACGCGATCCTGCGCTCCCTGGTCGATCTCGGCAAAACTCGAGAGGAAACCGTCATCGCATCCGGGATCGGCTGCTCAAGCCGGATGCCGGGGTACATCAACGCCAACACCGTCCATACGACCCACGGGCGTTCTCTGGCCTTCGCAACGGGGATCAAGCTGGCCAATCCCGAGCTGACGGTGATTGACGTCATGGGCGACGGGGACTGCACGGCCATCGGCGGCAACCATTTCATCCATGCCTGCAGGCGCAACATCGACATCACGGCAATCGTCATGAATAACAACATCTACGGCATGACCGGCGGTCAGGCATCCCCAACCACCCCGGTCGGGGCCAGGGCAACGACGGCCCCGTATGGAGCAATCGACACCCCGTTTGACATCTGCAGGCTCGCCGAGGGTGCCGGGGCATCCTACGTCGCAAGGGCCACCATCGCCCAACCGGCCCTTTGCGAGCAGTACATCAAGAAGGCCATCCAGAAAAAGGGCTTTTCGGTCGTGGAAATCATCACCCATTGCCATACCCAGTTCGGGCGTAAGAACAAGCGCCCCAATCCCGTCGACAACCTCATTTTCTTCAAGGAAAACTCCATCCCCAAGGCGAAAGCGAAGGAAATGACCGAAGAGGAAAAGAAGGGCAAAATCGTCATTGGGGAATTTGTTGACCGGGAAGGCCTGGAATACACAGAGGCCTATCTCAAGCTGATCGAACGGGTTAGGGGGTAGCCTTCATGAGCGAACGTTATGAAATCCGTTTTGCCGGTTCGGGCGGGCAGGGTGTCATCCTCGCCGCGGTTGTGACGGGAGAAGCCGCCGCCCTTTACGAGAACGTCTATGCCGTCCAGAGCCAGGCGTACGGTCCCGAGGCACGGGGAGGCGCGTCAAAGTCCGAGGTGGTCGTTTCCCAGGACGTGATCGACTATCCGAAGGCAACCCGTCCCGACCTGCAGGTCATCCTGACCCAGAAAGCCTGCGAAGAATACGCCCGCGACACGAAAAAGGGCGGGACGATCATCCTGGATGACTTCTACGTTTCCGACCCCCCGGAGGTGGAAGCAGAAATTTACATGCTGCCCATCGTGAGGACAGCCAAGGAGAAACTCGGCAAGGAAATGGTCACCAACATGGTTGCCCTTGGTGCAACGGCGAGGATCCTCGAGCTGGCGAACGTGATCCAGCCCGAATCGGTCAAGAAGGCAATCCTGGCCAGGGTTCCCAAAGGGACTGAAAAGCTCAACGAACAGGCCTTCGAAGAAGGGTATTCCATGATGAAGGAGAAGAAGTGACCTTCTCTCCGGTACAGAACTGCCTTCGGGGCGGCCTTCAGGGCCGCCCCTTTTTCAAGAATACGGGGGGACAATGAGAAGGGTTCCGGCGAAACAGCTTCATTTAGTGATTGAAAAAATCGACAGCGAGGGAGACGGCATCGCCCGAAACGGGGAAGGGAAAATCGTCTTTATCCCTGGGGCTTTGCCCGGAGAAACCGTACTGGCTGACGTCACAACGGAAAAAAAAGATTATTGTACTGCGCGCCTCGTCAAGGTCGTGGAACCGCACCCGGAGCGGGTCGTCCCGGCCTGCCCCCTGCATGGCAAATGCGGCGGTTGCCAGCTCCAGCACGCGGCCTACCCTCTCCAGCTTCAACTGAAACTTCAGATGATCACCGATGCCTTTTCCCGAACCGGCAGACAGGTCCCCCTCGATGGATTCGAACCTGTCCGTCCAAGCCCTCTCACCTGGGGCTACCGCAACAAGATCTCCCTCCCGGTGGGGGGAAAGGAGGGGCTGCTCGAAATCGGGTATTTCAGGAAAAAAACCCACAGGATAGTCCCCGTGGATCACTGCCCGGTGGCCATGGCCGGATTGAACGGCCTGCTCGCGGAAATCCGCCGGGGCCTTGGGCTGACGGGGCTGGTCCCTTACAACGAGAGCACTGGCAGGGGAACTTTGCGCCATGTCGTCCTGCGGGGAGGAGAGGGGACCCGGGAGTTGCTCGTTGTGCTCGTCGTCCGGGAATTTCCGGCCTTCCAGGTCGTCGACCGCCTGACCGCCCTGGCGCGCCGAATCCGGAAACGGTACCCGTCCCTTGCAGGCTTTGTCCTGAACCTGAACCCCTCAGCCGGGAACTCGATCTTCGGCCCGATCACCCGCGGCCTTTCCGGCCGGACCTTCTTCTTCGAACGTTTCGGCGACATGACATTCAAGTTTGAGGCCACTTCCTTTTCCCAGGTCAACACGAGCCAGGCCGCCCGCCTTTACGAAGCGGCTGCCGGAGAAGCCTGCCAGGCGGGAACCGAAAACGTCCTTGAACTATACGCAGGCGTCGGTACCCTCACCTGTTTCCTGGCAGCACGGGCATCCCGGGTCCTTGCGGTGGAGGAGTGGAAGCCCTCTGTCGAATGCCTCCGGGAGAATGGAGTCAAAAACGGGCTAACCAACGTGAAGATCGTGGAAACCCCCGCTGAACGGTTCGATTTCCAGACGGACGGAATCCCGTTCGACACGGTCATCTTGGATCCGCCCCGTTCCGGCTGCCACCCCGCCGTCCTGGAGTCGTTGCGCCGGCTCGGAGCACCGCGCCTGGTCTATGTTTCCTGCAACCCCTCCACCCTGGCTCGCGATGTCCGCCTCCTTTGCCAGAACAAAGCCTATCGGCTCCGCAAGGTCATCCCCTTCGACCTCTTCCCGCAGACTTCCCATGTCGAATCCGTCGCGGTACTGGAAGGGGCAATTCGTTCTTGACAGGCTCTCGCTCCAGAACGCTATAATGTTCAGGCTCGAACTGGGGTGTAGCCAAGCGGCAAGGCAGCGGACTTTGGATCCGCCATCGCTGGTTCAAATCCAGCCACCCCAGCCATAGATCTTCCCGGGGGAAGGCTTCCTTCCTCCTTTTTGATTTATTGACTTGAATTACGGGTCACTTTGCCGGATGATCTTCAACGACCCGTCCAAAAGGAGGAAAGCGCCCCATGTCCAAACCGGAAGGAACCGGAGCCCTGGTCCTTGCGGCCGGAAAAGGCACGCGAATGAAAAGCCCGGTTCCCAAAGTGCTCCATCCGATCCTCGAGGAACCCCTTCTCCGGTATCCCCTTGCCGCACTCGCGGAAGCCGGGGTTTCCCGAAAAGCGGTCGTCGTCGGGCACGGAGCCGAGGAAGTCACGCGCTACCTGCGCCAGAACTGGCCGGAAGTCGTACCGGTTCTACAGGAACAGCAGAAGGGAACGGGACACGCTGTTCAGGCTGCGGGGGAATGGTGGAAGGCCGTCGAAACCCTGGTCGTCCTTCCCGGAGACGCGCCGCTTTTGAACCCGGAAGCCGTCGAAGCGCTTTTGAAAAGGCATTCCGAGAGCGGTAACGCAGCCACCTTCATGACCTTCAGGATCGAGAACCCCTTTGGATACGGCCGGGTCATCCGCAACGGCGCCCACTGCCGCATCGTCGAGGAGAAAGACGCCTCCCCCGATGAACTCAGGGTGAACGAAGTCAACAGCGGTATCTATGTTTTCAGCACCGCGGCCCTTTCAAGGTTCATCGACCGGCTGGAAAACCGGAACGCCCAGGGAGAGTTCTATCTGCCCGACGTCCTGCCGCTTTTCTCGGAGTCGGGACTGCGGGTTGAACCCCTTTTATGGGAAAAGGCGAAGGACCTTTTTGGCATCAATGACCCCCTGCAGCTGGCGGAAGCCAACAGGGAAATGCGCGACCGGATCCTTCGGAAGCACCTCCAGAACGGGATCAAGATGATGGATCCCCAAACCACGTGGATCGGACCGGATGTTCTTCTCCAGCCCGATGTCTGGATCGAGCCCGATGTGCAGATCTGGGGGAAGACCGAGATCCAGAGCGGTGCGGTGATCGGAAGCCACTCGATCCTCCGCAACGCGCTCATCCATGAAAAAGCCCGCCTCGTGGCCTTCTGCTGTGTGACGGACAGCGAAATCGGCCCCGGTGCCAAGGTGGGACCGTTCGCCTGCATTCGGGACGACAGCTTCCTCGCGGGCGGCTCCTATGCGGGGAAATTCGTTGAAGTGAAGAATTCCTTCATCGGAGAAAACAGCAAGGTCCCACACCTTTCCTACATGGGAGACGCGAAGATCGGCAAACGGACCAACATCGGGGCCGGAACGATCACCTGCAACTACGACGGCTCGAGGAAAAACCCGACCCGCATCGGAGATGACTGTTTTATCGGAAGCGACACGATGCTTGTAGCCCCCGTCGTCCTGAACGATGAATGCTTCACCGCGGCCGGGTCCACGATCACGGAGGATGTTCCGGCCGGAGCCCTGGCCGTCGCCCGGGCCAGGCAGAAAAACATCGAGGGCTGGGCGCGTAGAAGGAAAGCGGTTTCGAGGAAGGAGGAAGAAGGATGGTCACGCAGTTGAGACAGATGAAAATCTTCACGGGTTCCGCTCATCCGGCCTTTGCCCAGAAGGTGGCCGATTCGCTGGGGGTTCCCATGGCTTCTTCGAAGCTGTTTCGCTTTTCCGACGGAGAAATCGGGCTCTCGATCGAGGAAAGCGTCCGCGGAGCCGACGTCTACGTGGTTCAGCCCACCTCGGAGCCCGTGAACGAAAACCTCATGGAACTTTTGATCATGATCGATGCCCTCCGCCGTGCCTCTGCATACCGGATCAACGTTGTGACGCCCTACTTCGGGTATGCCAGGCAGGACCGCAAAACGAAAGCGAGGGAACCCATTACCTCGAAGCTCGTGGCAAATCTAATCGAGAAAGCCGGGGCGGACCGGCTCGTGGTCGCGGATCTTCACGCAGGCCAGATCCAGGGGTTCTTCGACCGGCCGGTCGACCACCTCACGGGAATTCCGCTTCTGGCTTCCTATTTCAAGGAAAATCTCAGGGAGGCCTTTGAGCAGCAAAAAATCGCCGTGATTTCCCCCGATATCGGCGGGGTGGTCAGGGCAAGGCGTTTCGCGGTAAAACTGAACGCGGACCTGGCGATCGTGGACAAACGGCGATCGCATGAAGTCGCCAATTTCTGCGAGGTGATGGAAATCATCGGAGATGTCAGGGGCAAGGTG
>JAAYVK010000016.1 GCA_012517195.1 Synergistaceae bacterium | reverse complement strand
GCCCGATCCGGGCTTCCCCTTGCAAAACCGATTTCAGATTTCTATTCGATTATCTTATCTTCCGAGAAGCAGCAATTCGTAGGTGTTTCGGATGTGCTCCCTCATCTGGAGAGCCGCCTCCTCGGGATTCCTCTCTTCGATGGCCTTCATGATGGCGGCATGCTGGGATGGCGTCCGCTGGGGAGGGACCTCCTCCCGGACGGGGGTCTTGTAGAAGCTGTCGAAATAGAAAATGTAGATGTTGGAGCGCCAGAAGCTGTTGATGACCCATTTTTCCAGGTAGACGTTCCTCGATGCCCGGGCGATGCCCAGGTGGAATTGCTCGTTGATTTGCGCAAAGCTTTCCTTCGAAGCACTGGCGACCGCCTCCTGATCCGCCTTGAGGATGCGTTTGAGCTTCCGGATTTCCTG
Organism: Synergistaceae bacterium; assembly: GCA_012517195.1. Lineage (GTDB taxonomy): Bacteria > Synergistota > Synergistia > Synergistales > 79-D21 > 79-D21. The sequence goes on along the minus strand of JAAYVK010000016.1, from coordinate 17,661 downwards.
GTTGGTTGCCTTCAGGGCTGCGGAAGCGGCAGCCTGCCCCTCCACGGCCATGCGGGCGAAAAAGATCTGTTCGGCGTCCTCCGGGCTCGGAAACGGGATATAGCAACCCTTCTTGGGCATCTTGTTCAGGAATCCCTCGGCCACGAGGCGCCCCAGCGCCCTGCTGACGGGTGTCCGGCTCATGTCGAGCCTCGGGGCCAGGTCCACCTCCAGCAGAAAGTCTCCGGGCCTGAACTGACCGGAAAGGATCAGCTGGATGATCTCTCGGTAGGCCCGATCTTCCGCGCTCGTTTTTTCCATTGGCCATCCCTCCGTGATGTATTCATAAATGATGCATCCAAGCTCGATTGTAGGATTGCGGCCTCAACCCGTCAAGCGAAAAGGGGCCCATACAGGGCCCCCTGCTGATCCGTCTTTCATCCAATGAAAGAGGCGGAAGCCTTATTGGCCGAACATCCGCATCGCCTGACCGAGGATCCCGAGGTACGGATCGTCCACGGCGTTGTGTGCCGGGGAATGGATGAAGTAGTGCGCGAAAAGATCCGTGACGGTCTCGCGGCGGGCAATGATGTCAAGAAAGCGCTCGGCCAGGAAAAGCGGGGAATCGCCGTCCTGCACGACCTGAAAACCGAGGATCTGCCCGGGCTTGACGCTCCCGTGGGGGGCCGTGGCCACGACCAGCTTCCATGCCCCCTCCCGGCCTTCGGGCATGAAGGGGTCTCGGGTCCGGACCGGCTGGGACAGGCCGGCCACAGGAATCCCTACCCGGGTTGCCATTTCTTCCGTCCAGCCGACGCTCCCCCAGTGAAGACCGAAGATCTCGCTGACGCCCCAGGCCGTGACAGGCGACAAGTCCATCTGCCGCCCCGCGATGTTCGCCGCGGCCACCATCGCCTGCCGCATGGCCAATGTACCGATCAGGGGGAGGATGCCCACGCCTGTGCCCGCATCCGTTACCTGGACGGCATCCCCGACCGCGAACACGCGGGGGTGGGAGGTTTGCATGCGGCTATCGACACGGATCCCCTTTTCGATAAAAAGCCCCGCCTGCTTCGCGAGACGGAGGTCCGGGCGAACCCCCGTGGCGAACACGATCCCGTCTGCCTCGAGAAGCGTCCCGTCTTCCAGCTTCAATCCTTCCGGAAGGACCCGGTCGACCCGGGCGCTCTTGAAGACCTTCACGTTCCGGGCAGCCAGTCTTTCCTCGAGGCGAAGGGCCATGTCCCCGTCGAGGGCAGCAACGGCATGGGGCAGGGCTTCGACGAGGACCACGGAGACTCCCCGGTCCGCGAGGGCCTCCGCCGTTTCCAGCCCGATGGCCCCGGTTCCGACGACCACCGCCTTTTCCCGCTTTGACGCAAAGGCGTCCAGGCGCCGGGCGTCGTTCGCGCCGCGGAGGACGAAGACGTTCTCCGCGAGCCGCCCCTTGTCCACCCATTCATCGCCGTACAGGATCCCGGTGCCGGTTTCGGCCCCTTTCCCTCCCAGGACCCCATCGACCGGGGGAATCCAGGGAACCGCTCCAGGGGCCAGGACGAGATGTTCGAACGTCACGGTCTTTCTTCCGCCTTTTCCCTGCACCACGGCCTCGCGGCGGTCCAGGTCAAGCTCGACGCAATTGCCCTGCAGCACATCCTGGAGGATGGTCGGAGGCAGGCGGTGAGACTTGGAAAGGTCCACGACCACCGCCTCGGGACCCTCGGGAACCAGCCTTCGCCCGATGCCGTACGGAAGGCTGCAGATCACGGTGGGCTCTTCGTTCGCCACCATTTTCACGTCCGCCATGCCGAACTGCTTCAAAGCCATGTACGAAACCCGCCCGCCGGGTCCGCCCCCGACCACCAGGACATCGGTTTTTACGCGTTCATCCATCTGGATTGTTCCTCCTTTTTGAGAAATCGGGCACATATTATACCCAATGGGGGTATTAGTCAAGGGGGTGCAACTTTTCCCTGCCTGCAGCAGCGGGCAGGGCTTTGAGGGCGGCGGCCTTTTCCCAAAACCGTTCTACCTAGAGGCTGGATTGCGCCCCAGGTTGGCTGGAGAAGGTTTCCTTCTCTTCCTCCGTCACGTCGAGCTCGGACAGGGCGCGGAGAGGGACTTCCACCGGCGCAGGCCCCTCGAGATCCCCTTCGTCGGTATGGTTCAGGAGCGCAAGGCGCCTGGCGGTCACCAGGACGCGGGTTTCGAGCGAACCAACGGCCTTGTTGTAGGAGTCGCTGGCGGTTTTCAATCCCCTGCGGACCCCGTCGAAATGCCCCAAAAACGTTTTAAGCCGGTCGTGCAGCTCCCGGCCCGTTTCGCTGATGATCCGGGCGCTTCGGGCGACGGCTTCCTGGTTCCAGCCGTAGGCCACCGCCTTGAGCAGGGCCAGGAGCGTCGTGGGAGTGGCCAGCAGCACCTTGTTTTTCGCTCCGTATTCGATCAGTTCCAGGTCGGTTCCCGCCGCGGCGCTCATGAAGGATTCCCCGGGCAGGAAAAGGACGACGAAATCGGGTGTTTGCTCGAACTGCTTCCAGTAGTCCTTTGCGGCGAGTTTCGAGATGTGTTCCCGGATCTGGCGGCTGTGGTTCTTCAGCTTTTCGGCCCGGACTGTCTCGTCCGCGGCCTCGATGGCCTCCATGTAGGCCTCCAAAGGCACCTTGGAGTCCACCACGATGATCCGTTCGTTCGGCAAAAAGACGACAAGGTCCGGGCGAAGGCGGCCTTCTTCCCCGGAAACCGAAACCTGCTCCCTGAAGTCGCAGTGCTCGATCATCCCCGCCAGTTCGACCACGCGCCGAAGCTGGATCTCCCCCCACCTGCCGCGCACCTGCGGCTGACGCAGGGCCTTCACGAGGTTGGCCGTCTCTCCCTGCAGCCGGAGCTGGGCTTCGGACAATCCCCGGATCTGTTCCGTCAGGCTCCCGTAAGCCCCTTCCCGTTTCGTCTCGATTTCCCGCATGGCCGACTCGACCTTGTTGAGAGACTCCTTCAGGGGCTGAACGACCTGGTCGATCGCCTGGCTTTTCTGTCCCAGGGTTTCCCCGGCCAGCTGGAGGAAAGTCCTGCTGTTGGTCTCCAGCGCCTCCCTCGAAAGGGCCTGGAAGGCCTCCGAGAGCCTGGCTTTCGCCTCTTCAAGGAGGGCGAGGCGGGATTCGGCCGCTGCGGCCTGTTCTTCCATGCGGGCTTCAATTGCCGACCGCTCGGCCTGCAGCCGCCCGACAGTTTCACGGAGGGCGTCGTTTTCAGCCTCCCGCTCTTCCGATTCCGCCTCGAGACGGGCCTGTTCCTCCTCCTGGGCCTTTAGGCGTTCTTCCAGCCGAACGGCCTCGACCCTCAGGGAAGTCAGTTCGCTAACGGCCTGATGCAGGCGGGGCCATAGAAACAAGGTGCCGGCCAGCCCTCCCAGAATCAGCCCAACAAGGAACGCGGCCACCATTGGGATCGACATCCCTTCATCGCCTCCAGAAAAGGATTGTAGTCTATTCCCGATTATAGGGGGTCAAGGAAAAAGGAGAGCAAAAAAGCCGGCACCCTTCCGGGCGGAAGGTGCCGGCTTCTGAAGTGCCTACTGGAAGGAAGCGTTGAGCCTGGGAATCAGGTTGCCCTGCAGGATCGCGTCTGAAAAAATCAGTTTTTGCCTGGCTCGGGCCAGCTCTTCCGGCGGTTCCGGAAGAGCCCGGGCTTTTCCGGTCTTCAGGTCGTAGGCCAGGTTTTGCTCGGGCAGGACCCAGGTCTCGTCGTCCAGGAATGAGCCGTTCCGGAAGACGACAAACCCCCGGTCGGTGTTCAGGAGATCCTGCCCGAAGGCGGTGGGCAGGTCCGTTCCCATCAGGTTCCCAAGGGTGGGGCCGATGTCGATCTGTCCTGCTGCCAGGGAAAACTGGCCGCGCAGCCGTCCCCGGGGCAAGCGGACGATGAAGGGAATCTTCTGGGCCTTCTTCCAGGCCACCGGATCCGAAACATCCAGAACCCCGAGGAAGCGGGCCAGATCCGGCTGGTCCGCCACCGTCAGCCCGGGGTGGTCTCCGTAGACCGCGAGCACGCTCTCGTCCAGGAGTCCTTCCCGCCTCAATCCGTCAACGAAGGCCCCGATCTGGGCATCGGCATAGTGGATGCAGCGGAGGTAGTTCCCCAGCTGCGTTCCGGCGAGCTCCCCGAGGGGAAGCTCCGGGATCTTCTGCAGGTCCATGTTGAAGGGATAATGGCTGGAAAGGGTGATCAGGAAGGCGTAGAAGGGCTGCTTCTGCGCCTTCAGGATGGGCAGGCTTTGCCGGAAGAAGCTCTCGTCGCTGAGCCCAAGGCCGATAATCGAATCGACCTGGAAATCCCGGTTGCTGACGAAGCGGTCGAAGGAAAGGGAGGGATACATGCGGGCCCGGTTCCAGAACCCCGGCCGGTCCCCGTGCAGGGCAATCGTGGAATACCCTTTCGCCTTCAGGGCCGAGGCGATGGAATTGAATTCGTTCCCCGCATAGCGGGTGTAGGCCACGCCGGTGGGAGCCGGGAAGAGCCCGGTGTTCACCAGGAATTCCGCGTCGGCGCTGTTGCCCATGGCGGTCTGGTGGTATGTTTCCGTGAAGCTGAGGCCCCGGCGGGCCAGGCGGTTCAGGTTCGGAGTGATCTCGACGCCCCCGACTGACCGGTTCAGGACGAATGCCTGAAGCGCTTCCACCTGGATGACGATCAGGTTCTTTCCGGCGGCAATCCCGTGATAGCGGTGAGCCTCTGTCCCGGGACGCTCCTGGAACCAGCCCGCCACTTCTTCCAGGTCGGTGGCCGGTTTACGCGCGCGGAACGTTTCGGACGCAATCGAGAGCAGGTCGGCCAGGTGGTAGTTCAGCGACCCGAGACTGAGAGCCACGGCAGGACGGTCCCACATGGAAGCAAGAGCGCCGGGACAGGTTTTCTCGAACCTCTGGACCCGCAGGCCGAAGGGAACAAGGAAGATCGCCACCAGGGCAAGGACGGCGCCGGACCGGATCCGGTCCAGCGCAGGGAGTTCCCTGGAGCGGCCCGTGAGGCGGCAGGCCAGGTACCCCAGGACCGGGAAGTCGAGCCAGAGCAGGGCATCCTTCGGCTCCATGAGGGCCACAACCGAATCGGCCACCGCGGAGAGCTGGGTTCCCAGGCCGAGGTTTCGAAGCGTGAAAAGGTCCGAATAGTAGCGGAGCGAGAGGAGGTCCGTCCAGACCAGGACGGTGAGCCAGAAGTCGACGAAAAGCATTCCGGCCCCCCGGAAACGGCGGGGCAGAAGCAGGGGCAGGCTCGCCAGGGCCAGGGAGGTTCCCACCAGGGCCAGGAGCGTCAGGGGGTCTTCCAGGGACCCTCTCATCAGGGTATTGTTCAGGTTCACGAACTTCAGGCTGACGGCTAAGGCAAGAAGGCCGCTAAGGGCCAGTTCCTTGCCGACGAAACGGTTTTTCAGGGATTCCAGCAGGGTCACGCGCATTCCTCCGGGCGGCTTTCCTTCCTCTTATATGGACGCATGGAACGTCAGGAAAGGGCAGCCGGTTTTTTCTCGCGGGCATTTTACACCCTGTGCTACAAAAAGGAAACCGCAGCCTTACGGATCGATCAAAAATTAAGAGTCTTAACTTTTTTCTAGGGAATATCTCACACTTCGAAGGCAAGTGGCGATATTTGAAAAGACCTCTTGCGTTTTTTTGCCCGAATCACTATGATGACACACGCTGAACCTCAACCTTCAAAAGGGAGTCTTTCACAAATGGAAGCCCAGCAGAATGAGCTGTTTTTCTGGACGCTATGGTGGGGCTGGTGGCTGCTCCAGGCCGGCCTTTATACCCTGTTCGCCTTTCTTTTCCTTGACGCCGCCTACCAGTTCGTCATCGGTTTCCGCGGGTGGTGGAGCGCCAGGCCCCTTCCCGCGGCAAAGACCTTCCGCCGTTTCGCCGTTCTCATCCCCGCCCACAACGAAGCCGCGGTCCTGGACGGGCTGCTCGAGAGCCTGAACCTGCAGGAATACCCGCGGGACCGGTTCGATGTGTACGTTTCCTGCGACAACTGTTCGGACAACACGGCGGAGGTCGCCAAAAGCCATGGCGCCATCGCCCTGATCCGGGAGGACACGACGAAGAACGGAAAGACCTGGAACGTCCGTTGGGCCCTGCAGCGCATCCGCCTCGAGGACTACGACGGCCTGGTCATGTTCGACGCCGACAACCTGGCGGACCGCGACTTCCTGGCGCGGATGAACGACTACATGGAAGCCCACCCCGACGCCGAGGCGATCCAGGGCTGCCTGGACGTGAAGAACCCCGACGACAACTGGCTCACCCGGGCCTATGCCCTGGCCTACTGGTACACGAACCGCTTCTGGCAGCTGGCCCGTTCGAAGTGGGGGCTTTCGTGCACGCTCGGCGGGACGGGCCTGGTGGTCCGGAGCGCCACGATGCGGCGCCTCGGGTGGAACATGCAGAGCCTCACGGAGGATTTGGAGCTTTCCACGCGCCTCATCCTTTCGGGCAAGCGGGTCCACTGGAACGATCACGCGCGCCTTTTCGACGAAAAGCCCCAGAGCCTCAAGGTTTCCTGGCGGCAGCGGACCCGTTGGATGCAGGGGCACTACTGGGTCTGCTGGCACTACGTCTTTGCGGCGCTGAAGCGGTTCGCCCAGACCCGGCGGCTCCAGTACCTTGATCTGGCCCTCTACCTGATGGCCCCGGTCAAGGCCTGCGTCTCCCTGGTCGTCATGATCTCCGGGATGATCTACACCATCGTGAACAACGCCATCCTTTTCCCAACGCTCGGGGCCAAGGTCCCGGAAACGGCCCTGGAATGGGCATTCTTTCTTTCGGTCCCGTTTCTGATGATCCTGGCCTACTGCGCCTGGGTCGACGTTGTCGGGCCCTCGAAGCGGAGCGGGAAACTGGTTTTGAAATACATCACCGCGGTTCCCGCCTACTTTCTCTTCGGCCTGACGTGGATCCCCATCCTGTTCCGGGCCGCGTTCATGGCGGGCAGCCAGGCGGTCTGGGTCAAGACCGAGCACACCCGGAGGGTTTCCATCGACCAGCTTTCCGCCAGGCGTTCCGCCTAGCGGCGGACGGCCCGGGAGCAGAGCCGTGCTTTCCGCGTTCGTTTCCTTCCTGGTGAAAACCATCGGGCACATGGGCTACCCGGGAATCGTGGCCCTCATGTTCCTGGAGTCCTCGTTCTTCCCCTTCCCGAGCGAAGTGGTGGTGCCCCCGGCGGGCTACCTGGCCGCGAGGGGGCAGATGCACCTTTCGCTGGTGATCGCCTCCGGCATCCTGGGAAGCCTGCTGGGAGCCTACTTCAACTATTGGATTTCCCTCCGCTTCGGCCGTCCCTTCTTCCTCCGGTACGGCCGCTATTTCCTGGTGAGCGAAAAATCCATCGAGAAGGCCGACCGCTTCTTCGCCAGCCATGGGCACATCAGCACCTTCGTGGGACGCCTGCTCCCGGGAATCCGCCAGTACATCTCCTTGCCAGCGGGGCTGGCCCGGATGAACCTTCCGCTCTTTCTGTTCTTCACCGGCCTGGGATCCGGGATCTGGGTGGTCGTCCTGGCTCTCGTGGGCTTCTGGCTGGGCGGGGACGAAACGGGGATGTCCGCCGCCCTTCACCGGATCTCGATCCTCCTTGCAGGCTTCTGCCTGTTCGTCCTGGGCGCTTATGCGCTCCTGAAAAGGCGGGCAAGGACGGAAACGACCGATTAACGGACTTCGAACCTGGCCTTTTTTTGGAAGGGTTGTTCTTCTTTTCACAGAATGGCCCTCCATCAAGGATCGACCCTAAAAAGTGCTCTTTTTGTTCTGGACAAGGCCTTTGCGTTTTGATACGATTGCGTGGCTGCAAGATAACCTAATTTCTTTAAAACATAGAAAGGGTGTTCATGATGAACCTCGAAGCAGAAAGATTGCTGGATCGCATTGGTTTGGAAATCCTGTCGGCCCTGCAGGAAGACGGGCGCATCACCTTCAGCGAACTGGGCAAGCGGGTGGGCCTTTCTTCGCCCGCGATTTCGGAGCGGGTCCGGCGCATGGAAGAAGCCGGGATCATCAAGGGATACCGGGCGATCGTGGATCCCGAGAAGATGGGCTACCCCATCACCGCCGCCATCCGGCTCAGCGCATCCCGCGAGCGGCAGGAAGAGCTCCTCGATTTCCTCCGGGAACGAAAGGAAGTCCTTCTGTGCGAGCGCGTCACGGGAGCCGATTCCTACCTGCTCAAGGTCATCGTGACGAACGTCTCCCACCTGGAAGCGCTGCTGGACTCTCTCTCCAAGTTCGGGCAGCCCGTCACCTCCATCGTCCTTTCCGTTCCCATCGATTACCGGCCCATCCAGAAGTGGCACAGCGGAGACGAACGCCTTTAAAGACTTCGGCCCCCCGCGCAGGCGGGGGGCCTTCTTCTTATTACAGGGGAAAGGCCATGACTTCGCCCGGATCGAAACGGATCCCCACGGGGTCTCCCTCGGAAAAAACAATTCCCCTGCCCGGCAGGGCCCCGTAGGCGCGAACCAGGATCTTCCCTTCCGCCTCGATTTCATATTCCATCCTGTCTCCCGCAAATAGCCTGCTTTCCACCCGACCTACCAGAAACGCCCCCGCGGGATCTCCCAGGTTCACCGCAGCCGGCCGGAAGGCGAGCCCCACGGCATCGCCGGTTTTCAGGGTTTCGATCTTTCCGCGGTGAACCCTCAGCCGGCGCCCGAACAGAGACACGTCGGCGAAGTCCCCTGAAACCGTCTCGGCGGTGCCCGCCAGGATATTCGCCTGGCCGATGAAATCCGCGACGAAAAGGTTCCCCGGGTTCTCGAAGAGCTCCAGGGGCGTCCCGACCTGTTCCAGCCTGCCCCGGTTCAGGACCGCCACGCGGTCGGCCAGGGTCAGGGCCTCCTTCTGGTCGTGCGTCACGTAGATGCAGGTCGTGCCCAGGTGCCTCTGCAGCCTGCGAATTTCGGCCAGCATACGGGTCCGGAGGCTTGCGTCCAGGTTGGCGAGGGGTTCGTCCATCAGCAGGACCCGGGGGTTCAGGACAAACACCCTGGCAAGGGCCACCCGCTGCTGTTCCCCGCCTGAAAGCTGGTTTGGGAACCTTTTTTCCACCCCTTTCAGGCCTACCATGTCCAGGGTTTCGGCCACCTTCCCGGGAATCTCCCCTGCCGGGACGCGCTTTACCCGCAGCCCGTAGGCGACGTTGTCGTACACCGTCATGTGGGGGAAAAGGGCGTAATTCTGGAAAATGAAGCCGATCCCCCTGGCGTTCGCTTCCAGGTCCGTGACATCCTGCTCCCCGATCACGACCCGCCCCTCAGTGGGCCGCTCGAAACCGGCGATGATCCTCAGGATCGTGGTCTTTCCGCTCCCGGACGGCCCAAGAAAGGCGATCATCTCTCCAGGCCCGACGTCGAGGCTGACGCGGTCCACTGCCCGGGGGGCCTCCTTTCCTGGAGCGAAACTTTTTGTCAGCTGGCGGAGCGAAATTCCGAGGGACATCGCTATGACCCCCCTGGACCACTCGAAGATTGAGGAACGAGAAGACGCATCAGAAGAAGGATCGCCCCGGATGCCAGGAAGACGATGAGGATGAGGACCACGGAAAAGGCCGCCGCCTGGGCGAACAGCAGCTCGGTCACGCACTCCAGGATCCTCACAGTCAGCAGGCTCCAGCGGACCGAGACCAGAAAGATCGTGGCGCTGATCGCCGTCATGGAGACCACGAAGAGGTAGCGGGCACCCGCCGCCACGGCCGGGGCGACAAGAGGGAGGGTGATCCGCAAGAAGGTGGTGCCCCGACCGGCTCCGAGGCTGAGCGAAGCCTCCTCCAGCGACGGGTCGATCTGACGCAGCGCGGCCGCCGTGGACCGGATTCCCACGGCATCGTACCGGAACACGCAAAGGGCAACGAGGATCGTCATCGTCCCGGTCAGCACCAGGGGACCCGAGTTGAACGCGATCACGTAGGCGATCCCCACGACCGTCCCGGGCAGGATGTAGTTCAGGAGGGAAACGAAGCCCAGGACATTCCGGAAGGGGACTTCACGCCGGGCGGAAAGAAATCCGGTCAAGGCCGCCACGGCCGTTCCCAGGACCGTGGCGGCCAGGGCGATGAGGACGGTGTCCAGGACGGCTTTCCGCCCCACCGTGAAGACGTAGGCATAATTCTCCAGCGTCAGGCTGTGATCCAATCCCCAGGCCTTCACGAACGATCCCAGGAAAAGGATCGAATACAGGAAAAGGATGAACAGCGTCACCGCAGAAACGGCGAAGAGCACCAGGATCCCGGCGAAACGCCCCGCGCCCCTGAAAGCGGAACGCGGCCCCTCCCTGCCCGTTACCGTGACCCGGCTCCTTCGCTCCGCCCAGAACTGCTGGAGAAAGTAGACCAGCAGGGCCGGCAGCAGCAGGACGAACGAAATCGCCGCACCGCCCTTCAGGTCGTACATCCCGGTGATTTGCAGGTAAGCCTGGGTCGTCAAAACCGGGAAGGTGTGTCCGGCCATTACGAGAGGCGTGGCGAAATCCGTCAGGGAAGCGCCGAAAAGGAGAAGGAAGGCGTTGGAGATGCCGGGAACGCTTAAGGGAAGCGTCACGGTGCGGAAGGTCCTCCAGCGCGAACCGCCCAGGCTCGCGGCCGCTTCTTCCAGGTTCGGGTCCATCGCCTCCAGGATTGCCGACAGGGCCAGGAACGCGATGGGGAAATACGTCAGCGTCTCGGCAAGCCAGGTCCCTGGGAACCCGTAAAGGTTGAGATCCGGGACGTGAAAAAGCTTCAGCAGCATTCCGCCGGGGCCCAGGGCCAGGGTGAGGGCGATGCTGCTGGTGAAAGGCGGGGAGACGAACGGAAGGACCACCACTCCCCTCAAAAACCACCGGAACGCCCGCGGCAGGGGAATCCGGGTGACGGAAAAGGCGAACAGGTACCCCAAGAACGTCCCGAAGACCGCAACCGTCCCTGCGAGAAACAGGCTATTGACCAGCGCCCTGCGGGTGTATGCGCTTCCCAGGACCTTCGCCAGGTTCCCCAGGGATGCGGTGCCTCCGGCTGCGAAAACGGCGGCAAGCAGGCGCACCAGGGGGTAGAGCACGAAGACCGCCAGCCCCGTCCACAAAAGGAGCAGAAGAGCCAGGGTGAGAGGATCGAGCCTGGCTTTTCCGTTTTGCACCGTTTGCCCCAAACCCGCCGCCACAGGAGATTCCCCTTCTCAGAGGACTTCGTTCACCCAGCGTTCGACAAGCCGTTCCCGGTTCTTTCCAGCCCACTCCAGGTCGAGCGGCAGGATCTTCACCTTCGAGAGATCCAGCCCGGGGTTCGTGACCTTGACCTTTGGATTGCTCGGGATCAGGTTGATCCGGCTCGTTTCGTAGAGCCGCTGCATCCTCCCGGTCGAGGCCCAGTCCAGGAACTTTTTCGCCAGTTCCGGCTGCCTGGCCCCCTTCACCAGGGCCATGGCCTCGATTCCCGCCACGACACCTTCCCGGGGATAACTGATCGTCACGTCATACCCCGTCTGCTGGACCTCCAGGGCATCCACCAGGAAGAAAATCCCTCCCGCGGCCTGTCCCCGGGCGATCGGCAGGGCACCGCCCGCACCGCTCTTGGTGTAGACCTGCACGCTGGCGTTCAGTTTTTTCTGGTAGGCAAAGGCCTCGTTCTCCCCCATGGCCTGGATGAGGCTGAGGATCCTGTACATCGCCGTCCCCGAGGTGCGGGCGTCCGCCATCTGCAGTTTTCCCCGGTAGGCCGGATCCAGCAGGTCCTGCCACGAAGAAGGAGGCTTCAATCCGCGGTCCTTGAGGAATTGCGAATTGAACATGAAACAGATCGGATCGAGGGCAACCCCGGTCCAGTACCCCCGCGGATCCTTGAACCTGGCTGGGATGGCCTCGCTGCCGGCGGGCCGGTAGGGCTCGAACAGACCTTTCGGGATTCCGCTCACGAAGGCCTCGGCCAGATTGCCGAAGACCACATCCACCTGGGGGTTTTCCTTCTCCGCCTCAAGCCTCGCCTGGAGTTCCCCGGAGGAGAACCGCATCCAGTTGACCTTGATGCCGGTGTCTTTCGTGAAAGCGGTGAAGATCTCGTTCGCGTACCGTTCGGACCAGATCGTGTACGCGTTCAGGACGGGCTGCGACGCAAAAGCGGTCCCGCTTAGAAGCAGAGACAGGATCCCCCCGGCCACCGCACCCCATCCCCTTGCCTTCAGAATTCTCATGCTTCATGCCTCCTTTTTCGGCGCGCCAGCCTGTTTTCATCATAGGCCTATGGGGTTCGGTTTCCATACCCAGTTGCGGACCAAACCCGCCCGAAAGTGGCATGATCGAAGGGCCCTTCTTCCCTTAACGGTCTGCGGTCAACGTCTCGATCCCCTCAAGGATTCGCCGGACCGTCTCCGTTGAAATGGCCCCGGGGATCCGGGCCAGCGCCAGGTCTTCCACGATTCCTTCCAGGAAGGGGATCTCCGCCAGCAGGGGCCATCCCTTCCGGCGGCAAGCCTCACGGACCGCTCTTGCCCCATCGTCCGAGAGGTCGGAACGGTTGAGGACCACGGCCATCGGGACCCGGAAACGGGCGGCCAGGTCCCCCAGGCGTTTCAGGTCGTGAAGTCCGCTCCTTGAAGGTTCCGTAACCGCCAGGGCCACGGAGCATCCCGTGATGGCGGAAATGGCCGGGCAGGCGATCCCCGGGGGACCGTCCACCAGGATCCATGGTTTTCCCTGTTCCATGGCCGACCCCCTGGCCCTTTCACGAAGGATTTGCACGAGCCGCCCCGAGTTCTCCCCGCCGGGAACCAGGCGGGCGTGCCAGAAGGAACCGTAATCCGTCTCGCTGCGGTAAATCCGCCCCTGGAGCGCGGGCGAAAGCGAAAAAGCGCCCCTCGGGCAAACGAGGGTGCAGGCCCCGCAGCCCTCGCACCGGCTTCGGTCCAGGAGGATCTTGCCGTTTTCCGGGGAAAGGGCGCCGAAGCGGCAGGCGGGCACGCAGAGCCCGCAATCGTCGCAGGGCGGACGGCGGATGGCGGCCTTGTCGCCGCCGATGTACTCTTCCTCCACATGGATGCGGGGGTTCAACAGGATCCACAGGTCCGGAACGTCGACGTCCGCATCGCAAAGGACGGTGCTTCCCGCCAGGGTCCTGGCGAGGACGGACGTCAGGGTCGTTTTGCCGGTTCCGCCTTTCCCGCTGACGACCACAATTTCACGCAGGTTCATTTTGTAACCTCCCACGCCCATTCCCAGGCCGCCTCTGCCGCTTCCTTCCAGGAGGGATCCAGTTGCGTTGGAGGAATCCCCCGGGCGGAACCCTCCGCCACTATCCGCGAAAAGGCAAGCCGCGCTACCACCGGGAGCGTTCCCAGGATCCCATCAAAAGGGGGCTCTGTTTCCAGGATTCCCGACCGGTTCACCACGAGGGCCGCCGGTTTTTCCATGTCTTTCAGGACGTCGGCCGCCACCTCGGCATCCGCCCTCCCGAAAGGCGTCGGTTCGGTCACAAGAATGACGGCGTCCGCCCGCCGCACGGCCGCCACCATCGGGCAGGCGGCTCCGGGAGGAGCGTCGATCACCGTATCCCGCCCTTCCGACAGGGCCAGCTCGATGGTGCGCTCGATGACGGGAACCGGGTTCGGCATCCCCACCATGAGCCGTCCCTCGACCAGGATGCCACTGCCGGTTCTTCCCCTTCCGACAAAGCCCACCGGCCGCTCGACCTCGTAGAGGGCCTTTTCGGGACAGGCCATGACGCAGGCCCCGCAGCCATGGCAAAGCTCGTTGAAAACCGGGGCGGCCTTTCCAAAGGAGAATACCGCCCCGAAGCGGCAAGTCCGTGAACAGATCCCGCAGCGGGTGCATTTTTCCGCATCCACGGCCGGGACGGGGAGTGTCACGTTCATGGTCTCCATGACCGGTTCCCCCAAAAGCAGGGCCAGGTTCGGCTCCTCCACGTCGGCATCCGCCGCGACGACACACGGCCTTGACAGGGCGAGGGAGGCCGAGAAAGAAGTCTTCCCCGTGCCCCCCTTGCCGCTGACGACCGCGATCGAGAGAGGTTCCCGACCTAGTGGGCGCACCCTCCGCCTCCGTGGCTGCAGCCGGTTCCTGGAACGTGGGTGCAGAGGCTTTCCCCGCCCTCCAGGCGTCCCTGGAGAAAGGACCTGAGCACTTCGTCCGCCGCCCCGGAGACCCCGACGCAAACCTGGATCCCCTGGGCCTGGAAAAGCGAAATCGCCCTCTCGCCCATTCCACCCGCCAGGATGGCCTTCACGCCCAGCCCCGCAAGCCACGTCGGAAGCTTTCCCGGTTCATGGCCGGGGTTCTCATGGGTTTCCGTCCTGACGATCTTTCCTTCTTCGGTCAAAGCCACGAGAAACTGCGGGGCATGTCCGAAATGCGCGCTGACACGGCCGTTTTCCACGGGAATCGCAATTTTCATTTTTTTCCTCCTGTGTTAATCTTCTGCTTTCGGATTTTCCCCGCGCAGCCGGGCAACTTCCTTTTCCAGGGCCTCCAGCCGGGCCCACAAGCCCCCCTGGGAAACCATTCCGCCGGCTCCGAAACCGCGGCCAAAACGGAGTCCGAAACCCCAGCCGAAAGCCCTTCCTCCACCGCAGGGGCCCCGGCCCCATCCCGTTCGCGGACCCGCGCCACGCGGTCCTGTCCGATCAAATCCAGGCATAAAATCCCCTCCTTATTGAGATTGATTATCATTATATCCGGGCTATCGGAAAAATCAATCCCCCTTTATACTTACGAGGAAGAATTCCCGCCTGGAAAGGACGTGACCAAGGAATGGGAGAAGAAATCGTGAAGGTCGGCATTTTCATCTGCAACCGCTACCACACCTGCGCGGGGGGAAAATGCCTCCGGGCGCTGAAGAACCGTGAAGGGGCATTCAGCCTCTACGAGGGTAAGGACGTGGAACTGGTGGGCTACACCACCTGCGACGGCTGCCCGGGCGGGAACATCGAGTACGCCCCGGCCGAAATGAAGAAAAACGGGGCCACCGTGATCCATCTCGCCACCGGCATGGTCGTTGGATACCCGCCTTGTCCCCGCATCGACTTCTTCAGGCGGTTCATCCGGGAGAATTTTGACCTGCCCGTCGTCGTGGGGACCCACCCGATACCGGAGAAGTACTACAAGATCCACACCGCCCTTGGGACCTGGGATTCCCCTCTCTGGCAGGAGCTGATCGCCCCCACCCTTGCCACGCCTGAGATCCGGCTGGCCTACAATTGAGACAAAAAAAACGATCCCCGGAGCGAGCGCACCGGGGATCGTGCCGTTTCAGATCCCTACCCGGCAACCGGGTTTCCCGCCGCGCAAAAGGCCTCGACCAGGGGATCGAGAAGCCCCGGGTTGTCGTATTCTTCCAGGCGCCCCTTGTCTCCAAGGCGTGAGATAAAGGCGTCCAGCGGCAGGCTGGCCAGCTTCTCGACGGACCATTTTTTCGCCAGGGTGTCCAGGTGGCTGGGGCCGAAAAGGTCCCACCGCTCGCTGCAGTGGGGGCAGACCGCGTAGGCCATGTTCTCGACCAGCCCGAGGATCGGGACGTCCAGCATCCGGGCCATGTTCATGGCTTTCTCCACCACCATGCCGGCCAGTTCCTGGGGAGAGGTCACGATGACCATGCCGTCCAGGGGCAAGCTCTGCATGACGGTCAGAGGGGCATCGGAAGTGCCTGGGGGCAGATCGACAATAAGGGTGTCCAGTTCGCCCCAGAAAACCTCCTCGTAGAACTGCTTCACGGTGTTGGCGATGATCGGCCCCCTCCAGACGACGGGCTTCGTCACGTCGTCGAGCAGCAGGTTGATGGACATGACGGAAATGCCGAGGACGGGAGACTTGGGCGGGACGATCCCCAGGGGCGATCCCTCCGGGAGGGCGCGGACGCCCAGCAGCTTCGGGATGGACGGGCCCGTGATGTCCGCATCCAGCACCCCCACCTTCTGCCCCTTGCGGGCCAGCCCGATTGCCAGCAGCGCGGAAACGGAACTCTTTCCGACACCGCCTTTTCCGCTTCCGACGGCCACGATCTTCCGAATGCGCCCCTTGCCGCTTTTCGGGAGCAGCCCGCAGGTTTCGGGCGTCGAACTGCAGGTTCCCTTCTGGGAACAGCTTTCACAGGAATTTACGGACACGCTGGTTTTCCCCTTTCGAATTCGATGTCTCCGGGTCAGTCCAGGACCCTGGCCTTCCCGGAAAGGTACAGCCTCACGCAGTCTTCGGCCGTCGCGCCTTCAGAAAGATACGCCTTCATGTTCGCCGCGGCAATGGCGGAAACCGCGTTCGGCCCAAGCCTTGGAGCCAAAACAACGCCGACTTCCCTGCGCGCCAGCAGGCCAACGGCGGCTGCAGCCGCCCCGTGCTCACCGGGGAGGATGTTCACAGCCTCCAGGAAGTTCCCCTCCCGGTTGAAAATCAAAAACCATGGAGCCCTGGCGAACCGGTCGGCTGGCCTGGACTGAGGCGCTTGCCCCTCTGCCGCGACCGCGATGTTCATTTCGATTCCCCCTGTCGTAATAGATACTCATTCTCATTAACAAGGGTATTGTAGAACGCCGCGGCGGAGAGTCAAGAGCGGAATTGCGAACCGGGAAACGCCTTACCGGGTCCAGCCGCGGCGGCGGCGCCCGCAGCAGGTGACTTCGGGGGATACATCCGGGGCCGTTTCGACCTTGTCCCTGCAATCCGAACAGAGACCAAACACCTGGAAGGTCTGGGGCACCATCTCGTACCCGGCTTCCTTCACCCAGCCCTCGATGATTTTTTCTTTTGCCGTTTCGTCGGCGAGGTGTTCCATTTTTCCGCAGGAACGGCAGAGGATGTGGAAGTGCATCGCCTGGTCGGGAATATCGAACCGGGCAAAACCTTCCCCCTGGTCGAACGAGTGGACCAATCCCGTCTCGCCGAGGACAATGAGGGTCCGGTAAACCGTGGCAAAACCGATGGTCGGGTCCTTGGACTGCACCCGCTCCATGAGTTCCCGGGCGTTCAGGTGCTCCCCCTCGCTCTCCAGGAGGGTTTCGATGATCAGGCGCCGCTGTTCCGTCCGCCGGCATCCTCTCTTCCGCAGGGCCTCCAGGTATTCTTCCGCCCTCTGGCGCAGGTCTCTTGCCCCTTTTTCAGCCACGGGCTTCACCTTCCAGGACGGTTTCGTCACCGGGAACCACGCGCCCTCCACGCTCGACCGAGAGGAAATACCCCACCTTCGGCAGGAGGCACCAGCCCCTGTAATCGTACGTGTGGGGTTCACCGGGCTTCTTTCCTTTCTCGACAACCCTGAGCCGGACATCCGGGCCAATGGCGAGCACCGCTCCTAAAGGCAGATCTTCGGGCAACCCCTCGATAACGAGGTTTTCGGCCAGGCTCCCCGGCGGAAAGGGAAACCCGGCGGTTTTCTCCGCCTCGCGGATGTCTTCCGACCGGAGCAGGCTGATTTGCCTTTCGGCGAGGCCGAAATGGGAGTCCCCCTCGATGCCTTTCCCCTCGACGAAAAAGGCCGAGGACCGGACGGCCTTGGGTTCCTGCCGCTTGCTGCTGGTGCAGACCGCGACGACTTTTGCCATTTTTTCCGACACCCCTTTACCTTTCTTAACCGATCGATCGGTAAAATCACTGGTTCTTTCCGGGCGACCCCGGCTAAAATGATTCTTGACTCATTATAGGAGGTGGACGAAATGCGTAAAGGATT
>JAAYVK010000015.1 GCA_012517195.1 Synergistaceae bacterium | reverse complement strand
TGTTGTGGGCCTCCGCTTTCGCGGGCATCAAGGCCGGCCTGGCAGCCTATTCGCCCGGCGAACTGGCCCTTCTCCGCTTTCTTTGCGGTTCGGCCTCCATGGCCCTGTTTGCCCGAAGCCGGGGATTCGGCCTGCCCGCACGGCAGGACCTTCCGCACATCCTCCTGGTGGGTTTTTTGGGGTTCACCGTCTATCACGTTTTCCTGAATTACGGGGAACAGAGCGTTTCCGCAGGGGCGGCAAGCCTGATCGTTTCCTTCACCCCTGTCATGACGGCATTCCTGGCGGTCTTTCTCCTGGGAGAGCGGCTCCGTCCCGCAGGCTGGGCGGGAATCGCGGTCAGTGTCGCGGGAGTCGCCCTGATCTCCCTTGGAGAAGGGGGAGGAATCGCCCTGAATCCCGGCTGCATCCTCGTTTTGATCTCGTCCCTCGGCAGCAGCCTGTACAACGTTTTTCAAAAACCCTTCCTCAAGCGCTACGATCCCATCGCCTTTACCGCTTACGCGATGACCGCCGGAACGGTTTTCATGCTCGTCTTCGCTCCCGGGCTTCCCGCCGCCATCCGCGGCGCCCCCCTGGAAGCCACCCTTTCCGTGATCTACCTTGGAGTTTTTCCCGGGGCGATCGCATACAGCACCTGGACCTATGCCCTTTCGCGCATGCCGGCATCCCGCCTAACGACATCCCTCTACATCTCGCCCGTGCTTGCGATCGCCATCGCGTGGCTGTGGATCGGCGAAGTCCCCACCGTTCTTTCCATCCTGGGGGGAGTCGTAACGCTTGCGGGTGTTCTCCTCACCAACACCTGGGGCAAATAAACGCGCAAAAAAAAGGCGAAAGAAGGGATGTGCTCCCTTGCCTTTCGCCTTTCTTGCGCGTTTTCCCCGTCCGCTTTTTCTACTGGTTTCGGATCATGATCAGCATCATCCTGAACCGCTTCTCCGCCTTCATCGAGTGAGGGACATTTGCAGGCATGACCAGCATCAGGCCGGGTGAAAGCCGATGGCGCACCCCTCCGACCGTGAACTCCGCCTCTCCCTCCAGCGCTGCAACCAGGGCATCAAAGGGGGCCTTGTGCTCGCTCAGGGATTGCCCGGCATCGAAGGTGAAAAGAGTCACGCTTCCCCCGTCTCCGTCCAGGATGGACCGGCTGACGATGCCTCCTTCCTGGTAATCGAGCAGTTCGACCGGCGAGAAGACTTTCCCTGAAAAATCCGATTCCTTCGGTGCCTGTCCACCGCAGTTGCCGCATTCACATCCGCATCCCATTCTTTTCCCTCCTACCCCAGGATCGCCTTCAAGTCTTCTTCCGCCGTCGTGATCGGCATGATGTTCAGCTTTTCATGCAGGATCTTGAACACCGGCGGCGTGACGAACGCCGGCAGGCTGGGTCCCAGGCGGATATTCCTGATCCCGAGATGCAGCAGCGTCAGCAGGATGCAGACCGCCTTCTGCTCGTACCAGGAAAGGATCATCGAAAGCGGCAGGCTGTTCACGTCTGTCTCGAAAGCATTCGCAAGGGCAACAGCCACCTGGATGGCGGAATAGGCATCGTTGCATTGCCCGCAGTCAAGCAGCCGGGGTATGCCCTCGATTTCCCCGAATTCCAGCTTGTTGAAGCGGTACTTGCCGCAGGCCAGCGTCAGGATGACGGTATCCGAGGGGGCTTTCTGGGCGAACTCGGTGTAGTAGTTCCGTCCCGACTTGGCGCCGTCACAGCCGCCGATCAGGAAGAAATGCCGGATCTTGCCCTGCCTGACGAGGTCGATGACTTTCCCGGCCGCGCCCAGGATCGCGTTATGCCCGAACCCCACCAGGATTTCCTTCGCCGGCGCGTCTTCGGCAAATCCTGGGGCCGCCAGCGCGGCTTCGATCACCGGGGCGAAATTCCTGTCGGGGATGTGGGTCACACCCGGCCAGGCCACCAGGCCCGAGGTGAAGATCCGTCCCATGTAGCTCTCCTTCGGCTTCTGGATGCAGTTGGTTGTCATCAGGATCGCGCCCGGGAACCTCTCGAACTCCTCCCTCTGATCCTGCCAGGCTCCGCCGTAGTTCCCAACGAAATGCGGATACTTTTTGAGTTCGGGGTATCCGTGGGCAGGAAGCATTTCTCCATGGGTGTACACGTTGATCCCCTTGCCTTCCGTCTGCCGGAGAAGTTCCTCCAGGTCCAGCAGGTCATGTCCCGAAACGAGGATCGCATGCCCCTTCACCGGCGTCACCCGGACTTTCGTCGGCACGGGATGCCCATAGGCCCCGGTGTTCGCCGCGTCCAGAAGTCCCATGATCTTCAGGTTGACCTTTCCGCACTCCAGGGCCAGCCCAAGAAGCTCATCTGCTCCCATCGACTCTTCCGCAAGACGCCTCAGTGCCTTGTGGAAAAAGGCGTAGACCTCCTCGTCCTCCTGGCCGAGAATCTTTGCGTGATCCGCGTAGGCGGCCATCCCCTTCAGGCCGTAGATGACCAGCCAGTGGAGGCCTCCCAGGTCCTCGCCCCATTTTTCGATCTGGAGCTCCGGAGAAACGGCCTCACCCTGGTTCACAAGGGCTCCGAGACCCGCCGCCGGGGACCAGGCGGCCGGCCCGTCCAGTCTTTCGGGAACTTTTCCCTGCCCCGCACAGACTTCTTCATAGAGTTTCCTGGCGAGTTCCTTCATCTCCCAGGCTTTTTGAAGGAGCCTTTCAAGCCTGGCGGGATCGAAATTGACGTTTGTTACGGTCGTAAACAGGGCCTCCAGCAGGAAAACATCCACCTTCGGATCCCTGGCGCCAAGCTCCCGCGCCCTGTCCCCATACTGGGCAATGCCCTTGGCGGCCCAGATCAGAAGATCCTGGAGCGCAGCCGTTTCAGGATCCTTGCCGCAGACCCCGAAAGCCGTGCAGCCCGTCCCTTTCGCCGTTTGCTCGCACTGGTAACAGAACATCCAGCTTTCTCCCCTTTCGTTCGTGGACTTATTGTCGGTTTACTTATTTTACTGCATTCTCTTCTTCTGTCTCCTGATCGATAAAGCGGTAGCGTATCGTCTCGGTCTCCATTGCTTCCCCCTGGATTTTTACCTTTGTCAGCCTGAGGTCGACCGGCCTCTTCGCCTCCTCGACCGCCGACTGGACAATCCTGTTGAGGCCGGTGCAGCAGGGAACTTCCATCGTGACCACTTCGATCGATTGAATCCCGTTCTGCGTGATGATCGAACGGATCTTGTCCTCGTAAAACCTTGCATCGTCCAGTTTCGGACACCCCATCAGGAGGATCCGGCGGCCGTCCAGGAAACGCTCATGGAAGTCCGAAACGGCGGCAAGCGTGCAGTCGGCTGCCAGCAGGAGACGGGCGCCCTCCAGGTAGGGGGCGTTGATCGGCACCAGAGAGAGCTGAACCGGCCAGTTCGCGAGCTGGGACTCGCGGGTTTTGCCCTTTTCACCCGGGCTTTCCACGGATGGCTTTTTCAGAAGATCAGGGTTCATCATTTCTTTCAAACTCCTTGCCATCGTTCCAGGACACCCACCACCCGCCGGCCTGGGATTTGCATTCCCTTGCCGGGCCCGAACGGCCGCTTTTTCATCGAACTCCTCGGCTTCCCTTGTTTCGATGAAAATGGCTCCCCTGGGACATTCCCCGAGACAGGCCCCCAGGCCGTCGCAGAAACTTTCACTCACGAGGCGGGCCTTGCCGCCCACAATGGCGATCGCCCCTTCCTTGCAGGCCCCGGCACAAAGACCGCATCCATCGCATTTCTCCTCGTCGATTCGAATAATGGGCCGTACGCTTTTCCTCATCGGCTGTCTCCTCCAGGGCTGATAGTATAGGTATAGAGATACCGTAATTCCACTTTTTTGTCAAGAATTGTCGATGGTGCGCCATCGATCTTTCCTTCATAATCAGGCTGAGAAAAGGCTCCGGCCTATCCTCCAGGAAAGAGGGGAATCCGTTGAATCTCGGGACGAAAGAACGGCGCCTCTGGAGCTGGGCTCTCTACGATGCCGGGAATTCCGCTTTCGCAACGACGGTCATGGCCGCCGTCCTGCCCGTCTATTACCGTGAAGTGGCCGCCGCAAACCTCCCTGTTTCTTCCGCCCTCTCCTACTGGAGCAGCGCTTCAGCCGCGGCCCTGCTTCTTTCCGTGATCTCGGCGCCTTTTTCGGGAGCCGTGGCGGACGCCCGCGGCTGGAAAAAACAGGGACTGGCGGCAACCACCCTCCTGGGCGTTGCGGCCTCAGCCGGATTGGCCTGGGTGGGAAAGGGGCAGTGGAGCCTCGCCTTATGCCTTCTGGTTTTGGGGACCGTGGGATTTTCTCTCTCTTCCGTTTTCTACGACTCGCTTCTGCCCCATCTCGCGGGCCCTTCTGAACTGGACGGGGCCTCGAGCCGGGGGTACGCGGTCGGCTACCTGGGTGGAGGGATCCTCCTGGCCGTCAACGTGGCAATGATCGCGCGGCTGCCGGCTGAAACGGGAATGCGGCTGAGCTTTTTGACGGTCGCGGCATGGTGGGCTCTTTTTTCGGTGCCGATCCTGGTACTCGTTCCGGAGCCCCCGCCGGATCCCGCCGCAGCACACGGAGGAACCCTGCTGGGGCGTCCCTTCTCCACGCTGCGCTCTCTCCGGCGGTACCCCGACGCGTTTTTGTTTTTAGTGGCCTTCTGGCTGTACAACGACGGAATCGGAACGGTCATCAAGCTGGGAGCCCTTTATGCCTCGGCACTGGGAATCGGCAGGGAGCACCTCCTGGGAGCCCTCCTGGCCACCCAGTTCGTAGCCATTCCTTTCGCGCTGGCATTCGGGCGCCTGGCCGGCAGGATCGGCTCCAAAGCCGCGATCTTCATCGGCCTGGCGGGATACGTCTGTCTTTCGGTCTGGGCATTCTTTCTAACCAAACCCTGGCAATTCTGGGTGCTCGCCATGGGGATCGGGACGGTCCAGGGAGGGACCCAGGCACTCAGCCGGAGCCTTTTCGGTTCCATGATCCCTATGGAGCGGAGTGCAGAATTCTACGCGTTCTACGACCTGTCAAGCAAGTTCTCGGGAATCGCGGGCCCTGCCCTTTTCACCGCGATCCTGCAGCTTACGGGGTCTCCCCGCTACGGGGCCCTGGCCCTCTCCCTCTTCTTCCTGGCCGGGATGGCAGTCCTCCGGCGGGTCGACACGTCCCGCGGCCGCCTTGCATCCCCGTAGGAAGTCCTTCCACGAAAGGTCCTCCCGGATGCCAAACCGGGTCAGGACGAAATCATAGCGTGCCGGGTCCCGGGGAGCGATCACCCGGAAGCTTCGCGTGATCTCCATCGCGGATTTGAGGTCGGCCGCATTTCGCCGGGTGAAGGCGAGGGCCCTGCCGATGCGGTGCATATGGGTATCCAGGGGGATCACCAGGCGGGCGGGGTCGCATCGGTTCCATCCCCCGGGATCCACCGCATCGGACCGGACCATCCATTTCAGGAAGAGCCAATGTCGCTTGCAGGCGCTTCCCAAGGAAGGCCGGCAGAGAAGGCTGTTTTTCCTTTTTGTCCCCCCTTCTTCCTCGAGGCTCCGGATGAAGGACTCCAACTCGTGCAGGTAGGTTTCCCCCGGCGCACTGCAGGAAAGAAAAGCGGACTCAAGCCCTCCGTGACGAAGGCAGAGCTTCCGGGCTCCCCAGAGGAGGTCGACCAGGTCCTCTCCCGCCGTGAAACGGTGCCTGAAAGAAGAAAAATCCCGCTCAAGCTGCGGGCGGGATGTGTTTTCCAGGGCCGACCGCGGGCTTTCCCCGAGCCGATCAAGGACTTTTCGCACGCTCTTCAGGATCTGGCGGACTCGCCCGTAGGCGAGGCTGGAAGCCACCAGCGCGGCAATCTCCCGGTCCTGGGGATTCCTGAATCGAATCACGCACTCCAAAGGATCCGGGGATATCCACTCCGGGCGGTTGTATTCCCGGTAAAGCCTCTCCAGTTCATCCCGAAGGCAGGCCGTCCGGGCCAGGGAAAACCCGTTATCTTTCCGGGTCGTCAACGGGAATCGGCGAGAACGGCCGCCGCCACGGTATGCCCAAGCTCCCTGCAGCGGTCGAGATCCTCGCCGGTGGGGACATACTGAACCCGAAGGCCTTCACTGACCCGCCGCACCTTCATTTCATCCAGCGCCTCGTTCAGGAGCTTAACCGCCTCTCCTCCCCAGCCGTAGGATCCGAACGCGGCCCCCAATCGATTCGTGAACCGCAGGCCCCTCGCGTAGCAGATCATGTCTGCCATCCGGGGAAGCATCCCGTTGTTCAGGGTCGGGGAACCCAGCACCAGGCCGCGGGCATCCAGCAGTTCCGTCACGACGTCGCTGCGATGCCAGCCGTGCAGATCCATGACCTGGACCGAGACATCCTTTTCCAGCACGCCCTGGCCCACGGATTCCGCCATTTTCTCCGTGCTGTGCCACATGGAATCAAAAACCACGAGGACCTTCTCCCTTGTCTTCTGAGCGGCCCAATCCGCGTAGGCCGAGAGGATCCGGCCTGGATCCTTCCTCCAGATAACCCCGTGGTCGGGAGCGATCATGTCGATCTTCAGTCCCAGTTTCCGGACCTGCTCCAGCAGGGCAGCCACCAGCGGGGAGTACGGGTTCAGGATGTTGGCGTAATATTTTGCCGCCTGGTGCATCAATTCCCCCGTTTCGACCTCGTCATCGAAACGCTCGCTGGAGGCATAGTGCGCCCCGAAGGCATCGCTCGAAATCAGCAGCCCGTCCTCTTCCAGGAAAGAGAACATGCTGTCCGGCCAATGCAGCATCCTGGTTTCAAGGAAGGTCACGTTCCGCTTCCCCAGGTTCAGCCGGTCTCCGGTTTTGACCACGCGGACCGGCCAGTCCCGGTAGTGGAAATGGGCCTTGAGGGCCTTTTCGCAGGCCGGCGAGGCGAAAATCCTCTCGGGATGAACCGCCTCGACCATCCGGCCGAGGCTCCCGCTGTGATCCATTTCCGCATGATTGACCACGATGGTGTCGATGCGCTGCGGATCGATCACCTGGCCGATTCTCCAGAGCATCTCCTCCGTATGGGTCGCCTTCACGGTGTCGAACAGCGTGACGTGTTCATCGATGACAAGAAAGGCATTGTAGGTCGACCCGAGCTCCGTCGAATACCCATGAAAATCGCGCAGCCCCCAGTCGATCGCTCCGACCCAGTAGATCCCGGGTTTGACTTCAATCGCATTTCCGCTCATCACGTTTCCTCCTTACTTGACTGCGTTCAGGCTGTAGGTCGGGGCCGATTTGGGAGATTTGCCCTTCTTCACAAGGTGGTAATTCGCATAGGTCAGGGGGGATCCTTCCTTGAGGCAGGAACACGAAAGAACCTCCCCGAAAAAGACGCTGTGGGTGTAAACATCGACCCGTTCAAAGACCTTCGCTTCGATCCACGAAAGGGTGTGATCGAGAACGATCGGGGTTCCGGCCGGCCCCGTCTTCCAGTTGCACTCCGCGAACTTGTCGATCTGCCGCCCGCTCTTGAATCCGAAGGTGCCGATGAACGTCATGGGGACCTCTTCCTCAAGGACGGCCACGGAGAATTTCCCGCTTTTCAGGAGAAGTTCCCAGGTCAGGTTCTCCTTGTTCAGGCAAACGGCCACGGTGCTTGGAGTTGAAGTCACCTGCATGACGGAATTCGCGATCTGTCCGTTCCTGCGTCCTTCCCACTCCGTAGAAACGATATACATGCCGTAGGTCAGGTTGAAGAGCGCCTTGACATCAATCGGTACAGCCGTTTCCATTCCATTCCCTCCTTTGGGCTCGAATCCCTGATGAAAAAGCGGGGCAGGCCGCTGCCCCGCGAAGATCCCCCAAAAAACGCGAAAACAGCTAAACCGTGACCCCTGCGGGCATCCGGAACACTCTCGCGGCCAGTTCCTTGTCCAGCATGAACAGCCCGTTCTTTGAATCCCCGATCATCTCGAGCTTGGCCAGCAGTTCCTCGGCGTTAGCCTCTTCCTCGACCTGCTCGGAAACGAACCACTGGAGAGCGATGGCCGCTGCGTGGTCCTTCTCCTCGACCGCCAGGTCCATCAGGCCGTGGATGCAGGCCGTGATGTGCTTCTCGTGCTCCAGGGTGTCCTTGAACGCCTCCAGGGGGGAAGCCCATTCCGTCTTGGGCGCCGCGATGGCCTCCAGTTTCACCCTGCCTCCCCTTTCGACGATGTGGTTGAAAAAGATTTTCGCATGAACCGCTTCCTCCTGGGCCTGGACCTTCATCCAGTTCGCGAACCCCTTCAGGTTCTGGCTCTCGAACCATGCAGACATGGAAAGGTACAGGTAGGAGGAAAACGCCTCCTCGTTGATCTGCCTGTTTAGCGCCTCATTCATCCGGGCTTTCATCATCCTTCATCCCCTCCTGTTATTGGGCCTTTGCCCATGTTGTTGATAATGTTTTTAGACAAGATAATCTTAGCGCCCCTCCCCGCCCCTGTCAAGGAAATCGCGGGCCGCCACGAGGCCGCTTGCAGAAGCCTGCACCAGCCCTCGCGTGACTCCTGCCCCGTCTCCTGCCGCGTAAAGCCCCCGGATCGAGGCCTGGAGTCCCTTGTCCAGCGCCAGGCGCAGGCTGTAGAACTTGACCTCCACCCCGTACAGCAGGGTATGGGGCCCGTCAATTCCCGGCATGATGACGTTCAGGGCCCGGATCATCTCCAGGATGTCGGTCAGGTGCCTGTACGGCAACGCAAAAGAAAGATCCCCGGGCTCGGCCTGCAGAAGGGTGGGCCTGACCAGTCCGCGCTCGATCCTTCCCGCGGTCGATCGCCTCCCTGCCTTCAAGTCCCCCAGGCGCTGGACGAGGACTGTACCCCCCAGCATGTTGGCCAGCCTGGCGATGGCTCCGCCATATCCGTTCGGATCGCGGAACGGCTGTGTGAACTCCGTGCTCACCAGGATGGCGAAGTTGGTGTTCTGGGTCTTGCGGTCCCGGTTGCTGTGCCCGTTCACGATCACCAGGCCCGAGTCGCTCTGGTACTCCGTGACGACTTCCCCGTGGGGGCACATGCAGAACGTCCGGACACGGTCGTCAAAGGTGGGGGCATCGAACACCGCCTTGACTTCGTAAAACTGCTCCGTGAGGTCGTTTGCGATCTCGTCCGGAACTTCCACTCGAACCCCGATATCCACGGGCAGGGAATCCACCGCCAGGCCAAGATCGGCGGCGACCCTCTCCATCCAGGTCGCGCCTTCCCTGCCCGGCGCAAGCAGGACCGCCGGGGCGAACACGCGGGTCCCGTCTTCGAGCAGGATCCCCTGGACCTCGTTGTGTTCGGCCAGGACCGACTTCACCTCGACTCCGGTGAAAACCGCGCAGACCTCTTTCAGGCGGCTGTAAAAGTTGGCCAGGACCCGCTTCGCCCGATCGGTCCCCATGTGGCGGATTCTCGCCGGGATGACCTGGAGCCCCGCGGAACGACCCCTCTTGATGACATCGGCCGCGTAGCCCGCTTCGGGCTCGAAAACCGGGGAATCGGCCCCGAAATGAACGAAGGTCCGGTCGACTTCCGCGATCAGATCCAGCAGCCTCTGCCTTCCCACCGTTCGCTCGAGGTTGCCGCCGAATTCCGGGGTCAAGGTCAGCTTCCCGTCGCTGTAGGCCCCGGCTCCGCCCCACCCGCAGACGATGGCGCACGGGCGGCAGTGGACGCAGTTTTTCACAGCACCCGTCTTGATCGGGCATTTCCGCTCCTCGATCGGTGAACCCTTGTCGAAAATGGCGACCTTTTTCCCAGCCTGTGCAAGTTCCAGCGCAGCGAAAAGCCCCGCGGGACCGGCCCCGACGATGATGAAATCGTATCTCTCCATTGCCTTTACTCCCCTCTCATTCCTGCTTTCTATATTAGCGCAAAACAAAGAAGGCGGCGGACCGGTCCGCCGCCTTCCCCGACTGTTCCCGTTCTCTGCTTTTTATCGAGGCTGGGTGTTGATGCCCCTTTCTTCCGGTGTTCCCGGAATCAAGGTGTCCCAGAAGGCGGCGCAAACCCCGGCAACCGCCATGGGCGTTTTCAAAACCGCCCAGAGGACCTGTCCCGGAACCCCATGGGCGAAAAAGGCCGCTTTCTGGCCATCCACCCATCCGGGAAGCCCGAGGGCCATCAGGAAGGCGAACCCGACAATCAGGACGTTCCTCTGGCTTCCCATGTCGGCCCTCATGAGAACCTGGATCCCCAGGGCCCCGATGATCCCGAAAAGGGCGATGTAGGCCCCGCCGATGATCGGGCTTGGGATGGTGGCGATCAGGGCCCCGAGCTTTCCGATCATGCTCATGATGATGAGGATGACGGCTCCCGTTCGGACAACCCACCTGGAGGCCACCCCCGTCAGGCCGATCAATCCGATGTTCTCGGTATAGGAAGTGGTCCCCACGGCTCCGAACAGGCCGGCCAGCATGCAGTTCAGCCCTTCGGCCCCGATCCCCCGGCTGATCGTCTCCGGGCTGGGATCCGGCAGGCCCGAGGCGTAGGAGCAGGAGTGATAGTCGCCGATGGACTCGATCATCACGGCGAAGAAGCCCGCCAGGATCGCGCCAAAGGTGAGGAGGCTGAATTTCGGGGCTCCCCAGGGCATGACCAGCGTGCGGACGTCTCGGAACCAGGGAGCCGCCTTGATGCCGGCCAGGTTGATGTAGGCCGCATGTCCAGGGGCGAAAACCCCGCCGAGAGATGCAGCCAGGCAGACCAGGTAGGCCAGGACGATGGACGAGAGGATGGCAAAAATGTTGATGTACCTGTTTTTCAGGACGAGGCTGAAGAGGAAGACGCCCACAACGACGAGCAGCGAAACGGGCCAGTAGTTCGCGGCGTTGAACTGGACCGCCACCGGGGCGAGGGAGAAGCCGATCGCCATGATCGTGGGGCCGATGACGACCGGCGTGATGACCTTGCGGATCACTCCGACCAGCCGCGTATAACCCAGGACCGCCAGGACAAGTCCCCCGGAGATGAGCGCACCGCCGACGTTCTGCATGACAACCGCAGGCCCGGCAGCCTTGAAGGTCCCGATGATCGTCATGATGGGCGGGATAAAGCTGAAGCTGGAGCCCTGGACGATCGGAAGGCCGGATCCCAGTTTCGGGTGGGTCTGGATCAACGTGGCGACCCCCATCGCGAAATAGACGCAGGAAATGAAAAAGCCGATCTGGAGCGTATCCATCCCCATGGCAGGCCCGAAAATGAGAGGAACCAGCGTGGTGGCCCCGAACAGGGTCAGCACATGCTGCAGGCCGGCCAGGACCATGATGGGGAAGGGAGGACGATCTTCAACACCGTAGACGATTTTCCGCAAAGCCATGACAGAGACACCTCCAATTTTGCACCCGTTTGCATAAACTATATCACGGCAGGAAGATCTCGTTCAAGGGGAGCAAACCGCCCCTGGAAGGATTTGACCGTTCGCCTCCTTGCGGTAGACTTTGGGAATAGGGGAGGGGATCCGAATGAACGTTTGCGGGGAGTCAGGCGCGGAGCGCTGCGCCGGGCTGATCGCTTCTTCCGGCAGCATCGCGCTCCTGAGCGGGGCGGGGATGTCGACCCGTGCGGGGATCCCGGACTTCCGGGGGCCGGAGGGGCTTTATTCCAGGCTTGGGATCGAAAACCCGGAGAGGATCTTCGAAATTGGGACCTTTTTTGCCAATCCCGCCTTTTTCTACGATTTCTACCGTGACTTTCTGAAGCTGCTCGAAACGGTCAAGCCCACCTGGGCCCACCGCTTTTTTGCCGTCCTCGAAAGCCAGGGACGGTTGAGCGGGATCGTCACGCAGAATATCGACGCCCTTCACCAGCGGGCGGGGTCCCGCAATGTGCTGGAAATCCACGGCAGCGTCTGGCAAAGTCACTGCACGAAATGCGGGAAGGGGTACACCTACGGGGAGAGCGCGGAAAAAATCGCCAGCGAACGGGTCCCCCTCTGCGACCGTTGCGGGGGTGTCATCAAGCCGGACATCGTTTTCTTCGGGGAGGATGTCCGCCGGTTTGACGACTGCCGTGATCTCGTGGCAAAAGCCGATCTCCTCTTCGTGGTCGGCTCTTCCCTCGCCGTGACTCCTGCAGCCTGGCTGCCCGGGGCATGCCCGGGCCGGATCGTCGTGGTGAACAGGGGCGAGATCTCCAGCTCGTGGCTGCCTTCCTCCCGGGTCGCCCTTCACGCCGAGGAGGACATCGACACGTTTTTCAGGGCCGTGGCGGTCCGGATGGGGATCGACGTCCCGGAATCCCTCTAGCCTCCCCGGGTGGGAAGGACCCGGGTCTCGAGCTCCTTCCCGAAGGTTTTCAAAAATCCTTCTGCCTGGGACTGCACTCCCCAGAGTTCCATCTGGATGTCACCCTCCGCCCGGATTTCCAGGATGACCCGTTTTCCGTCCAGCCGCCTGAACCGTGCCCCGACCACGAGGCCCGTATGGGTCCGATCCAGGCTTTCCGCGAGCCTGACGAACATCGAGAGCACGCGGACAACCTGGCGGGAAGCCTTGTCCAGGGAAGCGAAGTCGGGAATCTTCTTGTCCGGGAGCTTTTTCCTGTGGAAAAGCGCGATGCAGGCGATGATCGAGATTTCGGTCTGGTTGAATCCCAGCAGTTCCGCGTTCCGGATGATGTAGTGACTGTGAGCGTGGTGGTTGGAGAAGGAAATGAACATCCCGATATCGTGCAGGAAGACGGCGTGCTCCAGCAGTTCCCTTTCCGAAGCTCCGTACGCGTGAAGGCCGGCCTCCCGGCCGGAATCGAACAGGTCGAGCGTCAGGCGGGTGGTCACGAGGGCATGTTCCTCGTCGAGGTTGAAATTCCTGGCGAGCCGAAGGACGCTTTTCTGCCGGACCGTCAGTTCGGCCATCTGCGGGAAATTGCCCTGGCGGGCAAGGTAATCCACCAGGAGGCCGTCCCTGAGGCTCCGTTCGCTGACCTGGATTTCCTTCAGGCCGATCAGGTCCATCAGCGTCTCGATGATCGCTGCCCCCGCCACCAGGATGTCCGCCCTGTCGGGGTTGATGCCCGGGACTTTCCGCCTTTCCTCCAGCGGAAGAGAACAGAGGGTCTGGACCACCTTCCTCAAGGCCTCCCGCCCGAGGCGGGAATCTCCCGAGCCCCCCTTCAGTTTCATCTCCCGGGCGATTTCCGAGAGGTTGAGGATCGTTCCCGAACTCCCCAGGGCCATGTCGATCCGATGCTCCTTGACCCTCTGGACCGTCCGGATCGCGGCGTTTCTGACATACTGGCAGATCAGGGCATAGCGGGCCGGGGTGACAGGCCCCTTTTCGTCCGGCAGGAAGAACATCTGCGTCAGGCGGATCGCTCCAAGCTTCAGGGT
>JAAYVK010000090.1 GCA_012517195.1 Synergistaceae bacterium | reverse complement strand
TACGGAGGACAGCGCTTCCAGGACAACATGCAGGCCCTTCAGGCGTGTCAACCGCCCCACGAACAGGAAGCGGAAAGGTCCGCTTTTTTCCCTTTTTTCCCACCGCAACGAGGGGTCGGGGATACCGTTTCGGATAACCACGGTATTGACGGGAAGAAATTCTTCCAGGTGCTTTCGAACGGCATCGCTGACGCAGATCGCTCCCTGGCCCTTGCGAAAGGGCCCCAGGGCGGCGTTTTTCCTGTAACGGGCGTGGGCGGTGAAAATCCAGGGCCTTCCGGAAAAGGCGCTCGCCCACCAGGCGATCCAGGCCGGAACCCGGGAATGGGCATGGAGAAGATCGAAAGCTTCCCGCCTGGCCATCCAGGCAATCCGTACCGCTGAGAAAAGAGCCGTAAAGGGATTTTTCCTGTGAACGGGCAGATGAACGACCCGGACTTCCGGCGGGAGTTTTTTTTCGAGCCGTCCCCCCGCGGTAACGATCAAAATTCTATGTCCGAGTGCCGACAGCTCCGTGGAAAGCCACAGGACATGGCGTTCCACTCCGCCTTCGTCAAACTCAGGAAGGATCATTAAGACCTTCATGGGCTTGCATTCTCCTTCCTGTTCCATTCGCGTACGATCCACGCGGCGGCGTCCCGGGCCTCGTGAAACGAGTCTTCTTGAAAGGGGCCGGCCTTCCCGGGGCTTTCCTTCAACCCCTCGGCCTCGGTTGCCAATCCTTTCGCCTTGAACATTTCCAGCATCGCGTCAAACCTCGGGGTGCCCCAAAGAAACCGGCCTGGCAAGGCTCCTTTGCGGACGAGCGAGGATGCGGCTTCCTGGAGGATACGGCTCCAGCCCTCATTTTTCTCCACCCGCATGATCCGCACCACAAGGCCCGCGGTCGCGGCTTCGGACACCATCGAAACCGAGTCTTCCGTGCAGAAGACCTCGTCGCAGGCCCCAAGGATTCCCGGGACCGGGTTCCACGGATCTTTCGACGCCAGGAGAAGCATTCGGAAGACAGGGAACTCCGCCGAAAGATCCAAGAGGGCCTCTTCGGTTTCCGGGGCAGTCCTGCGGGAGGTGGTGACATAAAGGTCCGCTCCCTGGATCATTGCCTGCTCCGCCAGGGGACGGATCCGCCTTCGGACCCATTCGGGCGTCACCCGGTAGTTCGCGTCGTTCCCGCCGATCAGGACTCCCCATTTTTTCCCCGCCGGGGAAGGATACCGCTGGAGCAGCACGTCCGCCTCCCGCTTCAGATCCCCGGGATCGATGGCGTTGGGTGCCCCCAGGGTTTGGAATACGTTTGGAGACTCGGGCGGAAAATCGTGGGCGGGAACGATGGCAAAATCAAAGGGACCGGTCCCGAGAACCGACGGGGTCATCACCGTGGCGGCCCGCCCGCCGAAAAAACGTGCCAGGGCAAGGGTGAAAGGAGCCGCGGAGCTTCCTGCCGAAAGGAAAAGGAGGTCCGCTCCCGAAACGGCAGATTCTTCGCAAATCCGGCCGACCTCGTCGCACAGGACCAGGCCGCCGGATTCCTTCAGCCATCGGTGCGCACTTTCCTTGTCCGCCGATGGAAGTTTCCGGGAACTGACCTTCAGCGCGAAAAACCTCCGGGTTCCAGACAGCCGGGGGATTTCCAGTTCGTGGACTCCTGATCCTGCAAGGCGCGACAGCCACCTGGCCACACCCCGGCTCTGGTTCACGTGTCCGCGGATTCCATCGGAGAGGATGATCACCTGCTTCGGTCCGTCCACGACGTCTTTCTCCCTTTCATGAAAAGGAGAGCGGACCGGCCCTCCCGGCCCGCTCCCCGAACTCCGGCAGCCGGCTTTCCTAGAGGGCCGCCTTCACCCCGGCCTGGACCGCCCGGATGATCTTTTCGATCCGCTCGTCGTCCATCAGGATGTCCATGCCGTAGACGGCGGTACGGCTCAGGATGGAGTGGGTCTTCGGCCATTCAACGGGCCGGTAGCCCGGCATCTCCTCTACGTACGGGCAGTCGTACGGACAGCGCAGCCGGCTGTAGAGAGTACCCTCCCGGAGCGTGGCCCAGTGGCGGGCATAGTGCCAGGTGTTGTCGGCCAGGTTCCCGCAGGGAACCCCTGCCTCTTTGGAGGCTTTCTGGAACTTGCGGGCTGCCTCTTCGCTCGGAAGCAGGAAAACGGTCTGGGTGGCCGTATCTCCGTCCGGATCGGGAAGGGCCCGAAGGGAAAGCCCGTCCGCCTTCCCGACGCCTTCCAGGATTTTCTTCTTCGAAGCCTTCATCTTATTGATCGCCAGGTCCAGTTTCCCGAGCTGGACGAGGCCCAGGGCCCCCTGGAGCTCGCTCATGCGGAAGTTGAAACCCAGGCAGGCCTTTCCTTCCGCCCCGCGCTCGATGGTGTTGTCGTGGATATGGCCGTGGTCGTGGTAGTATTCCATCTTGCGGTAGAGATCCTCGTCGTCGGTGACGATGAGGCCCCCCTCCCCCACGGTGATGACCTTCACGGGATCGAGACTGTAGGGACCAAATTTCCCGATCGTTCCGACATAGCGCCCCTTATAGGTGGCTCCCATGGCCTGGCAGGAATCCTCCAAAAGATGCAGCCCGTACTCTTCACAAATCCGCCGGAAGGCGTCCATGTCAGCCGCAGCCCCGAACATGTGCACGGGCATGATGGCCTTCGTCCGTTCCGTGATCAGTTCCTCGACGGAGCCCGGATCGAGGTTGAGGCTCTCGTCGATCTCGGCCAGGACCGGGACGGCCCCGCACTCCAGGATGGATTCCATGGTCGCGATGAAGGTGAAGGGGCTCGTGATGATCTCGTCTCCCGGCCCGATGCCGAGCGCCTTCAGGGCAACGTAGAGGGAAGCCGTCCCGCTGGATACGGCCAGGCAGTGCTTCGCCCCGAACTTCTCTGCAACGGCCCGTTCAAATTCCTCCACCTTCCAGACGCCGTTCCGCATCCCCTGGAACCAGTACCGGTGCAGGACCTTTCTCCGGATCACGTCCGCGAGGGCGTCGATCTCCTGCTGATCGAACAGTTCGAAACCGGGCATTACTCCATCGCCTCCCTGTAGATTGCCACGCAGGCCTCTTTATCCATCGGCCTGGGGTTGTTTGCCATCGGCCTGGCCACGGCCAGGGCCTTCACGGCCATTTCGTCAAAATGTTCGGGTTTGATGCCGACCTTGAGAGCCTTCAGCTTCGAGGGCAGCTCCAGGTCCTTCACCAGCTCGTGCAGGGCCTCGGCGCAATCGAGGGCCCCTTCTCTCAAAGGCAGCCCTTCGGGAGAGTAGTCCAGCAGTCTCGCGGCCTCGTAGTATCTCTCCGGTGCCGCCAGTGCGTTGTATCGGCAGACATAGGGAACCAGGAGGGCGTTCGCGACCCCGTGCCCCACCCCGAAAAGGCTCCCCAACGGGTAGGCGAGGGAGTGGCAGGCACCAACGCCCGCGTTAGCCAGGGCGATACCGCCGTAAAGGGACGCCATCATCATTTCGGTCCTTGCCTCGAGGTTGGATCCGTTCCAGGTGGCGACCCGCAGCCATCTTGCGATCTTTCGGATGGCCTCCCTGGCGAAGAGGTCGCTCATCGGCGAGGCTGCCCTGCTGGTAAAGGCCTCGATGGCATGGGTCAGGGCATCCATCCCGGTGGATGCCGTCACCCGTGGAGGCATCGTCAAGGCGAGTTCGGGGTCCAGCAGGCTGTAATCGGGATAGAGCTTGTCGTCGTTGATTCCGCCCTTGAAGCCGTCGCTCTTTCGGATCAGGACCGCTGTGAACGTGACCTCGGACCCCGTCCCGGAGGTCGTCGGGATCATGATCTTCGGCACTCCCGGGTTTTTGACGAGCCCCAGCCCCTGGTAAAGGGAGGCCGACCCCTCGTTGGTGATCAGGACGCTGACGGCTTTGGCGACATCCATGCAGCTTCCGCCGCCAAGCCCCACGACAAGCTGGCAGTCGTTCTCCCGGGCCAGCATGGCAACCGCGTCGGTCGTTTCAACGGAGGGTTCGGGCTCCACCCCGGCAAAAATGCAGGTTTCGATTCCTTCTTTTTCCATGATGCCGGCAATTCGATCGCTGATTCCCAGTTTTTCCATGCTCTCGTCGGTGACCAGGACCGCCCGCTTCGCTCCCAGTTTTTTTGCCAGCTCCCCCACCTTGCACGAAACTCCCGGCCCAAAACTGATCCGGCCGGCGACGAAAAGATCGTACATGTTCACATCCATCACTCCCAAAGGATATTTTTGTTATCCGCTTCGATCTTTTCCCAGGTCTTCCCGGAGGCTCCGCCGACGCTATCCAGGAAAACCTCGCAGCGCCTGGCGAATTCCTCTCGGGTCTTCGCAGGCGCAGACAACGATTCAATCCAGGCCGTGGCGAGCTGCCCCGGGCCTTCAACGGTTCCCGTCAGTCCCCATTCGTTTGCCTGTCTTGCAAGGTCCTGGAAGTCCTCCATATGGGGCCCGTGGAAAGCCGGAACCCCCCAGGCAAGGGGTTCAAGCAGGTTCTGCCCGCCTTTCGGCACGAGGCTCCCCCCGATGAAAGCGGCGTCCGAACGCCCGTACAGGTCGAAAAGGACACCGATCCGATCCACCACAAGTATAGTCCAACCCGGGGCCCATTTCGACAGAAGACAGGCCCGCCCCGGTTCCGCTGCAAGTTCCAGCACTGCTTCGGCCCTTTCCGGGTGCCTGGGCGCAAGGACCAGGCGGCTTGCCGGCAAGACTTTCTTCACTTCCGCGAAGGCGGACAAAACGGTTTCCTCCTCGCCCGGATGGGTGCTGCCCGCGACCAGGACCGGGCCGGCGCCCTGCAGGACTGGATCCAGGCTGGAGCGGTCGGATTTTCGCCGCCGCTCAAAAAGGGCATCAACCTTGGCATCCCCCACCCGGAAGACCCGGGCCGGATCGGCACCGATTTCCAGGATCCGGGCCTCATCCTCAGGGCTGCGGGCGAAAATGCCCCGGAAGGTGCCGAGGATCGCCGACCAGAAATCCCTGTTCCTGAGGGCCCTCCTGAAGGTTTTTTCGGAAACCCTGGCGTTGACCATATAGGCCGGGATCTCCCTCTTCTTCAGTTCCAGCAGAAGATTGGGCCAGATCTCCGTTTCCATGACGGTGTAAACTCTCGGGGAAAGGCGGTCCAGGGCCCGTCTCACCACTCCCGGAACGTCCCAGGGGTAATAGATGTGAGCGTCGACCAGGGGCTTGAGCTCCTGATTCGCCATTGCCTTCCCGGTGGAGGTAATTGTCGAGAGCAGGATCGGCCCCCGGTAAGACTCCCTTCGCATGGCACGGACCAGCGGAAGCGCCGATTGGACCTCGCCGACGGACACGGCGTGAATCCAGAACGGGCGCCGGCCTCCCAGCCTGACAATTTCGGGACGGTAATATCCGCGCCGTTCCGAAAGACCTTCCCGGTATTTCCAGGCGAGCCACGGGAAAAGAACCGGATAGGCAAGGCTCGTCAGGCACCGGTAACCCCAGACGTTCAGGTCAGGCCACCCCGGCTTTCAGCAGATCGTGAAGATGGATGATTCCCACGGGAATGCCTTTCTCCACCACCGCCAGGACCGAAATCTCGTGCCGCTCCATCAGGGCCAGGGCTTCCGCGGCCAGTTTTTCCCGCTCGATCGTCTTCGGACTGCGGGTCATGACTTCAGAAACCGGAAGCTGGAGCCCT
>JAAYVK010000089.1 GCA_012517195.1 Synergistaceae bacterium | reverse complement strand
CAGGAACCCGTTTCCCTGGAAACCCCCATAGGCGAGGAGGAAGACAGTCAGCTCGGGGACTTCCTTGAGGATAAGGATCTTCCGAGCCCCGAGGACGCGGCCTCGAGGCAGCTTCTGCGGGAGCAACTGGAAGAAATGCTCGAAGATCTGACCGACCGTGAAAGGGAAGTCCTGCACCTGAGATTCGGCCTGGAAGACGGACACGCCTACACCCTCGAAGAGGTGGGGAAGCGCTTTGGCGTGACCCGGGAAAGGATTCGGCAGATTGAAGCCAAGGCGCTGCGCAAGCTCCGCCACCCCAGCCGGAGCCGCAAGTTGCGGGATTTCCTCGAATAAGGATGCGGCATTTGTTGCGGTTAATGGATTTTGGTATACTTCGAAGGGTTTGTGACGGACGGATCAAACATGAGGATTGACCTTTTCCTCAAGCTCTCACGCCTGGTGAAGCGGAGGACCGCCGCGAGAGAGATGGTGGAGATGGGCGCGGTGAAGCTGAACGGGAAAACCGTCAAGCCATCGGCGGAAGTCCGCTCGGCCGACCGGATCGAAATCGCCTATCCGACAAGGGTTCTTCTTGTCGAGGTCCTTTCGGGAGAGCCCCGGATCCCGCGCGGAGAAAACTCGATGTTTCGCGTACTCGAGGATCGGCGCGTGAAAGCGGAGGGCCTTTGGGGAAACGGGCTGGATTCCTGAAAAAATAAAACGAGAGGGAGTGGATTGAGTGAAGAAAATCATTTCAACCGAGAATGCGCCGGCAGCGATCGGCCCTTACAGTCAGGGCGTTTGGGCAGGGGATTTCCTGTTCCTTTCAGGCCAGATCCCGATTGACCCGAAAACCGGTTCGCTCGTGGAGGGCGACGCTGCTGCCCAGGCGGAGCAGGTCCTGAAGAACATCACGGCCCTCCTCGAGTCGCAGGGCCTGACACTGCGTCATGTTGTCAAGGCAACCGTCTTTTCCACCGATATGGGGACGTTTGCGGCCGTCAACGAGGTCTACGGCCGTTTCTTCAGCGAGGAGCCTCCGGCGCGCTCGTTCGTCGAGGTGTCTGCCCTGCCGAAAGGGGCCCTGGTCGAAATCGAGGTCGTCGCTAGCCGACAGTAGGCCGGCAAACGGCACCGAGATCGGGGGATCGCGTTGATGAAAGTTGCCGAGCCGACGATAGAAAGGCTGGTCCAGTATTACCGCCTCCTGGAGCTTCTTCATGAAGAGGGCCGCAGGGTGGTTTCCTCGCAGGAGATCGGGGAGATGCTCTCCCTGAAAGCCAGTCAGGTCCGAAAGGATCTTTCCTACTTCGGGGAGATTGGCAAGCGGGGTGTGGGCTACCATGTCGAGAAACTGTACGAGCATATCAAGAGCATCCTTTCAACCCCCCGGCTTTGGCGTATCGCCCTGGTGGGCGTCGGGCGGCTGGGTGAAGCCCTTTTAGGGCACAAGGCCTTTCAGAGCAGCAAGTTCAAGGTCCTTGCCCTTTTCGATGTCGATCCTGGAAAGGTCGGCCGATCCATCATGGGGATCCCCTGCTACCCGATCGAGAAGATCACCGATGTCCTCAGGGAACAGCAGGTCGAGATCCTGATCCTGACGGTACCCGCGGCGGCAGCGCAGGGATGTGTCGACCGAGCGGTGGCTGCGGGGACGATCCGGGGGATCCTTTCCTTCGCACAGACCGCGGTGATCGTTCCGAAGTCCGTTCTCGTCTACCACGTGGATATCGCCACGGAACTGGAGAAGCTCCTTTTCTTTCTCAAGCAGCTTGAACGGTAAAGTCGTGTTAGAATTGTCCATGCCGAAAACACAGACTGAAGACAGGAGGCGTTCGGTTTGAACAGTGGAGCTCAGGGTGGACTGATGGGAATGCTTCTGCCCCTTGCATTGTTTGTGGTCATTTTCTATTTCCTGATCATCCGTCCCCAGAAGAAGCGGCAGCGGCAGCACCAGGAGATGCTCGCCTCGATCCGGAAAGGCGACCAGGTTGTCACCGCCGGCGGGTTTTTCGGGATCGTCCGTGATACGAAAGAGGACAGCTTTATCCTTGAGATCGCGGATGGGGTCAAGGCCCGTATCCTGAAATCCTCCATCCAGTACAAGCGGACTGAAGAAGCCGGCAAGAAGGAAGAAACCCCTGTGGTTGAGGGGATTCCCGAAGCGTAGCTGCCCTGCAGCAGACGGAGTGGGTGAACGTGCCTGCTCCTTTTTTTCTGCCCGGAGGCGGGGATTGTTCGGCTTTCCTGAACCAAGTTGTTTCACGAGGAGGTTTGCCCCATGTTGAAGAGGGATCGCTGGCGATTGATCATCGTCGCGGCGGTAATCGTAGCTGCGCTGTTGGCGGTTTTCCCCATCCAGGGGAGGGTCCGGCTGGGCCTGGATCTCAAGGGTGGCGCCCACATCGTCCTTCTTGCGAAGGATACCCCGGAAAGCCCCTTGACCGATGACAGCATCGAGAGGCTGATCGCCGTTCTGAGGAACCGTGTTGACCAGTACGGCGTTACGGAACCCGTCATCCAGAGGCAGGGAAAGGATCGGGTCATCCTCGACCTTCCGGGGATCCAGGATCCGGAGGCAGCGCTGGAGCTGATTGGCAGAACGGCGCTGCTCGAGTTCAAGCAGGTTTTGCAGTCGACGGGTGCCGTACCTCCCGCGCCCAATCGTCCCAATTACGCCAGTGAAGAGGATTTCCTGGCCGCCCAGGCGCGGTGGCAAAAGGCCAGGGAAGAGGTCGATGCCCTCGCGAACGAGCTGAAGGCGACCGCAGCAAGGACGCCGGGGACGACCGTCGGAAGGGATCGAGACGGAAGGGCCTACCTCCTGGGGAAAACCTACGTGGTCGGCAAGGATCTGAAAGACGCCAGGACCGGGTTTGACAGTCTTTCCAGGCCGATGGTTTCCCTCAAGTTCAGCCCTGAGGGAACAAGGCTTTTCGATGAGGCCACCGCATCCAATGTCGGCAGGCAGATCGCCATCGTCCTCGACGGGGAAGTGATCTCGGCGCCGGTGGTGCAGGAGCGGATCAGCGGGGGAGAAGCCCAGATCACCGGCAGGTTTACGGTAGACGAGGCCAACCGGCTTGCGATCATGCTGCGGGCAGGCGCGCTTCCCGTTCCGGTTGAAGTGGCGGAAAACCGGACCGTCGGACCGACCCTTGGTTCCGATTCGATCCGGTCAGGCCTCAGGGCGGGGATCATCGGGGCCGTACTGGTCCTGGTCTTCATGCTCGTTTATTACCGGTTCCTTGGGATCGCGGCCGACATGGCACTTTGCGTGGCCCTTCTTCTTGTCTTCGCCGGGCTGATCACCTTCAGGTCAACGCTCACGCTGCCGGGCATCGCCGGCATCGTCCTGACCATCGGAATGGCGGTCGACGGGAACATCCTGATTTACGAGCGGATGAAGGAGGAGCTGCGTTCAGGCAAAACCCGGCTTGCGGCTCTTGACGCCGGTTTCCGGAAAGCACTCACGACGATCCTCGATTCCAACCTCACAACCCTGATTGCGGCGATGATCCTGTTTTATTTCGGGAGCGGCCCGATCCGGGGCTTTGCGGTAACCCTGAGCATCGGGATCGTTTCCAGCGTTTTCTGCAACGTCGTGGTTACCCGGGCGATCCTGCAGCTTCTGATGGATATCAGCCGAAAAAAGGCCCTCGGGTCGAACTGAGGGAGGGAACAGAATGAAGTTCTTGCATGACAGGAAATTCGAATTTATGGCTTTCCGCAAGGTTGCGATGGGGATCAGCCTTTTCCTGGTCGCCGCGAGCCTTTTTCTGATTTTTTTCCGGGGCCTGAACCTTGGGATCGACTATACAGGGGGAACTCTCCTGCAGGTTGAATTTCCGGCGCCGGTTTCGGTCGGACAGGTTCGGGAAACACTCAAGTCCTTGGGACAGGAACAGGCTGTCATCCAGTCCTATAGCGACCGGGGCATGATCATCCGCCTGAAGGCGGGTGAAGAGACGGTCGGCCAGAAGGCTCGTGAGGCACTCCGGAAACAGTTCGGCGAGATCCAGGTCCTCCGGCTTGAGAAGGTGGGGCCTGTCGTCGGCAAGGAGCTTAGCCGCGGGGCCCTGATCGCCCTCGGTCTTGCGCTGGTGGGCATCCTTCTTTACGTCAGCTTCCGCTTCAAGTTCCGCTTCGCGGCGGTCAGCGTCATTGCCCTGGCTCACGACGCGATCATCGTCACCGGGGCATTTGCGCTCACGGGCCGGGAAATCTCGCTGACCTTTATTGCGGCGATCCTCACGGTCGTGGGCTACTCTATCAACGACACCATCGTGGTACTTGACCGCGTGAGAGAAAACTGGGGGAAACTGCGCCAGCTGGGGATCGAGCGCCTGCTCGATGATTCCGTGAACCAGACGCTGTCCCGGACGATCAACACGTCTTTGACGACCCTCCTTCCGGTAATAGCGCTCTTCCTTTTCGGGGGGCCCGTCATTGCCGACTTTTCTTTCGCACTACTGGTGGGGCTTGTCGTCGGGACCTATAGTTCGATCTTCATCGCCTGCGCTCTCCTTTGCGAGTGGATGCAGCGTTCTCCCCGCTAGCAGGCAGAATGCATCGGCCGCGACAGGGGGACGGCGCCGAACGCCGTCCCCCTCGTTTTAAGGTGAGGTTTATAATGGAGCGGGATACGGAAGGGGGGAAGACGGATGGAAACGGTCCTTCAGCTTCTCATGGAAGGAGTCGGAACAGGGACTGCCGCGCTGGCGATCATGAGAGACAACATGTCTTCCCTGGTCCAGAAGGGGATTCTGAGCCAGGCCGACCTGGACGGGCTCCTTCAGGAAGTTGAGCGGTCCCTGGAGGCAAGGAGGA
The DNA here is from genome assembly GCA_012517195.1 of Synergistaceae bacterium. Lineage (GTDB taxonomy): Bacteria > Synergistota > Synergistia > Synergistales > 79-D21 > 79-D21. Next base: position 40,952 of record JAAYVK010000089.1, on the reverse strand, counting down.
AAACGCTGATCGCGGGTTTCCAGAAGGAACTTCAGCGCTTGCTCGCGCATCTTCCTCTTGCGACGAAGGAAGATCTCCAGGCCTTTGAACTTCGGCTCCGGACCCTGGAAGAGAGGATTGAACGACTGGAAGCGAAAGGAGCGTGATCACGGTGAGACAGTCCATTTTCGACCATGCCAGGGGGGTTGTTTCCGCCAGGCTGCTTGATGGCCTTATTCAGGCTATTGAGGATGGAAGAGAAAAGGATCTTGCCGTCCTTTTCAGGATCATCTCTGCGCTTGCCCCGTCGAAATACCATCGGGCGGGGTTTGAAAAAATGGCTTTCATGGTGGAAACCGATCATCCGTTTATCAGGGTTTTCAAGAGGACCTTCAGCGAGCTTAACCCCAATGTCCGAAAGAAGTTCATCGCGAATTTCCTGGTCAACTTCATCGTCCTTGGAAGAGGCATCCGTGACCGGGAAGAAAAGTCGCGCGGGATCCATATCCCCAATTTCATGGTCATCAGTCCCACAATGCGATGCAACCTCCGCTGCAGGGGATGCTACGCTTCCGAGTACAGGGGAGGAGAAGAACTCTCTTTCGAAGAACTGGACCGGATCCTGACGGAAGCAAAGCAGCTGGGGATGTACTTCTTCACCTTTTCCGGCGGGGAATGCTTCATCCGGAAAGACCTGCCTGATTTGTGGGAAAAGCACGGGGACTGTTTTTTCCAGGTCTATACCAACGGAACTCTCCTGGATGAGCCGATGGTCGAACGACTGGTCGAACTGGGCAACGTGGCGCCGATGGTTTCGATCGAGGGAAGCCCGAAAAGCACGGATGCCCGAAGAGGTCCAGGAATGCACGAAAGGATCATGGAAACTTTCGCCCGGCTGAAAAAGGCTGGGGTTCTTTTCGGTTTCAGCGCGACCTACACGAGGGAAAACGCGGAGGAAATCGCTTCGGATGCCTTCATTGACAGCATGATCTCGGCAGGGTGCCTGGCCGGATGGTTTTTCCAGTACATCCCGACCGGCCTGAAACCGGATACCGCGCTGATGGCGACACCGGAACAGCGGGCTCGCCTCCATGAAAAGGTCGAGCAATGGAGGAGGGAAAAGCCGATTTTCATGGGGGATTTCTGGAACGACGGCCCCTACGTTGACGGATGCATGGCAGGAGGGGAACGCTACGTGCACATCATCGCGAACGGCGATGTGGAACCCTGCGTTTTTGTTCATTTCGCGGTCGATAACATTCATGGGAAAAAACTGACGGACGTGTTTCAGAGCGCCTTTTTCCAGGCGATCCGGGAAGCGCAGCCCTATGATGATGACAACCTTCTTCGCCCCTGCCTGATCATCGACCATCCTCACGTTCTTCGGGAGATCGTCGAGCGGACCCATGCCCGTCCCACACACCCCGGGGCGGAATCCATCCTGCACGAGATGGCGGAAGACCTGGACCGATATGCGGAAGAGATGAAGGCGATTTATGATCCCGTCTGGGAGAAGTCCGGCAGGGACCGGTACCTCCAAAGCCTGCGGAATGAGGACAAGCCCGAGGTCCACGCTCGAATCGGGCGGAGAACCTCCCGGCAGGAAAGCTTAAGCGGTTCTGGAGCCGCAACGAAGGAGGGAACAATGTGAAGAGTTATGCCCTCGCGATCCTGCTGGCCATGCTGGTGGCTGCAGGCTATGCTTTTCAGAACACGGGAGATGTCGTGGTACGGTTCATCTTCTGGGAAAAGACCCTCCCTCAGGGGCTATGGGATATTTTGCTATTTGCCGCCGGCGGGCTTCTCATGTGGATCGTATCCCTGGCATCTCTCATCGAGGTTCGAAGCGCCCTCCGGCGGAAAATAAAGGAACAGGAAGAGCGGATCCGCTCTCTTGAGCAGGAGAGGCAGCAGCTGCTCGAAGCCCTCCAGGGGTCCCAGGCCGCGGCGAATCGGGCGGTCGAGGAAACTCCGGGTCCGGAAGGATCAACAAGCGGGAGCCCGCAGTGATTGCAGGGATAGAACCCGGCTCTCTCCGGCATTGGCGAATCGATCGGAAGACAGCCGATCTCTCGAGGGAGATCGGCTGCTCTCCACTGGCGGGCGTAATCCTGCAGATGCGGGGTATCCCGATTGAGGGGGCCCCAAGGGAGATCTTTGACCCGGATTTGGAGGCCCTTGTGGAGAGGCTGAACCTGGGCCAGGGAGTCGAGGCCGCGAAGGATGTTTTCGATCGGATGAAACCCGGCACCCGTCTTGTCGTCTACGGCGACTACGATGTTGACGGGGTATCGGCGACCACCCTTGCGGCTCGGCTTTTTTCGTTTCGCGATGCGGACGTTCGCTATTTTATTCCCCATCGACACCAGGAAGGCTATGGCCTTCATGAACGGATTGTACGGAAAATCGCCGACTGGGGGTGCGATGTCCTCGTTGCCGTGGATTGCGGGACTTCTAGCGAAAGTTCGCTGGCAGCGGCAAGAGAACTGGGCATGGAGACGGTGGTCTTCGATCACCACCTTCCCAGGGAAAAGCGGCCGGCAGAGACGGGAGCAGTTGTGGTCAACCCCCAGTTCTCCGGAAACCCGGAGGCCAAGACCCTCTGTGGCACTGCCGTGCTTTGGGCCTGGGCCTGGAAAAGCGGAGCGTTCGACAGGAACTGGCTGCTGGAAAACCTGGGGCTGGTTGCCCTTGCGACCGTGGCGGATTGCGTCCCCCTCGGGCCGCTGAACCGGGCCCTTGTCCGGGAGGGGTTGACAAAAATCCGGGCTGGGAAGGAACCTGGACTTGAAGCGCTTTCCAAACAGCTGGGGCTGGATCTCGGCGCACTGGACTGTGAATCCCTGGCCATGAAGGTCATCCCCTGCCTGAATGCCCCTGGACGCCTGGATACGGCCGATCTGGCGGTCAAGGTCCTTTCCGCGGAACCTCCTCTTGAGAAAGCAGTCGGTGATCTTGTCGTGCTCAACCGCAAGAGACAGGGACTGACCGCCAGAATCATGGAAGAGGCCAGGTCCCTTTTTGAGGGGAAAACCGGCCTGGTCGCCGAACATGACGATTGGCCCGTTGGGGTGCTGAGCGGTGTCGCCAGCCGGATCTGCAGCGAAATGGGCTGCCCTGTCGTTCTTGCTGCGCCTGTGAATTCAGGCCTGGTCCGGGGGACCCTGAGAGTTCCGAGGGGGGCGGATGCCGTTTCGGTGCTGGAAAGGCTGGCGCCTTCTCTGAAGGAGTGGGGAGGGCACAGGCAGGCTGCGGGTTTCAGCGTGGCCCGCCAGGATTGGCCTTCAGTGAAGGATTCCCTGGAAGTCCTTCTTGCAGGACTCCCGACGTGCGATTCGGATTGTCTCGACGTGCTGGACCTCCACCCTGAGGAGCTCTCCCTGGAAGGGCTGGAGGAGATTGATCGGCTCGGCCCGTTTGGCTTCGGGAATCCCGGGCCCCTGTTTTACGTCCCCCGGGGTGCTGAGAGCCGGATCGTTTCTCATGGCAAAGATGGACAGCATGCCCGGATTGAATTCTCGAAAGCCTCAATCGTCGCTTTCCGGCTGCCGGAACTGCTGAGGGAGGCGGGCTCCGTGGAAGGTTGGGTGTATCGGGCCCGGAAGGGGTTCTGGAGAGGGCGTGCCCGGGTGGACCTATTCCTGGAAAAGCCGGTCGTTCGCAGGGAGAACGGGTAGGGGGTGCCTTTCTTGAAAGGGCCGGAGAGAGGATCCGGATCCTCAAACAGTCCCGAAGAAAAGGTTCCGCAAGAGGGGAGCAAGGCCCTGCGCCTCCTCAGGGACAGTTTTCTCGGGCGGATCGAGGAATCCCAGCGGGTGGCCTCGGTCAAGCTCGCCTGGCAGGAGCTTTGGGGAAAGGCTTCAAGATATCTTTCCAAAGAAGAACTGACCCGGCTGGGCGAGGCCATGGTGGTGGCTTCAAAAGCCCACGAGCAGCAGAAGCGCTCCTCGGGTGAACCCTACATCGTCCACACGATCTCGGTTGCCTCGATCCTGGCCGACATGGAGCTGGATGTCGACACTCTCGTGGCGGCCCTGCTGCACGACGTCCTGGAGGACACGGATCTCAGCGGGGATACAATTCGAAGCGCCTTCGGCGAAAACGTGCTCCTCATGGTGGACGGCGTTACGAAACTCGGCAAGCTCCCCTTCAATTCCTTCGAGGATTACCAGGCCCAGAATCTACGGAAGATGTTCCTTGTTATGGCCAAGGATATCCGGGTGGTCCTTATCAAGTTGGCTGACCGCCTGCACAACATGAGGACGATCCAGACCTTGCGGCGGGACAAGCAGGTCCGCATCGCCAAGGAAACGGTGGAAATCTACGCCCCGCTGGCCCACCGGCTGGGAATCTATCAGATCAAGCGGGACCTCGAGGATCTCTCCTTCAAGGTCCTCGATCCTGAGATGTTCTACGAGATCCGGCGGCGAGTCAGGAAAAAGCTTCCCGAACGGGAGCAGATCATCAAGCAGGCGATCGATATCCTCAACCAGAAAATGAAGGAGATCGGGATCGAAGTTTCCATCACGGGTCGGGCCAAGCATTTTTTCAGCATCTACGAAAAAATGCAGAGGAAGAACCTTTCCCTGGAGCAGCTCTACGACCTTCTCGCCTTGAGGGTGATCGTCGGCACGGTAGCGGAATGTTATTCGGTCCTGGGGATCGTCCACACGATCTGGAAACCGATCCCCGGCCAGTTTGACGACTATATCGCAAATCCGAAGAGCAACATGTATCAATCCCTCCATACGACCGTCATCGGCCCCAGCGGGGAGCCCCTCGAAATCCAGATCCGGACGAGAGAGATGCACTGGCTCGCGGAATACGGCATTGCGGCTCACTGGCACTACAAGGAACCCGGGACGCGCCTGAACGAGATGGACAAGCGCCTGGCCTGGGTTCGACAAGCGCTGGAGGGGCAGGGGGAAACCCCCACGGAGTTCATGGAAAACCTGAAGGGGGATGTCCTGACCTCGGAGGTTTTTGCCTTCACCCCAAACGGCGATGTTGTCTCGCTGCCGGCAGGATCGACTCCGCTTGACTTTGCCTACATGATCCACACCGAAGTGGGCAATAAGTATGTCGGGGCGATGGTGAACGGAAAGATCGTCCCGATCGACTACGAGATCCAGAACGGGGAAATCGTCCGCATTTTGACCTCACCCCAGGGGAAGCCCTCACGGGACTGGCTCAAGATTGCCCGGAGCAGCAAGGCCCGATCCAAAATCCGCGCGTATTTCAGGCAGATCGAGAGGACGGAGCGGGAAGAGCGGGTCGTCAAGGGGCGTGAGCTTCTTGAAAGAGAGCTCCGGCGGAGGGAACCCGGCCTGGAGTGGAACCTGCAGGCGATGGCCGGTGCCTTGAACCGGGTTGCCCACGATCTGGGCTACTCCAGCGGGGAAGATCTGATCGCAGCCGTCGGAGGCAACAGCCAGAGCGCTTCCACCGTCGCGATGAAGCTGCTGGAGACCACCCGGGTGGCCCCCCAGCAGGAAGTGCCCCTTGAAGCCTCGCAGGCTGCTTCGACTCCGGCCATGGCGAGGAAAGAATTTGACACGGAAATTGTGGTGGAAGGCGCGGGCGGGGTTCTCGTTTCTCTTGCGAACTGCTGCTGTCCTGTACCTGGGGATGCGATCGTCGGCTACGTCACCAAAACCCGGGGGATCACCATTCACCGGTCGGACTGCCGCAATATCGAGGAGGCCAAATCGGAGAGAGCCGTCCGGGTTGAATGGGGAAGGCTCATTTCAGACCGCTACACGGCCCGCCTGAAGCTCGAGGGAATGGATCGCGCAGGGCTTTTTGCGGATGTATCCCAGGCAATCTCCTCCATGGACGGAAACATCATCGGGGTGAAAGCCAGCGTCGTCGCTGCGAACCGGGCGAGAATGACGATAGAAGTCCGGGTCCGGGACGTGGAGCACCTCTACCGGATTATGGCAAAGCTTAATACAGTGAATGGTATTATCGGAGTGTTTCGGGGGTGAATCGATTTGCGTTCGGTCGTTCAGCGGGTATCCTGGTCGGAGGTCAAGGTCGATGGCCAGGTGAAGGGAAAGATCGGTGCCGGGCTGTGCGTGCTTCTCGGGGTGACGCATGGGGATAGTGAGAAGGACGTTGCCTGGATGGCCGAAAAGCTGGTGAACCTGAGGATTTTCGAAGATGACCAGGGCAAGATGAACCGATCCGTCCGGGACGTGGGAGGCGAAATTTTGCTCGTTTCCCAGTTTACGATATACGGGGACGCGAGGAAGGGAAGACGCCCGTCATTCACCTCGGCGGCTCCGCCGGATGAGGCGGAAAGGCTCTACGAAGCGTTGGGCGCGGCCGTGCAGGCGCTGGGGGTCCCGGTCGCGACGGGAGTTTTCCAGGCCATGATGCAGGTTTCCCTTTGCAATGACGGGCCTGTCACTCTTATTCTAGACAGCAGGGGTGTTTTCTGACGATGGAATATAGACGTTTCCCGATGGGGGCTCTGTGGACGAACGCCTATCTCCTCTGGGACCGCGAGGGGACTGCCATCCTCGTCGATCCCGGCGGGGATCCCTCGGAGGCGCTTGATTTTGCGGAAATGAACGGGCTTCGGATTGAATGGGTTCTTCTGACCCATGGGCATGGAGATCACATCGCGGGCCTGGATGCGGCCAGGAAGAAATCCGCCAGGGGAGTCGCCATCCACCGACTGGATGCTTCGATGCTGACTGCCGCAGAAGAAAACCTTTCCCGGTGGCTCGGTGCCCCGATCCAGTGTTCAGAAGCGGAAAAGAGCCTGGAAGACGGAGAAATCCTTCCTGCAGGGAAAATGAAGGTCCGGGTCATCCATACCCCGGGACACACGGCCGGGAGTTCCTGTTTCCTCGTTTCCGAAGGAGAGGAATCGGTTCTGGTTTCCGGGGATACCCTCTTTGCCAGGAGCGTGGGGAGGACGGACCTGCCGGGAGGAAGCGAAAAGGAACTGAAAGCCTCCCTGCTGAAGCTGAACGATCTTGAAGACAGGATCCCTGTGCTTCCCGGGCATGGGCCGGAGACGACCCTGGGTCGCGAGAGGGCGGAAAACCCTTACTGGCCATGAGCCTTTCAAGTCTTCCCGAAAAAGAGCGCCCAAGGGAAAGGCTTTTGCAACTGGGGCCGGAGGCGCTGTCCCTCCAGGAGCTTCTGGCGGTCCTCCTGAGAACCGGGCAGAAAGGTTCTGACGTCATGTCCCTTGCCGCAACGATCCTCAGGGAGTATCCCGACGAGCGGGCCCTGGCCAGGGCCACCCCGGCGGAATTGTGTTCCTTCCCCGGACTGGGGGCGGCAAAGGCGGCCGCTCTTGTGGCAGCGGTCGAACTTGGACGGAGGTTTCGCTGCAATGGGCAGAATGGGGGAAGGGGCCGGTGGGAGGATTCCCTTCGAAAACTCGAGCAGACGATGGTTTCGGAGGAGCGGGAGTGGATCGTCTCCCTCTTTACGGACCGTGAGGGGAGGGTTCTTGGATCGGAAAAGATCTCCTTCGGGGGACTCGACGGGGCTTTTCTCGATGCTCCGTACCTTTGCAGGAGGGCGGTTCGGATCGGGGCGGCAGGACTTGTGCTGATCCATAACCACCCGGACGGGAACCCAAGGCCGAGCGAAGAGGATCGATCCTTGACGATGGCGGTTTCAAAGCAGCTCAAACTGCTGGGAATTGAACTGGTGGGCCATTTTGTAGTCGCGGGGGGGAGTTCCCGTCCCGTGACGGTGCACTGAACGATGAAAGCGGGGGGAAGCCTTGTTTCGTCTATTTTCGGGTTTTTTCGGCAGTGATATTGGGATCGACCTTGGAACGGTCAACGTGGTTGTCTACGTCAAGGGGAAGGGGATTGTCATCAACGAGCCCTCTGTGATCGCGGTCAGGCGGGCACAGAGAGGGGGGCGCAAAGAAATCCTGGCCGTGGGAAGGGAAGCCAAGGCCATGGTTGGAAAGACGCCCTCGGGAATCGAAACGGTGAAGCCCCTGAGGGAGGGAGTCATCTCCGACTTTGACATGACGGAAGCAATGATTTCGCATTTTGTCCGGGCCGCCGACGACAGGAGGGGGTTCTTTTCCCGACCAAGAGTGGTCGTGTCCGTACCGGCCTGCGTGACCGAAGTGGAGCGCAGGGCCGTTGTGGATGCCACCCTGTCGGCGGGTGCCAGGGAAGCCTATGTTGTCGAGGAGCCACTGGCCGCCGCATTGGGAGCCTCTCTCCCCATTCACGAGCCAAGGGGGAACATGGTGGTCGACATTGGGGGAGGAACTTGCGAGGTGGCGGTTCTTTCCATGGGCGGCATCGTGGTTTGCAAATCGATCCGGGGAGCGGGAGACGAGATTGACAGCGCGATCGTTTCCATGCTCCGCCTGAATCACAAGCTTGCCATCGGCGAGGGGACGGCGGAGCAGATCAAATGGGCGCTTGGAAGCGTGCTGCCGCTTGAGGAAGAGCTGCAGATAGAGGTCAAGGGAAGGGCCCTGACGGATGGGTTGCCCAGCTCCATCCTGCTTTCCTCGATTCAGGTTCGCGAAGCGATCGAACCGATCATCCAGAGGATCAGCGAAACGGTCAAGGAAACGCTCGAAAGCACTCCGCCTGAACTGGTCCGGGACATTTATGAACAGGGACTGGTCCTGGCTGGCGGGGGAGCACTGCTCCGGGGGTTGAGCCAGCGTTTGTCAAAGGAGCTGAATGTGCCCGTTTTCGTTGCCGAAGAACCGCTGCTCGCTGTGACGAATGGTTTGGCCAGAATTCTGGAAAACCTGGATTCCAAGCGACCGATCCTGAACACGGTCGAGCGGGGTTCTTTCTAAGGGGATGGGGGCTGGCGATGGCGCGTACCGGGACGAAGATCTGGATCGTTTTCCTGGGCACGCTTTCTCTCAGCCTGCTTCTTGCAGCGGTTTCGCCGGGTTCGCTGCCCGCCGAGAAGGCGATGGATCTGGTCGAGAGGGTCATGGCTGTGCCCGAATGGCCCGCCCGGATGGTGCGGAACCTGGTGCTCAAGACCGTGGATCTTGCGGCGGGGGAAAGATCCCTGAGAGAGAGGATCGACCGGCTTGAGCAGGAAAACCTTGCCCTTCGCGGATTGCTGCAGACAACCATCAATTACGCACCGGGGGCTGGAGCCGGAGAAGGACATGTGACGCTGAGACCTCCAACTTCCTGGTGGTCCGAAATCAGGATTGACAAGGGCTCCAGGGAAGGCATCCGTCCCGGCATGGCGGTCGTTCTCGACGGTGCGCTGGTAGGGAAGGTTTCAAGGGCCGAGTCCAACTCATCGTGGGTCGAGCTGGTTACCTCTTCATCCCTGTACATCCCGGTGGTCGTGGATGAAACGAGGGACCTCGGAGTGCTGAACGGAGACGGGAACGGACTTGTCTGGCTTCTGTACATCCCTGTCGAGAAGGACCTTAAGCCCGGCATGTCCGTCAGCACTGCTCTCGTTTCCGAGCTCCTTCCGCCGGGGATTCCGATCGGCAGGATCGCGGGAGCCGGGGAAGAGATCGGGGGCTATCGTCTTTACAGGATTACTCTGAAGGCAGACCTCTCGCGGCTTTACAAGGTCAAGGTCTTGACGGGGGGGCGGTTTTGATGGGCATTCTGTGGCTCTCCCTTTTGGCCAGGGATCTCCTGCAGGTCGCCTTTTCCGGTACAGTGCTGGTGCCCGACCTGGCGCTCCTTGCGCTCGTCTGGCTGTCCGTTTTCCGGTGCGAAGAACCCGGATCTCTTTTTATCCACGCCTTCTGGGTCGGACTCCTGTGGGATCTGAGGTGGACGGGAGTCCCCGGCATGACCTCTGCCTCCTATGTCCTGGTCACAGCCGTGACGGCCTGGGTTTGGTCGAGCCTCCCCCCCGGCAGGCGGACAAATCCGGTTCTCTTCTTCTTCTGGTCTTCCGCCGCCCACGCTTTGACCTCGGTGTTCCCGGCGGTCTTCACGAGTAAGGGCCTGGGGCTGTCCTCCTCGCTGGCCACGCAGCAGGGGATGGCGATCGCCTGTGTTTTGGGGCTGACGGCCCTGTATATCCGGTACCGCAGATCCCACCATGAATAGGGATATAGGCCGCCGCACGCAGCTGAACCTGCGCTTGAACCACTGGCGGGTTTTCATGGTGTATTCCTTTCTCGCCCTTGCGGTTTCTCTCTGCTTTTTCCAGGTCCTTCGGGGAGGATCCTATGCGGCGCTCTCGACTCAGAACAAGATCCGAGTGATCCGGACTTCGAGCCCAAGGGGGGAAATCACGGACGCGCACGGGGCTCCGCTTGCAGTGAGCGTTCGGACTTTCGATATCGTAGGATATCCACCGGATCTTCGAAAGGCCGGGGCCCTGGAAGAAGTTGCGGCTCTCCTGCGGAGGCAGGGGATCCCTGCGACGGCACAAGGGTTGGGGGAATCTATCCAAAAACAGTATTGGGCTCCGTACCGTCCTGTGACCGTTGCCTCGAACCTGACCCTGGGGCAGGTGGCAACCCTGGTTTCAGACCCTTCTTTTCCCCAATTTCTCTTCCCAACCCCGGTTTTCCGCAGGGTTTATCCCGCCGGTCCGCTGGCCGCCCATGTCGTCGGCTATGTGGGAGAGGTCACCCGGGAAGAAATGGAGTCCCGTTCCGCGGAAAACTACCGGGCGGGTGACCTGATCGGAAAGACGGGGATCGAACTTGTCCATGAAGCGACGCTCCGGGGGATCGCCGCGGAAGAGGCGGTAGAGGTCGATGCCCTCGGCAGGAGGAGAAAACGGCTGAGCATGACTCCGCCGGTTAAGGGAAAGGACCTGAGGCTGACCCTGGATCTTGGGGCACAACGCGAGGCACAGCAGCTCCTTGGCGAAAGGAAAGGCGTGATCCTTGCCATGGATGTCCGGGACGGAGCGATCAAGGTTCTCTACTCGGCTCCTTCGTATGATCCGAACCCCCTGACCTGGGGAGTTTCATCCTCAGAGTGGGCGAAACTTCTCAAAGACCCCGACCGGCCAATGATGAACAGGGCGATCAGCGGAGCCTACCCGCCTGGATCCACCTTCAAGCCCGTTCCTGCACTGGCCGCCCTGGTAGAGAAGGTCGTGACCCCGGGCACAACAGTCTATTGTCCGGGCCAGTTCAAACTAGGCAACCGGGTTTTCCGCTGCTGGAAAAAAAGCGGTCATGGAACCGTAAGTCTCGTGACCGCCCTCAAGGATTCTTGTGATGTATACTTCTATCAGGTCGGTTTATGGCTGGGTGCAGACCGCCTGCTTGAATGGTCTCAGAAGATGGGCGTTGGACAGCTCACCGGGATCGATCTTCCAGGAGAATCCCGCGGCAATCTCGCTGGGAAGGAATGGAAAAAGAGGCGGTTCTCGGAATCGTGGTTCCAGGGAGACACGGTCAATTATTCGATCGGCCAGGGATTTTTGCTCATGACTCCTTTACAGCTGGCCCGCGTCTATGCTGCTTTCGCGAATGGGGGAAAGCTGGTCATCCCTCACCTTTCGGATGAGGAGCACCCGGCGGGGATCGATCTACACCTCCCCCCGGAAGCCCTAGGATGGGTCCGCAAGGGGATGGAAGAAGTTGTGCGGTCCGGTACTGGCCGGGCTTCCGGGGTTTACGGCGTTTCGGTCACCGGGAAGACGGGGACCGCTCAAAATCCCCATGGAGAGGATCATGCCTGGTTCGTGGGATACGCTCCGTCGGACAAGCCCCGGTATGTTGCCGTTGCGCTGGTGGAGGGGGGAGGGCACGGGAGTTCGGCTGCCGCTCCTCTTGTAGGGCAGATCCTGGCCTATCTCGTCGGAGTTGAACGGTGAAAGGGAGGAAGGAGATGGAAAGGGAGAAAGAAAAACCTGCCGTTGTTCTGAAAGGTGGGGCGGGCCACCTTCGTCTTGTCGTTCCGGATGGATTGCCCGATCCGGAGGTTTGGCCCGCGCTGGAAAAGGCGATCCAGGAGGCCCATCATCTTCTGGAGGGCAGCCGGGTTGTCCTGGACCTGCAGGGGAGGCCTCTTACAGAAGAACTCATCGGCCGGATGCTGAAGGATGTGATCTGGAACTACGGTCTGAGCATCCTCTCCTGGGTCAGTTTTGACAGCGGCGGCCAGAACCTGCTCCGCAAGGCGGGACTGGCCGTCGGAGAGCCTGCTGCGGCCCCTTCCGAGCCCCGGCAAGCCCGGTCCGTCCAGACTCTTCTCCTGGACCGTTCCCTTCGTTCGGGTCAGAAAGTCGAGCACCCGGGAGATGTCTTCATCATCGGCCAGGTGAATGACGGAGCGGAAGTCGTTTCCGCAGGGAACATCGTCGTCTGGGGAAGGCTGCAGGGGCTTGTCCATGCTGGAGCGGAGGGGAACGTTTCCTCCCGAGTCATCGCAAAATCCTTTGAAGCGACACAGGTCCGAATCGGACGGCTTTTCAGCACGTTTGACAGCGCATCCCCCTGGTACGGGAAGAGCGTGCTCTTCGCCGTTGAAGGGGACGCCCTGATCGCGAAGGAATTGCCCTGATCAGAATCGATTTTTAGGAGGAGGGGGCTTCATGGATCCAAGGATAATCGTCGTGACTTCCGGAAAGGGCGGGGTGGGCAAGACGACCACGACAGCCAACCTGGCCGTTGCCCTGGCAAAGGCAGGGTACAAAACTGCCGCGGTTGACGGGGACATCGGGCTGAGGAACCTGGACGTCGTACTGGGGCTCGAGAACCGCATCGTGTTCAACCTTGTCGATGTGGTGGAAGGAGCCTGCAAGCTTCAGAAAGCGATGGTCCGCGACAAGCGGGTCGAGAACCTGTTCCTGCTCCCCGCCGCTCAAACCAGGACCAAGGATGCCGTCAGCGCCGAACAGATGCTGAAGCTGTGCGACGAGCTGCGGGAAAACTTCGATATCACGCTGATCGACAGCCCGGCAGGAATCGAGCAGGGATTTCGAAACGCGGCGATCGGAGCAGATGAAGCGATCGTCGTGACCACCCCTGAGGTTTCAGCGGTCCGGGATGCGGACCGGATCATCGGGATGCTGGAGTCCATGTCGAAATCGCCGATCAGGCTTGTGCTGAACCGGCTGCGCCCGGCCATGGTAAAGTCCGGAGACATGATCGACGTAAAGGACGTCCTCGACATCCTGGCAATCGAGCTGATCGGTGTCATTCCTGACGACACATCGGTGGTGATCTCGACCAACAAGGGAGAACCCCTGACGCTCGGGGACGAATCCCTGGCAGCAAAAGCCTTTTCGAACGTGGCCCGGCGAATCCTGGGAGAGGAAGTCCCGCTTCTGGACCTGGATGCACCAGACCAGAAAGGGTTCTTCGGCTTCCTAAGGAAAGCCCTGGGACTCTAGGGGGGTGAAAGGCATGAACTTTCTGGCCCGTCTCTTCCAGTTGATCGGCAAGGAAAAATCGAAGGAAACCGCGAAAAAAAGGCTTCAGCTGGTCCTGATCCACGACCGTACCGACATTTCACCGGAGATGATGGAGAATCTCCGCAAGGATCTGATCGGGGTCATCAGCAACTACCTGGACATCGAGGAAGAAAAGATCGAGCTTGATTTTTCGAAGGAGGAACGCTCCGTGGCCCTGGTGGCGAGCATCCCAGTCAAGAGCGTAAAAAGGAGAGCGGAGCGCAGGGCGGAGCCTGCATGACCTTCAGGGAGGAAAAGCGGGACATCCTGCGGCTGGTTTTCGTTTTATCCGACCGTAAACTGCTCTTCGCTGCAGCCGGACTTTTTCTCGTCGGCCTCTTTTCGATTTTCAGCGCCAGCCTCGGCATGGAGAAACATGCCGGGGTGTTCGTCGTCCGCCAGGCAATCTGGGGGATCGTCGCCTTCGCCGCCTACACCGCGGTGCTGAAGATCGGCTACGTGCGACTGCTCGAATTGGCATACCGGCTTTATGGAATCGCCCTCCTCCTGCTTTTCAGCGTTCTGATCCTGGGGCATGTTTCAAGAGGGGCTCAGAGCTGGATCGGGCTCGCCGGCCTCCGGCTTCAGCCTTCCGAGTTGACCAAGGTGGCGCTGGCGCTCCTTTTGGCGAAACACCTGTGCAGGCATCCCGTAGAGGGTCTGAAGGACCTTGCGGGTGTGCTGGCTCTCGCCGGGACCAGTCTGATCCTTGTGCTGGCCCAGCCGGACCTGGGAAGCGCGATCGTTCTGTCGGTCATGATTTTCACGGCTCTCTACGCTGCCGGAACCCCGGTCCGGTATCTTTGGAGCCTTGCCGGGATGGCTCTTCTCACCCTCCCGGTGGCCTGGCACTTCCTGAAGGAGTACCAGAAGCTGCGCCTGATGGTCTTCCTGAACCCCTACATCGATCCCCTGGGAGCCGGGTACAACGTGATCCAGTCGAGAATTGCCGTGGGGTCCGGACGGCTGCTGGGCAAGGGGTTCATGATGGGAACGCAGAGCAAGCTCGGCTTTCTTCCGGAGCCGCACACGGATTTCATTTTCAGCGTGTTTGCCGAGGAGTTCGGATTCCTGGGCAGCGTTGCTCTGCTTGTGCTTTTCTGTTTCCTTCTGTGGAGGATCATCGCAGCCGGGGTCAAGGCCAGGGACCTCCGGGGAAAAATCCTGGTCGCTTCGATCGCGGGGTGGATCTGGTTCCAGGCGGTCGAAGGAATGGCCATGAGTATGGGGATCGCACCGGTAACCGGATTGCCGCTTCCCTTCCTCAGCTATGGAGGCAGTTCCCTTTTGGCCCTGGGGATGGCCCTGGGGCTCACCCAGAGCGTGTTTCTGGAAAACCCGAAACCGGACGACGACCTTTAAGGAGAGAAATGAATTTGGAAAGGCCTTTTGAAATGAATTCCCCCTTGTGGCCCATCCTGGCGACCGTCAGGCAGCCGGCGCGCTACATCGGACAGGAATGGGGATCGAACCCGGGCAAAAGAGGAAAGACAACTTCCGGGATCCGCGTGTGCCTGGCCTTCCCCGATGTATACGAGGTGGGAATGAGCTTTTTAGGGTTTCAGATTCTGTACGCTCTGGGGAATGCTCAGGAGGATACGATCCTGGAAAGAGCCTACTGCCCCTGGCTCGACATGGAGGCGTCCCTGCGTGCCTCTGCGCTGCCGCTGGCTACGGTCGAGTCCCAAACGCCGCTCAACCGGTTCGATGCCGTAGGTTTCACCCTCCAGTATGAGCTCACCGCGACGAACATCCTGACCATGCTGGATCTTGGGGGAATTCCTCTTCGGTCCGAAGATCGGGGAGAAAACGATCCGCTGGTCCTGGCGGGAGGACCGGGTGCGCTCGCCCCGGAACCTTTGGCCCCTTTTTTTGATTTCTTCTGCCTGGGAGATGGAGAAGAACTGTTCCCGCAGGTCCTTCACGTGATTTCCGATACGAGAGGACTTCCCAGGGACCAGCGGCTGTCCTGCCTGGGTGAGATCCCGGGCGTCTACGTTCCGCAGCTGTCCTCCTGCGAATTTTCCGGAACGGGGGTGAAGATTCGTTCGAAGCAGACTCTCCCGATCAGGAAACGATTCGTTCAAGACATGGATTCCGTGTTTGTCCCCTCTTCCCTGGTCGTGCCAAACACGGGGATCATTCATGACCGAATCCCCGTGGAGGTTTTTCGCGGATGCACCCGCGGATGCCGTTTCTGCCAGGCGGGAATGATCTACCGGCCGCTCCGGGAAAGGAGCCCGGAAAGGGTCGTCGAGATCGCCCGAGGCCTCCTGGAGAAAACAGGGTGGGAGGAAATCGGACTGGTTTCCCTTTCTTCCTGCGACTACACCGGGCTTTCCCGGGTGCTGGAGGCCCTTTCCGGACAGCTTGGGGAAAAGGGCGTCAAACTAAGCTTGCCGAGCCTCCGCATGGACGCCTTTTCGGTTGAACTGGCCGCGCAGCTCGAAACGGTCCGCAAGGGGGGATTGACTTTCGCCCCGGAAGCAGGCAGCCAGCGGCTTCGAGATGTGATCAACAAGGGGATCGACGAGGCCAATATCCGAATGACGCTGGAATCGATGAGCGATCACGGGTGGGATCGAGTCAAGCTCTATTTCATGGTCGGGCTCCCGACGGAAACGGATACCGATCTCCAGGGGATCGTGGAAATTTCAAAAGAAGCGTTTCGAATCCTCAGAAAACGGCACCGAAGGGCGGAGGTTTCGGTCTCCGTCAATGGGTTCATCCCCAAGCCCCACACTCCCTTTCAGTGGGAGGCCCAGCTTCCTTTCCTGGAAACCGAGGCCCGGTGCAAGTGGCTGAAGCGGCAGCTGGCAAACCCCAAGATCTCCCTCAACTACCATGACCCCCGCCAGGGGTTCCTCGAAGCGGTCCTGGCCAGGGGGGACAGGCGGCTTGCCGAGGTGATCGAGAGGGCCTGGAGGAACGGGTGCCGATTCGACGGGTGGACGGAAACCTTCCACTTTGACACATGGATGGAAGCCTTCGATTCTGAGGGGCTGGATCCGGCCTTTTTTGCCAACCGCCGGCGCGAGAGGGATGAGGAATTTCCTTGGGACCATATCGATACCGGGGTCTCACGAAGCTTTCTCTGGAGGGAACGGGAAAATGCCTTTCGGGAGAGAATCACTCCGGATTGCAGGACGGGTAATTGCCAGGGCTGCGGATTTACTGCTACGGACTGCCCGAGGTTGATGGAGGAAAAAGGACCGTGAGCCGGGTACGCTTTCTCTACGCGAAAAGAGGGCTTTCGGCATTTGTCCCGCACGTGGAGCTGCCTCCCCTTTTCGCAAGGTCAGCGAGGAGGGCAGGGTTGCCCGTTCTGCTGACGGAAGGGTTTTCCCCTCACCCGAAAATCAGCCTCGGACCGGCGTTGCCCGTTGGGGTCCCGGCATTGGCGGAACCCGCGGAAATCTGGGTCGGGAATTGGGGGGAAAGGGCGCTTGAAGACTGGCAGAAAGGGATGCCGCCGGGCTTCACCCTCCTTCGGGCCTCGATCGTGGAGGGGCCTTCGCTGAGTCGCCTCTGCAAGGCGGCGGAGTACCGGGTTTTCTTCAGGAGCGCATTTCCCGGAGAAGGGGCGCTGAGGCTGGCCGTGGAATCTGCCCTCCAGGAACCCGGAATCCTCTACGCCATGGATTTTGACGGCGAATCGGCCCGAATCGTTCTCGCCCAGCCGGACCGTTTCGGCCCAGGCTTTCTGGTCAAGGCTTTCCGGGCTTCGGACCTTGTGGAGGGATGGAAGGACCTTCTGATCCTGAGGACAGCGGTTGGAGGCTGGGATTTGAACACCGTTAAGTCCCTCGTTTGATTTTGGAGAGTGACGGGATGTCGAGCGAAAGACAGATCATCGCAAACGTTCTGGATTCTGAAGAAATGCGCCTGGCGATCCTGGAAGATGGGCGCGTTGCGGAAATTTTCTGCGAGCGGATGTGGGAGACGCAGAAGGCGGGCGAGATTTTCAAGGCACGCGTCGACAGCGTTCTTCCCGGGATGAACGCCGCTTTCGTCAATCTCGGGGATGGCCGGAATGCCTTTCTCTACCTTGAAGACGCGCGCGGTGTGGATATCCGGGCCAATACCGAGGTGGTTGTCCAGGTGGTGAAAACGGCAAGGAAGGGGAAAGGGGCGAGGGTTTCCACCCGTCTTTCCCTTCCCGGCCGCTTCCTCGTTCTGGTTCCCGGAGGCAATGAAACGGGGGTTTCCAGGAGAATCCTGGAAGAAGGGGAGCGCAAGCGCCTGCGGCAGGTTGCCCGGGCCCTCCGGCCGGAGGGATTCGGTGTCATCGTGAGGACCGTGGCCGAGGGGGTTCCGGTAGAAGCCCTCCAGGCGGACCTTGCGATGCTCCTGGAGGAGTGGGCGGAAATTGCCGCACTGGCCGAGAGGCAGCCCGCCCCCTCTCTTTTGTACAGGGACATCGGCCTGGTCGGGAGAATCCTCAGGGACGAACTGAACGGCGATGTTTCTGAAATTGTCCTGGATTGTCCCGAGGAATTCGAGAAAGTTTCTGCCTATGTCCGGGATTTTTTTGCGGTTAACCCGCCCAGGGTCGAACTGTACGGAGGTTCCGTCCCGATCTTCGAATTTTACGGGATTGAAAAGGAACTGGCGGCGGCGCTGGAACGCAAGGTCTGGCTTCCCTCGGGGGGAACCCTCGTGGTTGACCAGACCGAGGCCCTGACCGTCATCGACGTAAACACGGGGAAATATGTCGGGGCGACGAGCCTGAGGGAAACGGTTCTGAAGACAAACCTCGAGGCTGCGGAGGCGGTTTACCGGGTCCTGCGCCTCCGGTCGATCGGCGGCATCGTCGTGGTGGATTTCATCGACATGGAATACGAGGAGGACAGGAACATCCTTTTGCAGCGTCTCGAGGAAGTTTTCCGCCATGACCGATGCAAGGCCAGGGTTTACGGCGTCACACAGCTGGGACTTGTGGAAATCACCCGGAAGAGAGCCAGGAGTGATCTTCGGGGAACCTTCACGAAAAGCTGCCCCTTTTGCTCCGGGAACGGCTGGGTGCTGAAGGAAGACACCGTCGCCCTTTCGATCAAGCGCTTCCTGCGGAAGGTCTGTCGGACCGGCAAGGCGGAAGCGCTGATCCTGGAGCTTTATCCCGCAGTTGCCAGGCACATCGTGGAGAACTACCTGGAAAGCTGGGAAGAAGAGTTCGAGAGGAAGATTTTCCTCCGGGAAATGCCGGCTTTCCCCTGGGAAAAATTCCGCCTCGATTTCCAGGGTTCCCAGAGCCAGGCGGAACACAAATTCAATGTATATCGCTCAGCTGCAGCTCAAGGGATTTAAAAGCTTCGGGGGAGAGCACGAACTCTTGCTTTCGCCAGGGCTGACCTGCATCGTAGGCCCCAACGGAAGCGGCAAGAGCAATCTTCTCGATGCCGTTCGCTGGGTCCTGGGGGAGGGGTCCCCTTCGGAGCTGAGGATTTCGCGGCAGACCGATCTCCTTTTCCAGGGCAGCGTGAGCCTGTCCCCCTGCAAGGAAGCCGAGGCTTCAGTCCGGCTGGTGTCCGGAAAAAAGGACTGCCGGATCCGGAGGAAGATCGACAGGGAAGGCAACGGCCTACTGACCATCGACGGAAATCGGGCCCGCCTCCAGGACCTGGACCAGATCAAGCGGGACTGGGGCCTGGAGGGCATTCGGTTTGCCTTTATCGGGCAGGGCGAGATTTCGGAAATCATCCAGCAAAAGCCCCTCCAGCGGAGGATGCTCCTCGAGGGCCTTTTCGGGATCGACCTTTACCGAAGAAAAAGGGAAGAGGCGGTCGACCGGCTCAGAAAAGCTGAAGACGAGCTGTTGCGCCTGCTGACCCTTCTTTCGGAGCTTTCGGCGCGCCGCGATGAAATCGCTCCCATGGTGGAGAAGGCCAGGAAGGCCAAAGAGGTTTTGGACCTTCTTGAAGAACAGCGGCGTCTATATTACTGGCTACGAAGGGAGCGGTCGGAAATCGCCCTGGAGGCGCTCAAAACCCGGCGGGAAATCCTGGTCCGGGAGCAGGTCCGGCATTCTTTCTGGAGCGCGGGATGGACGCGCCGAAAGGGTTTGTTGCAAAAGGAGCTCGAATCCCTCCAGAAGGAGATGGAGGATTGCCGCCGCAGGCAGGCTGCGGCTTCCAGCTCCCTTCAGGAAACTCTTCGGCAGGCCGCGTCCCTTGCTTCCTCTGTGAGGATGAACAGGGACCAGGTCAAGACCGCCCGGGCGGAATGCCTTGCCAAGGAAGAGGCTCTGCAGGGCCTGGAAAGAGATGAGCGCGCCCAGAGGGATCTTTTGAAATCCCTTGAAGCCGAGCTCTCCAGGAAGAAGGCAGAGGCTATTGCCCTACGGGAGGACCGTTTGCTGCGGCGGCAGGATTGGGAAAAACGCGAAAAGGAATTGAGATCCCTTACCCGCAGGAGGGCCGAACTGCAGGCCGAAGAGGAAACACAAAAGGCAAGGCTGGCTGCGCTCGGCCGGCAATGGGCTTCTCTGGAAGCGGAACGCCGGGGGTTGCAGGAGGAGCTTTCCCGTCTCGAGACCGCAGGGGCGGAGAGGGAGGCCCAGGTACTCTCCCTCGTCGGGAGCGCAGAGCTGGCCGTCGAAAGGCATGCGGAGGCTTTCGCCCTCTCCCAGAGGACGGCGACGGAACTTTCCAGGCTCCGGAAAAAAGAAAGCCAGGTGGCCCAGGAGCTGGAAAGCCTGAATCAGAAGCTCGACGGCCAGGTTTTTCCCAAGGCGGTGCAGTTCCTTGTTGCCGCCTCGCGGCTGGGGAGGCTTGCGGTTTCTCCCGTTCCAGTCATCGAAGCGTTTGAATGCCCGGGCCGTTTCGAGAAAGCCATCGAGTCCTATTTGGGAGCAAGGCAGTTCTGGCTCCTTGTCAGGGATATGGAAGAAGCGGGGGTTTGCATCGAGAAGCTTCGCCAGTCCGGGGCGGGCAGGGCCACGTTCCTTCCCCTCGAGCGGTGCCGCGGGGCAAAACCCGCCAGGAGGGATCCGGGCCTAACCAGGGAACCGGGAGTGCTGGGGTGGGCGTTGGACCTGGTTGTTGCCGAAAAGGATTGGGAAAAGGCGATCGAGCATTTGCTGGGAGACCTCCTGGTTCTCGAGAATTACCGTTTTGCCTCGGATCTGGTGAGACGCCGTCCCAGGCTTGCGGTTGCCACCCTCGACGGGGAGGTTTTCATGCCCGGCGGTTCCATTTCGGGAGGAGCCCAGAAAACCGGCAGCGGCGGGATGGAAATCCGCCGCAAGACGAAGGAAACCGAGGCATTGCTGGAGAACCTGCAGGCGGAAATCCGCCGCCTGGAAGCGGAGCTCGCCCGCGCGGAAGCCGTGGAAATCGAGGCTTCAGAGGAAAAGGATCGGGCTTTTTCTGAGAGGCGGGAAGCGGAGGAGGCCTTGCGCCTTCTGCACGCCCGGAGAGACCGGACGGAAAGGGAAATCCGCCAGCTTGCCGACGCGGAGAAAAAGCTGAAGGCAGGCTTGTCGGAGACCGGCAAATGTCTCCTGGCTCTCATCCTCGAAAAAAGACAGGCCGAAGAGAAGATCGGAACCCTTGAGCAGGAAAAGGAAAACTTCCCCCCGGACGAGGGACCGACGGGACTTGAAACAGAGGTTCTCCTGCTGGAGGAAAAACAGAGGGGAACCCTGGAACTGCTGAAAAGGATGGACAAGGAGGTTCGAGGGGTCCGGGAATCGCTCAAAACCGAGGAAGCGAGAATCGCCTCCCGGGAGAGCGTCCTCGAAAAGCTTTTTGAAGATCTCGCCCGCCTGGGGCAGAATTACCTTGCCCTCTGGAGGACAAAAAGCGGCCTTGAAGAAATGGAGCGTACAATCGCCGGGCGCCTGGAAAAGGATCAAAAATCATTGGTCCGGGTCGTTGCCCGCGAAGGAAGGGCGGGGGAAGCCAGCCGCCGTTGCCTGGCCCGCCTGGAAGAACTGGAGCGAGAAATCCTGGAAGCCGGAAACGGGCTGGCCGAGCTCATGGCGGAATGGGAAGAAAAATTCCCGTACCCTGGGCCTGGACGGTGCGGGGAAATCGATCTCGATGAGGTCAAGCGGTCGATCCGGAACGCGGAAAAGGTCCTGCGGGCCATGGGCGAAGTGGAGCTAGGGGTGCTTTCCGAGGAGGAATCTCTCCTGGAGCGCACGGCATTTCTTTCCGAACAGTGCGCCGATGTCAGGGAGGGGATACGGTCCCTCCAGGGCTTTATCGCGGAAACGGACCGGGAAGCATCGCGGGTCTTCGGCAAGGCAATGGACGGGATCGACAGGCGGTTCAACGCGCTGTTCCAGAGACTTTTCGGGGGTGGGGAAGCCCACCTGCAGATCGAGGGCCCCCAGGAGGGATGGGAGGCCGGAGTGGATTTCACTGCCCGCCCCCCCGGAAAACGCCCTCAAGGGCTTGCCCAGCTGTCGGGAGGAGAACAGTCGTTGACCGCCATCGCGCTGTTGTTCGCGGCGATGGAAGAGGCGCGGGTTCCCATCGCGATCCTGGACGAGGCGGATGCGGCCCTTGATGAGGTGAATCTGAGGCGCTACGTGGATCTTGCCGCGGAATACGCCAGGGAACTCCAGATTCTTGCCATGACGCACAGGAGAACGACGATGGAAAAGGCGGATGTGCTTTACGGGGTCACGCTTTCGGAACCGGGCCTCTCGCAGCTGGTCGGGGTGCGGATGGAGGACTGGACATGAGGGCTGAAACGAGCCGGGACGACATCCTATTCGGTGAGCTGAATCTCATCCAGCCCCTGGAGGGCCCCCGGGTTTCCGTCGACACCATCCTGCTTGCGGCCGCGTCCAGGGTCAAGCGGGGGGATCGGGTCCTCGAACTGGGCTGCGCCCACGGGGCCGTGCTCTTCATCCTCGCCCGAAAGTACCCGGAGGCGGCAGCCTTCGAAGGGCTCGAGATCAGAGAGGACCTGGTGGAGATGGCCCGTGAGAATGCCCGGCTTAACGGGCTCGACGGCCGAGTGCACGTTTCCCGGGGAGACTTGCGGGAGATCCGGAAGTTTTATGCGGCAGAATCCTTTGACGTCGTGCTCATGAACCCCCCCTACAACGACCCGGAGAGAAGCCGGGTCAGTCCCCGTTCCGCCAAGGCGGTGGCCCGCCACGGGACAGCATGCTCCCTGGCGGATGTTTTTTCAGCCGCGAGCTTTCTCCTGAAGCCCAGGGGGAGGTTCTTTCTTGTCCTGAGGGCCGCCCGTGCCGCGGAAGCGCTGACCCTGCTGGTTCAAAAGGCCCTTGAGCCCAAGCGGATCCGTTTCGTCCACCCGGGCCCCGGGAAGGAGGCCTCGACCTTTCTCCTTGCTGCGATGAAGCAGGGCAGGGGAGGCCTTGTGGTCGATCCTCCCCTCTTCATCACGAACGAAAGCGGAAACTACACGAGTGAACTTCTTGCCTCCTACCGCCTGGAGAGTCCGCCATGCCTCTGATTGTTGTCCCGACGCCGGTGGGGAACCTCGAGGACATCACCCTGAGGGCGATCCGGGTTCTCCGGGAGGCAGACTGGATCGCCTGCGAGGATACGAGGAGAACGCTTCGCCTGTTGAATCACCTGGGCATTCGCGCACCGCTGGTCTCTTCCCACGAGCACAATGAAAGGGAAAAGGCGCCGCTCTTTCTGAAGGCGCTCCGTGAGGGGAAACGGATTGCGCTGGTCACGGATGCGGGGACGCCTGGGATCTCGGACCCCGGGGCCTTCCTTGTGAACGAGGCCATCCGGGAGGGGATCGAGGTCGAAGTCCTCCCGGGAGCGACGGCTTTTGTCCCCGCGCTCGTGCTTTCCGGCCTTCCGATCCAGACCTTCCAGTTTGCGGGTTTCCTTCCCGCCAGGAAAGGGGACAGGCAGAAGAGCCTTCTCGCCTTGAAGGATGTCCCCTGTACGCTGGTTTTCTACGTTTCTCCCCATCGCCTTCCCGATGAGGTGGACGATTGTGCCCGCGTTCTCGGGAACCGACCTTGCGCCTTGGTCAGGGAACTCAGCAAGGTCCACGAGGAAGTCCTGAGGATGAACCTCGACGACCTGAGGGAAAGAGTCCGGATTCCCATGAAGGGGGAGATGGTGCTGGTGGTGGCGGGAGCCTCCCAGCCTGCCGAACCCTCTGGGGACAACCCTTCAGAATCCTGGGAGAAGCTTGCGGACGAGGCTGTCGAAGAGGGGCTTTCGGGAAGGGATGTTGTCAAAATGGTTCACGAGCGATATGGTATTCCGAAAAATCGGATCAAGGCCTACCTGATCGAAAAGGCTCCAAAACAGGGGAAATCCCTCTGAACGGTCAGGGGGTGCGCGAAAAGGAGGATCAAAGGATGAACAGGGAACCTTTCTACATCACGACCCCCATCTATTACGTCAACGATGTTCCCCACATCGGGCATGCCTATACCACGATCGCGGCCGATGTCAGCGCGCGGTTTCACCGGATGATGGGCCAGCCGGTCCTGTTCGCTACGGGAACCGATGAACACGGGCAGAAAATCCAGCAGGCCGCGGAGAGTCGGGGGCTCACGGCGCAGCAGCTTGCCGATCAGACGGTTGAAAATTTCAAGAAGCTCTGGGAAGTCCTTGGAATATCAAACGATGACTTCATCCGCACAACAGAAGAGCGGCATTTCAAGGTCGTGACGGCGGTTTTTGAGAAACTTTTAGCGCAGGGGGACGTTTACAAGGGGACCTACGAAGGATGGTATTGTGTCCCGTGCGAAACCTACGTTCCTGAAGCCCAGATGGGGGAAGGCAAGACTTGCCCCGATTGCAAGAGACCGCTTGAAAAGATGACCGAAGAAAGTTACTTCTTCCGCATGTCCAGGTACCAGGAACCCCTCTTGCGCTTTTACGAGGAAAACCCGGACGCCATCCTTCCCCGGACCCGGTATAACGAGATCGTCAGCTTTATCCGGAGCGGCCTCAAGGACCAGTCCATCTCGCGGACGACGCTGAAGTGGGGGATCCCGGTACCGGGAGATGACCGCCACGTCATCTACGTCTGGTTCGATGCCCTGATCAATTACCTGACGGTCTGCGGATACCCCGACGAAGAAGCGAAATGGAAGCAGTACTGGCCTTACGTCCGTCACCTCGTTGGAAAAGACATCATCCGGTTCCACTGTGTCGTCTGGCCTGCCATGCTTCTTGCCCTTGGGGTCAACCCGCCGCGCCAGGTATTTTCCCACGGCTGGTGGACCGTCGAGGGGGAGAAAATGTCCAAGTCCAGGGGCAATGTGGTGGATCCGTTCGAGATGGTAAACCTTTACGGGAAGGATGCGTTCCGGTACTTCCTTCTTCGCGAGGTTCCCTTCGGGCTTGACGGGGACTTTTCCGAGAGCGCCCTTGTCAAACGGATCAACTCGGACCTGGCGAACGACCTGGGGAACCTCCTGAACCGAACGCTTCAGATGATCGAGCGATTCAAGGGCTGCACCGTCACGGCCTGCGGGCCTGTGGATCCACTTGATCTCGAAATGGCCCGGCTGGCCTCCTCGACATTCGAGACTGTTCGTGCCCGGATGTCCGAGTTCGCTTTCGACGAGGCATTGAAGGCTATTTGGTCATTCATTTCCCGGATGAACAAATATATCGACGAAACGGCCCCCTGGAAGCTTGGGAAGGAGAATGACCCCCGGCTGGACTCTGTCCTTGGAACCCTGTACCAGGCCTTGATCCAGATCGCCCTCATGGTGGCCCCCTTCATGCCCGAAACGGCTTGCCGCATGTGGAACCAGCTGGGGCTGGCAGGAGATCCCGCCAATGCCCTGTTTGAAGATTACCCGTGGGGCTTTCTTCCCGAAGGGACCACCATCCGGAGGGACGAGGTCCTTTTCCCGCGAATCGATCTGAAAGCCTGGGAGGAAGCAAGGGCGGAACGGGAAGCGAAAAGGAACCTGCTCCCCGATCCAGGAGAACACGAGGCGGAAGTCGGCGTGGAGGAATTCCGGAAGATCGAACTGAGGACCGCCCGGGTCCTGAGCGTCGAACCGGTCCCGAACGCCAGCAAACTGTACAAGCTCAACCTTGACCTCGGCTACGAGAGAAGGACGATCGTCTCGGGCATTCGGGAGTTTTACGAACCCGCCGAACTTGTGGGGCGGGATATCATCGTCATCTGCAACCTGAAGCCCGCAAAACTGCGGGGGGTTGTGAGCAACGGGATGCTGCTTGCGGCGGAAAGCCCGGATGGAAAGGAACTGGCTCTTCTGACGCTCGACAGGCCCATAACACCTGGAAGCCGGATCCACTGAAAGGCGGCTCGCCCACCCCGCCCGGAACCGTGTGTCAGTCTGAAAATCGCGGGCGCCCGATCGCCCGCGATTCAATTTTGGAGGCCCTGATGAGACTTCTTGACAGCCATTGCCATCTTAACATGGAAGAATTTGCCGAGGACCTGGAACTGATCCTTCGCTCGGCCAGGGAAGCCCGGGTAGAGCGAATGCTGGTTGCCGGTTTTGACGAACCCTCGAGCGGAAAGGCCCTGGCTCTGGCGAAGGCCCATCCCGCGGAAGGTGTTTTCGCCGCGGTGGGGATCCATCCCCATGACGCGAAAACATGCCCGCCGGGGGGCCTGCCGGAAAGCTTCCAGGACTGGGCGGCTGATCCACGGGTCGTGGCCATCGGAGAAACCGGGCTCGATCTTCACTACAACCTGTCGCCGAGGGAAGTCCAGGAGGAGTCTTTCCGCCGGCATATCGCCCTGGCGGAACGGGTCAGGAAACCACTGGTGGTCCACGTCCGGGATGCCTACGATGAAGCGATCGGAATCCTTCGGGATGAAGCCGCCGGACGCTGCACGGGAGTGATCCACTGTTTCTCGGGGGAGTGGCGTCATGCGGCCGAAGCGCTGGAAATGGGTTTTTTCCTTTCCTTCGCGGGACCGCTGACTTTTCCACGCGCAGCGGCGCTACGGGAGGTGGCTGCAAGGGTTCCCGAAGACCGCCTGCTTTGCGAAACGGATTCCCCGTACCTGGCTCCGCAGCCATACAGGGGCAGACGCAATCAGCCGGCCTATGTGGCTGCCGTTTATGAAACGCTGGCGGAGGTTCGAAAGGTTCCCCTTGAGATTCTCGCCGGGCAGGTGTGGCGAAATGCCGAACGGCTTTTCGGGTGGGGGGACGGCAATGTTTGAATTCCGCGTCGAGGCGCGGTGCCCGGTGACAGGAGCACGCGCAGGCGTCCTAGAGACTCCGCACGGGTCTATCGAGACGCCGGTGTTCATGCCGGTTGGAACCCAGGCGACGGTCAAGGCCATGACCCCCGACGAGCTGTCTGGGATGGGAGCCCGGATCATTCTTTCAAACACGTATCACCTTTTCCTGAGGCCGGGTTCAAAGCTGATCCGGGAGGCGGGGGGGCTGCACCGCTTCATGGACTGGGACGGTGCGATCCTGACCGACAGCGGGGGCTTTCAGGTCTTCTCCCTGTCGGATCTCCGAAAGGTCACCGATGAAGGCGTCACGTTCCGTTCCCACCTGGACGGGAGCTCCCATTTCATGACTCCGGAGAGAGCCATGGAGATCCAGGAGGACCTCGGAAGTGATATCGCCATGTGTTTCGACGAGTGCGTCCCGTACCCGGCGACCGAGTCCGCCTCGCTGGAAGCCGTTATGAGAACGACGCGGTGGGCCCAGCGCTGCCGGGCGGTTCACCGGAAAGCCGACCAGGCCCTGTTCGGCATCGTCCAGGGGTCCGTTTTTGAAGGGCAGCGGCGGCGTTCGGCGGAGGCCCTGATGGAGATCGGTTTCGACGGATACGCGATCGGAGGGCTTTCCGTCGGGGAGCCCCACTCGGAAATGTACCGGATCCTGGATGTGCTGAACCCGATATTGCCCAAAGATCGCCCTCGGTACCTGATGGGAGTCGGGTTGCCTTCGAATCTTCTGGAGGGGGTTTCAAGGGGAGTCGATATGTTCGATTGCGTTCTGCCCACGAGGACCGGAAGGAACGGGACCGTCTTCTTTTCAGGGGGCCGACTGAACCTGAAGAACGCCGCGTTCGCCCGGGATTTTTCCCCGATCGATCCCGAATGCGACTGCATGGTCTGCCGGCGCTTCACACGGGCCTACATCCGACACCTGTACAAGGCGGGGGAGATCCTGGCGGCGAGGCTCTGTTCCTGGCATAACCTCCACTTCCTGATCCACCTCATGAAGAAGGCGCGGGAAGCGATCGTGAAAGGGAGATTCCCAGAATTCCGGCAGGCCTTTCTGCAAAGGTTCAAAGACGGAGGGCCCGCGTCATGAGGGTCATGGTTTCGGAGGCTCTTTCGGATCATGACATGGAAATCCTGCGAGAGGCGGCCCGGATTCTCAAAAACGGCGGACTCGTCGTTTTCCCGACTGAAACGGTTTACGGGCTTGGGGCCAATGCGCTCGACGAAAGGGCTGTCCGGAAAATTTTCGAGGCCAAGGGGCGCCCCTCGGACAACCCCCTGATCGTTCACGTGGCCGAGCCCGCCGGGGCGGAAAAGGTGGCCTTTGTGCCGGAATTGGGGATAGAGCTCATGAAGCGGTTCTGGCCCGGCCCCCTGACGCTTGTCATGCCGGCCAGGAGTGTCGTTCCGGAAGAGGTGACCGCCGGGCTTAAAACGGTGGCGGTGAGAATGCCTGCCCAGAGGATCGCCCTCGAACTGATCCGCCTGGCAGGTGTGCCGGTGGCGGCTCCCAGCGCAAACCTGAGCGGCCGCCCCAGCCCGACGGATGCGGCCGCGGTCGAGGAAGATCTCGGGGAAAAGGTTGAAATCATCCTGGATGGGGGATCGACCTCTTTCGGGGTCGAATCGACGGTTCTGGATATTACCGGCGAACGGGCGATCCTCTTGAGGCCGGGAGGAACGAGCCTGGAATCCTTGGCGGAGTTTTTCGGATACACACCCCTGCAGGCCGGAGCCGGAGCGCCGGTTTGCAGGCGATCGCCGGGCACCCGCTACCGGCATTATGCCCCGAATGTCCCCCTGTTCCTGCGGGAGGACGAGTCCGTCTGGGGAAAGGTTGCCGCCTGGGAACCGGGCGAAAGGGCCTACATCGGGATTCGGCCGCCGGCCGTCCCGTTTGGCTGTGTCCGTCTCTTTCCCGATGTGCAAACCTATGCCCGATGCCTGTTTTCCGTGTTTCGGGAAATGGAGAAGGCGGGAGCGAAAGTCATCGTGGCGGACTGGCCGGAAGAAGCCCAAGTCGGGCTCGCCCTGCGCGACCGGCTCCGGCGAGCCTCGGGGGGATCGGTCAGCCCTGAATAGAAGAAAGGCCCTTGCCAAAAAGGGCGCACGTTGCTAAAATCCCGTTTGTCGATTGTGATGTCGGGGTGGCGGAATTGGTAGACGCGCTAGACTCAGGCTCTAGTGGGCATTAGCCTGTGGGGGTTCAACTCCCCCCCTCGACACCATAAAAAATTCCCAGAGAATGGGTCAGCGAGGTCGCGCCATGTCTGTTGACATGGCGCGACCTTTTTGCTATTATGCCCCTTCGTCACGTCTAGGATAGTCCCCACAAACCTCAAAAGGGAGGTCGTAACTCCCATGACAGTTTTTGCCCCCTCGAAGGAACAGATTCAGCGCCGCGTTTTTGGGAGAACGAAGGATCTCATTGGCTTACCGGATCTCGTCGAGGTACAGAAAAATTCCTATCGCTGGTTTTTCCAGGCGGAAAAGGAGGCGGATTCCCGGGAATCTCAGGGGCTCCAGGAAATCCTGGAGGAAATTTTCCCCATCGAGAGTTACGACGGATCGTTTGCGCTCGAATTTGTCCGCTATTTTGTCGATGAGTCCCCCATCACCGAGGAGGAAGCCCGCCAGAGAGACCTGACCTGGTCCATGCCCGTAAGGGCGACGATCCGACTGGTCAACCGTCGGAACGGGGAGATCAAGGAAGAGGAGATCTACCTCGGCGATTTTCCCGTAATGACGGAGAGGGG
The DNA here is from genome assembly GCA_012517195.1 of Synergistaceae bacterium. Taxonomy (GTDB): domain Bacteria; phylum Synergistota; class Synergistia; order Synergistales; family 79-D21; genus 79-D21. Next base: position 11,712 of record JAAYVK010000089.1, on the reverse strand, counting down.
AACATTCATTGTCAACGGGACCGAACGCGTTGTTGTGAACCAGCTCGCACGGTCGGCCGGTGTATATTTCAGTTCAGACACGACCGTCCCCGGGGGGGAATCCTATGCCGCCAAGGTCATTCCCGACCGGGGCGCCTGGCTGGAATTCGACCTGACGCCGGGAGACCTTCTCTCTGTCAACATCGACAACCGCAAGAAGATTCCCGTGACGATGCTTCTCAAGGCGTTCGGGGCGACGACCGACGAGGAAATCCTGAAGCTGTTCGGGGCGAAGCCGGTGCAGGTGGACCTCGTGGAGCTCCGCGACGAGGCTCGCGGCCGTCTCCTGGCCGAAGCGATCCCGGACAAGGAAGGCCAGGTCCTGATCCGGCGAAATGACCGGCTGACGAAGGAACACCTTGAGCTGCTCTTCGAGATGGGCCTGACGAGCGTTTGGGTCTGGGATGTGGACAACGCGATCGCGGCAACCCTGGAGCGGGATCCCTCCCGCTCGGGGGAGGACGCGGTCCTGGAGCTTTTCCGCCGCCTTCGCCCGAACGAACCCGCGCGAATGGAAAACGCCAAGGAATACGTCTACGGGCTCTTTTTCGACACCCGCCGGTACAACCTCGGCCGTGTCGGCCGCTACAAGCTCAACAAGCGGCTGGGCCTCGACATCCCCGAGAGCCAGAGGCTTCTGACGGTCGATGACATCGTCGCCATCATCAAGGGGATCCTGCAGCTTCGAAACGGGGAGGAAAAGGAAGACGACATCGACCATCTGGGGAATCGGCGGGTCCGGGCCGTGGGTGAACTTCTCCAGAACCAGGTGCGCATCGGTCTTCTGAGGATGGAACGGATCGCCAAGGAAAGGATGACAACGCTCCCCGACCTGACCAGCGCTACGGCAAAGGACCTGATCAACGTCAGGCCCATTTCCGCTTCCCTGAGGGAATTCTTCGGTTCAGCCCAGCTTTCCCAGTTCATGGACCAGACAAACCCGCTGGCCGAGCTGACGCACAGGCGCCGGCTCTCAGCGCTGGGCCCCGGGGGCCTCAGCCGGGAGCGGACAGGGTTCGAGGCGCGTGACGTTCACTACACCCACTATGGGCGCGTTTGTCCGATCGAAACGCCGGAAGGTCCGAACATCGGGCTCGTGACCTCCCTCGCAACCTACGCTCGAATCAACGACTACGGCTTCCTCGTGACGCCGAAGAGGAGGGTCGTTGAGGGGCGGGTGACGGACGAGATCGAGTACCTTTCGGCAGACGAAGAGGACGAATTCTTCGTGGGAAGGGCGAACACCCCGGTGGACGAGCAGGGCCGGATCCTGGGACCCGATGTCCATGTCCGATTCCGGGGGGAGATCGAGACGGTCGAACCCGAGAAAATCAATTTCCTGGATGTTTCCCCAAAACAGATTGTTTCGATCTCGACGGCCCTGATCCCCTTCCTGGAACACGACGACGCGAACCGGGCCCTGATGGGATCGAACATGCAGAGGCAGGCTGTTCCCCTCGTTCTTCCCCAGGCTCCCATCATCGGGACGGGAATCGAGCACCATATCGCGAAGGATTCCGGCTGCTGCGTAAGGGCGCGGCGCTCGGGGACGGTGGAGTTTGTGGACGCCAGCCGGATTGAAATCCGCACCGCCGGCGGTTCGCTGGATTCATACAACCTTACGAAATTCCGGAGGTCCAACCAGGGCACCGTGATCCACCACCGCCCCATCGTTTCTAGCGGCGATACTGTCGAAGCCGGGGAAATCATCGCTGATGGCCAGTCCGTGGATCACGGGGAACTGGCTCTCGGCCGCAATGTCCTCGTTGCCTTCGTCTCCTGGGAAGGGTACAACTTCGAGGACGCGATCCTCCTGAACGAGAGGCTCGTGCAGGAAGACCACTATTCCTCCATCCACATCGAGGAGTATGAAGTCGAGGCAAGGGATACGAAGCTGGGGCCCGAGGAAATCACCCGGGATATCCCGAATGTCGGTGAAGACGCCCTTAAGAATCTGGACGAGAACGGCATCGTCCGGGTCGGGGCGGAAGTGAGGGCCGGGGACATCCTTGTCGGCAAGGTGACGCCCAAGGGAGAATCCGACCAGTCCCCGGAAGAGAAGCTTTTAAGGGCCATCTTCGGGGAGAAGGCCCGCGAGGTCCGGGACACGTCCATGCGGGTCCCGAACGGAGAGGGGGGCAAGGTGGTTTCCGTCAAGCGCCTGACGATCGACCAGAACAGCGACGACCTGAGCCCCGGCGTGAACGAGGTGGTCAAGGTTTACGTGGCCCAGCTCCGGAAGATCTCGGAAGGGGACAAGATCGCGGGCCGTCACGGGAACAAGGGGGTCGTTTCGAAAATCCTCCCTGTCGAGGACATGCCTTACCTTCCGGATGGCACCCCGGTCGATGTCGTGCTCAGCCCGCTCGGTGTTCCGAGCCGTATGAACCTCGGGCAGGTCATGGAGACGGTCATGGGATTCGTTGCGGTCCACAACGGCTGGAAGGTATCGACCCCGGTTTTTGAGGGGGCGACGGAGCAGGACATCTTCGACGGCGTCAGGAAGCTTGCCGAGGGGCCCTATCCAGAGATGGCCGCGGACGGCCGCATCACGATCTACGACGGCAGGACCGGGGAGGCAATGGAAAACAAGGTCACCGTCGGCTACATGTACATGCTGAAGCTGATCCACCTGGTGGACGACAAGATCCATGCCCGCTCCATCGGCCCTTACAGCCTGATCACCCAGCAGCCGCTGGGAGGAAAAGCCCAGTTTGGCGGCCAGCGGTTCGGGGAGATGGAGGTCTGGGCCCTCGAGGGATATGGGGCCTCGCATATCCTTCAGGAGATCCTGACGGTGAAATCCGACGACATCCGCGGACGCCTGAAAACCTATGAACGGATCGTGAAGGGACAGAACCTGACGAAGCCCGGGGTGCCGGAAAGCTTCCGGGTGCTCGTCAAGGAACTGCAGGGCCTTGCGCTGGATGTCGAGATCATGTACGACGACGGGACGGTCGGCGAGATCCTGCTTGAGGACGAGGACGAGGAAATGGGAGCCCCGGGAACGCCGAGGCCGCGCCCGGCGATTGTCGATCTGGACCTGGAGTCGGGCGAGGATCTGCTGCCTCCCTCTGCGGCCGGAGTTACGGAGGAAATGCTTTTTGTCAGCCCGAAAGAGCTTGACGCCTCTTTTGAGGAAGAAGAGGAACCGGATGAACAGGATTTGACCCGCGAGGGGGAGGATGCATAAATGAGCCGCCGCGAAATCGTCGGAGTCCGAATCAAGCTCGCGAGCACGGAACGGATTCGTGAACTTTCCAGCGGGGAAGTCAAGAAACCCGAGACGATCAATTACCGGACCCTCCGTCCGGAAAAGGACGGGCTGTTCTGCGAGAGGATCTTCGGCCCCACGCGCAGCTACGAGTGCGCCTGCGGGAAATACAAGCGGAGCGGCCCCAAGTACAAGGGCATCCTTTGCGACCGCTGCGGCGTGGAAGTGACGGACAACCGCGTCCGCCGGGAGCGGATGGGCCACATCGAGCTGGCGGCACCGGTCGTGCATATCTGGTACCTGAGAGGAATTCCCAGCCGCCTGAGCCTCCTTCTGGGGACGGCAACGAAGGACCTGGAGAAGGTCGTCTACTTTGCCCCGATCCGGAGGAGAAAACCCGTTTTCAAGGTCGTCATGGAAGGGCGAAGAACCGACCTAGCCCGCCGCGGCGACCTGATCGATGCGTCGGAAGAGAGAATCCACTCCCACTATGACCCGAAGTTCAAGGCCGAAGAGGCCTACCGGGTGATCCAGGTGGACGACGTTCCCCTGGACGAAGGGGATCTCGTTTCCGCTCAGCAGGTTGCCCGGTTCAAGGCCGATTTCGGGGATGAGATCTTCAAGGTCGAACCGGCTTTCAGGATTGAGACGGGAGAATCGGAAGGACCGGGCGAGATCCTCTCCGCCAGCGAGCTGGAAGCGCGGGGGGGAGCGGAGGCCTTTCCCGGAATCCAGCGAGCCGTTGTCGGCAGCCAGGAAGCGTTCGTCGTCACGGCCGTCGCCCATTTGCCGTTCCAGAAGAACGATGTCCTGGCTCTCAGCGAGGTCCAGCTCTACAACCAGAAATATCCTGGCCGTTTCCAGGCCCAGCAGGAAACGGTGACGATCGAAGATCCCTGCTACCTTGTCATCGAAGGCGGAGAATCCCCCTTCTCCCAGGGAGAAATCATTCTCGAAAGGGAACAGCGCCTCTGTGCCGCCTACGATCGGGAATTTTCCGCCGGGATCGGTGCTGAAGGAGTCCAGCAGCTTTTGAACAAGCTGGACCTGGATGAAATGGCTGCCTCCCTGCGGGAAGAGATTTCCGAAACCACGGGTCAGAAAAAACGAAAGCTGATCAAGCGCCTGCAGGTTGTCGAGGACTTCCGTAAGAGCGCCAGCAAGCCCCAGTGGATGATCCTGGAGGTCCTCCCGGTGATCCCTCCGGATCTGCGTCCGATGGTCCAGCTGGAGGGAGGCCGGTTCGCCACGTCTGATCTGAATGACCTGTACCGCCGGGTGATCAACCGGAACAACCGGCTTCGGAAATTGCAGGAACTGAGGGCCCCGGAGATCATCGTCCGCAACGAAAAGAGGATGCTGCAGGAATCGGTGGACGCCCTCATCGACAACGGGCGGATGGGAAAGGCCGTCCTGGGGGCGGGAAACCGTACGCTAAAAAGTTTGAGCGACCTCCTGCGGGGGAAGAAAGGGCGTTTCCGCCAGAACCTCCTTGGCAAGCGCGTCGACTACTCGGGGCGGTCGGTCATCGTGATCGGTCCCAAACTCAGGATCTACCAGTGCGGCTTGCCCAAGCAGATGGCCCTCGAGCTTTTCAAACCCTTCGTCATGCACAAGCTGGTGGAGCGGGGACTGGCCCCGAACGTCAAGAGCGCCAGGCGACTCATCGAGCGCGGGCGAGATGAAATCTGGGCGATCCTAGAAGAGATCATCAAGGACCACCCGGTCATGCTGAACCGGGCCCCCACTCTCCACCGGCTCGGGATTCAGGCTTTCGAACCGGTGCTGATGGAAGGGAAGGCCATTCGTCTCCCGCCGCTCGTCTGCACCGCCTTCAACGCCGACTTCGACGGGGACCAGATGGCCGTCCACGTCCCCCTGTCGCTCGAGGCCCAGGCCGAGGCCCGCATCCTGATGCTCTCGGCCAACAACCTGCTTTCCCCCGCTAGCGGAAGGCCAGTCGTGACGCCCACGCAGGACATCGTCCTCGGCATTTTCTACCTGACCGCGATGAGGGACGGATTGAAGGGAGAAGGCATGGCCTTCCGCGATATCGAGGATGCCCTGACGGCGATCGACCACGGGGTCGTCCACCCGAACACCCGTGTCAAAATGCTGTGGGAAGGGGAATGGATCGAGACAACCCCGGGAAGGGCTCTTTTCAACAGCGTTCTCCACCCGGATCTCCGGTACATCAACCGGCAGATCGGGAAGAAGGACCTCGGAAGCCTTCTTGACAAGGCCTACGACAAGGTCGGGCAGGCGGCTATCGTTGACATGCTCGATGCGATCAAGATCCTTGGCTACCACTGGTCCACCCGGAGCGGCATCAGCTTCGGACTCGACTGCGCGGTCATCCCGCCCAGCAAGAAGACCACCGTCGATGAAACCATGAAGCGGGAGGAAGAGCTTTCCGCCCAGTACGGCATGGGGGTCCTGACGGAAGAAGAATACCTGAGGCAGAAGGAAATCCTTTGGTCGGAGGCGGCAAGGCAGATCGCCGACGATATCGTTGCGAACATGGACCAGCTCAATCCCCTCCGGATGATGATCGATTCCGGGGCTCGAGGAAGCAAGAACCAGGTTGCCCAGATGGCCGGGATCCGAGGCCTGATGGCGGATCCGTCCGGGCGCATCATCGACTACCCGATTGTGGCCAATTTCCGTGACGGGCTGAACATGCTCGAGTACTTCATCTCGACTCACGGGGCCCGGAAGGGGCTGGCCGACACGGCTTTGCGGACGGCCAAGTCGGGCTACCTCACGAGACGCCTGGTCGATGTAGCGCAGGACCTGATCATCACCGAAGAGGATTGCGGCACCGACAAGGGAACGCGGATCAGCGCCCTGGTCCAGGACGGGAAGACGGTCGTCACTCTAGCGGACCGGATTTCCGGAAGGACGGCCCTTTATGACATCGAGGATCCCTCCGGGGGTGAGGTTCTCGTCCGGGGCGGGGATGAAATCAGCCAGGAGATCGCCGCGAAGATCGAGAATGCGGGAATCGAATCGGTCTGGGTTCGGAGCCCGATGACCTGCGGGCTCCGGAACGGCATCTGCCGAAAGTGCTACGGAAGGGACCTCGCGACGAGGAAAACCGTGGCCATCGGGGAGGCGGTTGGCGTGGTGGCCGCTCAATCCATCGGCGAACCGGGAACCCAGCTGACGATGCGGACCTTCCACACCGGCGGCGTGCGCCTGACGGGCGAAGACATCACCCAGGGGCTCCCGCGGATTGAGCAGCTTTTTGAGGTCCGCCGGCCCAAGAAGGTCGCCCAGCTTGTCGAGGCGGACGGCCGGGTGCTTGAAATCCGCGAGATGGAAGGCAAGCGCAAGGTCATCATCGGCAAGGGGGAAGACGAGGGGGAGAAGATCATCTGCACGGTTCCCGCTTCGCAAAACCTGCTTGTCGAGGAAGGCCAGCTTGTGAAGAAAGGACAGTGCCTCACAGAAGGGTATATCGATCCGCAGCAGCTGCTCGAGGTTGAGGGACTGGAGGCGGTACAGAAATACCTCGTCGACGGCATCCAGGAGGTCTATTTCTCCCAGGGTGTTTCGATCAACAACAAGCATATCGAGGTGATCCTAAGAAAAGTGGCGCCGGTCAACCGCGTCCGGATCACCGAAGAAGGGGACAGCTCCTTCGTTGCGAACGAACTGGCATGGCTTGATGACCTCGACCAGGAGCTGGACCGGATCCGGAAGGAAAACGAGAGGTGTCTCGGCGAGGCCCTGGATTTCCTGCAGGGCAAAACATTGCGGGACATCGAGGGACAGAGCGGGATCGATCATGTCCTCTCCCTGAAAGGAAAACCCATCGATGCGGACACGATCGAGCGGCTGCTCCAGCCGGGGTCAGCCGCGAGGGAGATCACCGTGGAGGACGGGGATGGCCTGGTTCGGGTCATCCTCGGGGAAGCGACTTTCCGCCGGGAGATGGAAGGACTTGAGCTCATTGCCCCGGTTTCTCTGGAAAACCACACGGTGATTGAGCCCAAACCGGCTCTGGAGCTTGCGGACCTCCTGGCAATTACGCGCGGCAAGCCGCAGATCCTCTGCGTGAGGGATACGGAAACCCTGGCCAGCCTGGAGCGTGGAGCCTACCTCGCCGAGGATGTCGTTTCCGACGGGAAGGTGTTCCTGAGCCGTGACCGGGCGCTCACGCCGGAGGCACTTGAACGGCTGAAGGAGGCCAACGCATCGGTGGTGAAGGTTTGGCGGGCCCCGGCCAGGCATAACATCGGAGATGCCCTGAACCACTACCTGATCGAGAAGTTTTTCAGCCGGCCGATCAAGCAGGCCATCAATCCCCAGGGAAACCCGGTGAACGACGTTGGCCGGATTCTGGACGGAAGGGTTGTCAGGGGGCTGGTGGAAGGACAAATCGCGGCGGTCGAGCTCGAGGGAGAGACGCAGGAGATCCTGACGCGGGAAAAACTCCTGGGCCAGGTGGTGAGCGACATCGCCTACGGGAAGGTCCTCCTGGAGCCGATCAGCAACGCGAAAGGGGAACTGCTTGCGGACGCGGGCACGGAGATCAGCCGTGAAGTCATTGACCGAATCGTCCAGGGAGAATTCCAGGAACTTGTCGTCAGGCCGATCTCCAGCTCCATTGAAACCAAGCGCCTGATCCAGCGGGTTTCTTTCGTCCGAAGGATGAGGGAGGAGCCGCAATGGCGTCCCGTTGTCCATGGCGTAACCAAGGCCGCACTGGCAACCGACAGCTTCATGAGCGCCGCATCTTTCCAGCAGACGGCTCAGATTCTGGCCCAGGCCGCTGTCCGGGGAGACGTTGATACCCTCAAGGGGCTGAAGGAAAATGTGATCATCGGGCACCTCATCCCGGCAGGGACTGGAGCCGAAGCTTACCGTCACGTCGAGATGCACGAGAAAGCGTAAATCTCTTAAGAGAAAACAGGCAGAAAACGACCCCAACCGGGGAGCCCCCGTTTTCTTGACAGGGGCCTCCCCGGTTGATATTATGTCTCGGTGCGTCCGCACAGGGGGGATTGCTGTGCCTTTGAATGAGCTGGCATCGAACCGCAGAGTGGTCGGGGTTCGCCAGGTTTTCCGGAAGATCCGGTCGGGGCAGTTGCAGAAACTTTTTCTCGCGCGTGACGCTGAAGAGGATCGGGTCAAGGAACTCCTTGAGGAAGCCGGGAAGCGGAATCTCGAGGTGGAGTGGTGTGAGAGCATGGAAATGCTGGGTCGCGCCTGCGCCATTTCGCGGAAGGCGGCTGCCGCAGGGCTGCTCGGGGAAAATGTGAAGAACATCGAGTAGGGAAAGGAGGAATTTGTGTGCCAACGATCAGTCAGTTGATCCGCCTCGGGCGGGAAGAAAAGAAAGAACGCTCCAGTGCTCCCGCCCTTCAGGGGAACCCTTCCCGAAGGGGAGTGTGCACGCGAGTGTACACGGTTACTCCGAAGAAGCCGAATTCCGCTTTGAGGAAGGTGGCCCGAGTCCGTCTCACAAACGGGATCGAAGTGACCGCCTACATTCCTGGTGTCGGGCATAACCTGCAGGAGCACTCGGTGGTTCTTGTCCGCGGCGGACGTGTCAAGGACCTGCCAGGCGTGCGCTATCACATCATCCGCGGGACGCTGGACTGTGGCGGGGTTGAAGGCCGCCGGCAGAGCCGTTCGAAATACGGGGCACGGCGCCCGAAATAGTTTTTTCCGGAAAGGGAGGCTTTAGCCCATGCCACGAAAGGGGCACGTTAGAAAAAGGACACAGGCGGCAGACCCGGTTTTCGGGATGCCCGCCCTTACCAAGTTCGTAAACTGCGTTATGTATTGCGGGAAGAAGAGCACGGCCGAAAAGATCGTCTACGGGGCCCTGGAGCTCTCTGCGAAGCGGCTGAATACGCAGCCCGACGAGGTTTTCCGGAAGGCCATGGATAACGTGAAGCCGGTTGTCGAGGTCAAGCCGCGGCGTGTCGGCGGCGCCACCTACCAGGTGCCGGTGGAGGTCGGGCCGGAGCGTGCGGAAGCACTTGCCATCCGCTGGATCATCCAGTATGCCCGTGCCAAGAAGGGGATGCCGATGGTGGAACGCCTCGCGCGGGAGTTCACAGATGCGTTCAAGGGCGAAGGGGCATCCATGAAAAAGCGCGAAGATACGCACAAGATGGCGGAGGCCAACAGGGCGTTTGCGCATTACCGCTGGTAGACCCGCGATGAAGCAGCGCAGGAACTGCCGGCGCCGGGGAGCCTGAAATCATGCCGAAACTCGATCTGAAAAATATCCGAAACATCGGGATCGCCGCCCATATCGATGCGGGCAAGACCACGACCACCGAGCGCATTCTCTTCTACACGGGGAGAAAGCACAAGATGGGAGAGGTTCACGAAGGCGCCGCAACGATGGACTGGATGGAGCAGGAACGGGAGAGGGGGATCACCATCACCTCGGCCGCAACAACGTGCCTTTGGAACGAGGCTCATATCAACATTATTGATACGCCCGGGCACGTGGATTTTACTGTTGAAGTGGAGCGGTCGATGCGCGTCCTGGATGGCGCCGTTGCCGTATTCTGCGCGGTCGGAGGCGTGGAGCCCCAGTCCGAGACAGTCTGGCGGCAAGCGGATCGGTACGGGGTTCCCCGAATTGCCTTCGTCAACAAGATGGACCGGGTCGGGGCGGATTTTAATGCGGTGGTCGAAGGGATCCGAGAGCGGCTGGGGGCGAAACCGCTCCCGATTCACCTGCCGATCGGAATTGAAGACAGCTTTACGGGAATGGTGGACCTGGTCGCGTTCAAGGCCGTGATCTACCAGGATGACCTGGGCGTGGACTACAAGGTCGTCAGCGTCCCCGCCGAGCTCCAGGAAGATGCGATGATGGCCAGGGAGCTTCTGATCGAAACCCTCGCGGATGTCGACGAGGAAGTGATGGAGCTCTACCTTGAAGGCAACGATGTTCCGCTCGAAACCCTCAAGAGGGCGATCCGCAAGGGGACGATCGCGATGAAGATCGTTCCGGTCCTTTGCGGTTCGGCGTTCAAGAACAAGGGGATCCAGCTTGTCCTTGACGCGGTTGTCGATTACCTCCCGAGCCCCCTTGACCTTCCTCCGATCCGGGGGATCAACCCGGACACAAACGAGGAAGAGGAGAGGATCCCCTCGGAGGACGAACCGTTTACGGCTCTGGCCTTCAAGATCATGGTGGATCCGTTCGTGGGGCGTCTTGTCTTCTGCCGCATCTATAGCGGCCGCATCGCCGCAGGGCAGAGCGTCCTGAATGCCACGACCGGGAAGCGGGAGCGCATCGGGCGAATTCTCCGGATGCATGCAAACAAGCGCGAGGAGCTGGAGACCGCCGAAGCGGGCGCGATCATCGCCCTCCCCGGCCTGAAGGGGACCCGGACTGGAGAAACCCTTTGCGAGGAAGGCCGCCCGATCGTCCTTGAGTCGCTGGAATTCCCCGAACCGGTCATCGACCTCGCCGTCGAGCCCCTCAGCAAGGCGGATCAGGTCAAGCTTTCGAAGGGACTTTCGGCCCTGGCGGAAGAAGATCCCACGTTCCGCGTCCATGTCGACGAGGAAACGGGGCAGACGATCATCCAGGGGATGGGCGAGCTGCACCTGGAAATCCTGGTTGACCGGCTCAAGCGGGAATTCGGGGTCGAAGTCCGGGTCGGCCGCCCGCAGGTGGCCTACCGGGAGTCGATCCGCAACAATGCACGGGCACAGGGAAAGTTTGTCCGGCAGAGCGGTGGCCACGGCCAGTACGGAGACATCGTTATCGAGATGGAACCGCTGCCCGATCATGTCGGGTTCGAAATCGAGGACCGGATCGTCGGCGGGGTCGTGCCGAAGGAGTTCATCCCGGCGGTCCGCAAGGGACTTGAAGAGGCCAGGAACAACGGCATCCTCGGCGGTTACCCGGTCATCGGGGTCAAGATCGCCCTGGTCGACGGGAGTTACCACGAAGTGGACAGCTCCGAACTCGCGTTCAAAATCGCCGCGTCCATGGCCTTCAAAGAAGCGATGAAGAAGGCTTCCCCGGTTCTGATGGAACCGGTCATGGAGGTGGAGGTTGTCACACCGGAGGATTATGTCGGCGATGTCATGGGGGATCTTGCTTCGCGGCGCGGAAGCGTCGAAGGGATGGAAATGCGGAGCAATGCGAGGATTGTGAGGGCCCTGGTTCCGCTGGCGGAAATGTTCGGATACGCGACGGACCTTCGGAGCAAAACTTCCGGGAGGGCCTCCTACACGATGAAATTCCAGAAATATGCGGAAGTCGGCCCCGAAGTGGCCGAAAAAGTCCTGAAACGCTGACGAAGAGATCGGTTCTAAACAAGGAGGGGTTTAAAGATGGCGAAGGAGCATTTTGAGAGGACAAAGCCGCACCTGAACATCGGCACGATCGGGCACATCGACCACGGGAAGACGACGCTGACGGCGGCGATCACGAAGACGCTGTCGCGGAAGGGATACGCGGACTTCACGCCGTT
>JAAYVK010000014.1 GCA_012517195.1 Synergistaceae bacterium | reverse complement strand
TCCGCGGGCAGGTAGCCAAACACCGACTGGGTCTCCTGAAGGATCGGGATCAGGGCACCCTTCCGTCCTTTCCAGGGAGCCACAATCTCTTGCGTCCTGGAGACCACTTCCTCCTTCACCAGCATTCCTCTTCCCCCTTTTCCCATTGGCCTCTTTCCCCCTGAACCGGAAAAAGAAAAGACCAGATAGTTACTATCTTCACAAACTATCTGAAAAAAATGCGCCCCTGCAGGACCGAGCATACAGCATGGCTTATACCATCGAACCATTTTTGCGACAAGGGGGAAGAAAGATGAACTCCAAAAGCCTGAGGAGGATGAATCAGTGGCCTTTTTCCGCCGTTTCGATGTTCTCCCTGAGATAGTCCCGTAACCACAAGGCCACTTCCGCGCTTTGAAAAAGTTTAGAATCCCCGAGGATTTCAAGGATTTCCTTTGAATCAAATTCAAAGATCCGTCCGTCGCATACGTGCCTGTAAATCCAACGCACCCCGGGGGCCCCTGCAAGGAGAGTGACGATCGTTGAGGGGATGTTCCCGAGGGGAGGACGGTCTATGCAATCAAGGGCAAAATCCGCCCGGAGCCGGGTTCCTTTCCCGGGAACCGATTGCAGCGAAAGCGATCCGCCGCAGAGCTCGGCGGACTGTTTCAGGAAGGGCAACCCAAGCCCAACACGTCTCGTTGTACGGGTCGTATAGAAAGGATCCAGAACCTTGACCGCCGTTTCCGCGTCCATGCCGTGTCCGTTGTCAGCCACTTCAAGAACGAGACGGTTCGCGCGCGAGTCCTGGAGGATTGTGATTTCGATCCGGTCGGCTCCCGCGTTCAGGCTGTTTTCGGCGATGTCCAGCACATGCTGGGAAAGATCCTCAAGCATCGAAGCGTTCCTCCCAGGTGGCCCTGAAGGCGTGCAAAGCCCGTTCTGCCCGCTCGGCGCAGGCCGGGGTCAGTTCATTTCCAAAATCGAACTGTTCACCTTCGACCGTTACCAGCCAGGCATCCGGGATCCTCCCGTGGATGCGCTGCCCCATGGCCAAAACCCACTCAGGACCCACCGTATGAAGGTTGAGTCCTTCAAGGATCTCCCGCGCTTCTACCGGTCGAATCCGGAAACCTTCCGCGGAATTCTCCATCGAGGCGTCAACGAAGATCGCGAAATCGGCGTCTTTCAATTCCGCCGCAGCTTCCGGAAGCAGCTGGTGTTCCAGGGAAAGGGCCACCCTGTGTCCCCGCCCCTCAAGGTACCTTGCAATCCTGGGCGCCAGCGAAAAAGCCACCCCGTCGTCCATGCGGGAATCGTTTCCGTATCCGAAGATCGTTATGTTCATGGGGTCATCGAAAAGGGGGACCAGCCGGAGGCCGGCCCCCCTTTCACTCCTTTTTCCAGTGTTTACCTCAGGATCTTCTTCAGGAGGCTCCCGTCGGAAGCCATGAGTTCCAGGGCAAGGGGCATCTTGCCCACGGCATGCGTGGAGCAGGACAGGCAGGGGTCGTAGCAGCGGATGACGTGCTCCATCCGGTTCATGATTCCCTCCGTGACCTCGCCGCCCTTGATGTAGTCCCTGGCGACCATTTCCACGCCGCGGTTCATTGCGTAGTTGTTGTGACCCGTGGCAACGATCAGGTTCGCCTGGGTCATGGCTCCCTTTTCATCCACCCAGTAATGATGGATCAGGGTTCCGCGCGGCGCCTCGATGACGCCGATGCCTTCCGGCTGGAGGTCGTTGGAGGTGATCCTCAGGTCACTCCCGGTGATGTCGGGATCCTGAAGCAGTTCCTCCATCCGTTCGAGGGCGTACATCGCCTCGATCAGGCGGGCGTAATGAGTGTACATCGTATAGTGGACGATCCCGTCCGGCGTAAGCGAGCGGAATGCCGAAAGCTCGGCGCTGGCTTCGGGGGTGTCGATATCGTCGCAGGCATTGACGCGTCCCAGGGGCCCCACCCGGTAGGAACCGTTCGGGAATCCAAGCGGGATGTAGTACGGGAACTTCAGGTAGCTGTAAGGCTCAACATGTTCAGCGATATGGTCCAGGTACTCCCAGTCCGGGAATTCCGCGATCACCCGTCCGCGAGGACCCTTCAGGCGGATATCGCCGTCGAAGAGTTCCAGGAAACCGCCGTTGACAAGCCCCAGGAAAGCGGTTTTCATCGTTGCGAACTTTTTGGCTTCCTCGCCGTGTTCGGCAAGGTACCTCTTGATCAGGGAGAGAGCCTCGCGAACGGTTTCCTTCATCGCCGGAACCTGGGCGAGGAAGGCGTCGCGCTCCTCCACCTTCAAGCTTCGGTTCACGCCTCCAGGAATGCTGTGCCAGGGGTGAACCTTTTTTCCGCCCAGGGTCTTGATCAGTTCCTGGCCGAACTTGCGCAGCATGACCCCCTTAACGGCCAGTTCGGGGAACTTCGCAACGAGCCCTGCGACATTGCGGATGGCGGGATCCGCGTCAAACCCGAACAGAAGATCCGGGCTGGAGAGGTGGAAGAAGCTCAAGGCATGGGATTGGACAAACTGCCCCATGTGCATCAGCTCGCGGAGCTTGTGAGCCGTCGGCGTGACTTCCACGCCAAGGATCATGTCGCACGCCTTTGCGGAAGCCAGGTGGTGGCTGACCGGGCAAATCCCGCAGATGCGGGGCGTGATGACAGGCATCTCGCGAAAATCGCGGCCTTTCGTGAAGACCTCGAAGCCTCGGAACTGGGTAACGTGGAACTGGGCGCTCTGAACTTCGCCCTTTTCGTCGAGATTCACGGTGATCTTCCCGTGTCCCTCGATCCGGGTGATTGGATTGATCTCGATCTTGCGGATGGCGGGATTGTCAGCCATATCCGGTCCCTCCTAGTCGTATCGCATCATGTCCGAGGGGATCTTGGGCATGCGCCCCTCGAGCAGTTCCTGGAAGACATAGAGGATCGTGTCGGCATCCGGCGGGCAGCCGGGGACGTACACGTCCACTTTCACCACGTTATCCGCCGGAATGGCCTTGGGCAAAAGAGCCGGGACCTCGCCCTTCGGGATCACGCCGTCCGGGTTCACGGTACTGGCCGTGTGGATATAACCTCCTTCAAGCACTTCGCTTGCCGGCATGAAGTTCCTCATCGTGTTGATCCCGCCGAAAACGGCACAGTCACCCCATGCAACGATGATCTTTGCCTTTTTCCGGAGCTCCTTCGCAATATGGAGCTCTTCCTCGTTGCCGATTGCTCCGTCGATCACCCCGATGTCAACCTGTGGGATCTCCTTGAAGTCCGTGATCGGCGTTGCCGTGACTTCCACCTTGTCCAGGAGTTCAACGATGCGCTCGTCGATGTCCAGGAAGGACATGTGGCAGCCTGCGCAGGCTTCAAGCCATACCGTTGCGAGCTTTGGCTTCGACATGTTCATCCACCTCCTACAGAGCCGCCATCTTGGCGAGTTCGGGAGAAACTTTAGAAACGAAGAATTCTTCGCAAGGAGCTGTTTCGGGCCTTTCCACCCGGATTCCCAGGTCCTTCGCGATCGCGTCGAACACGGAGGAAAGCCCCTTCAGGTTCGCCTGAGGCGGAACGATGACGTTCAGGCGCCGGCGCTCTCCCTCGATCGTGCAGAAATGGCCGCTTCGCTCGAACCAGGCCGGGGCCGGCAGCAGCACGTCGGCCAGGTTCACCAGGGGCCGGACAAGGTAGGGAGTCTGGATGACCGAAAACCCGCTCCTGGAAATCGCCGCGAGCGAATCCTCGTCCTCGGGAATCATTCCGGTGGAATACACATACAGGAAATCGAGTTCCTTCGTACGCAGCCAGGGCTGATCCGCAACGCAGGTGTTCACGGCTCCCAGGCTGTTGCCGCTGGAAAGGAGCGGGACAAGCCCGAGGCCATCGGCGAAGAAGGCCCGGGCCGCGATGGCCAGGTTCCCCGCTGCAGCAACCACCTCGGAGTTTTTCGCCAGGCCCTTTCCAAGGACAAACACCGGTTTCTCGGCAGAAGCGATCAGCTTCACGATTTCCTCAGCCGTTTCGAGGCTGATCTTCCCGACTTCGGCAAACTCCTCCAGCGCCTTCGCATAGCTGTCCATGGCGGTTAAGCCGTTCAGTTCGACCTTCGATTCTGCCAGAGACACGAGGCAGGCCGTCAGGCTCTTGAGGAATTCCGTGCCCTTGCAGGTTCCATTCAGGCGGACGCTCACGTCGGTCAGCCCATCGAACGGATCGGTGCTGTCCCCCGCGAAGATGAGCTTCGCGTTGTTCCGTAGAACGGCAACACGGACATAGCTGGCCACGACAGGGGCCTCGTCCTGCGGGTCGGCGCAGAGATTCACGACCAGGTCGCTTTCAAGGATATTGTGCGCGCCGGTGAAGGGACGGACACCCTGGCCCCGGAAGGGCTCGAAGCCTTTCACGAACCCGCGCAGGATATCGCCGTCGAAGGTGTCGATTTCAAGTTTCAAGGCGTCCCGGTAGAACGCGGAAAAAATCGAAAGTTCTTCGTCGGTGCAAAGGCTGGAAACCAGGGCCCCCGCTTTCCCTTGCTTCGCCGCCGGCCCGAGCTTCTCGGCGATCAGGGAAAGGGCCTCATCCCAGGAGGCTTCGCGGAAATGGGCCCCCTCGCGGATCATCGGGACCGCAACCCGATCGCGCTCCGTAGATTCCGGCAGCCACCAGCGCCCCATGTGGCAGAGCTGACCGCCATCCGGGGATTCCGTCCCGGTCCCTTCGACACGGGCGATGCTGCCGGTTCGGACGTAGGCCTTGATCTTGCAGCCCACCGAACAGAGCGGGCAGACGCTTTCCACGATGTCGTCGCAGTCTTTGCGCCGTCCGCGGTAAGCCAGTTCCCGAATCGTGATCGTTCCGGTCGGACAGACCTGCGCACAGGCACCGCAGGAAACGCAGGTGGAGCTTTCCCCGAGTTTCTGTCCCAGGTCCGCACAGACGGTGGCTGCCCAGCCCCGCTTCTGGAGATCGAGGGTGTGGGCCCCCACTTTCTCGGCACAGACGCGGATGCACCGCAGGCAAAGGACGCAGCGGTTGTGGTCCATCATCAAATCAGGGTGCGTTGCGTCGTTTTCGAATGGAGCGTAGAGGTACGGGTAGCGGACCGAATCCATCCCGTGCTCGATCGCCAGGCGCTGGAGCTCGCAGTCGCCGCTCTGCGAGCAGTACATGCAGAAATGGTTTCGCCCCGCAAAGAGGAGTTCGAGGATCTGTTTCCGATACTTGTTAAGCTTTTCCGATTTGGTATGGACCACCATGCCGTCCACCGCAGGGGTTGTGCAGGAGGTCAGAAGTTTCGGATTCTTTTCGACCTCGACCACACACATGCGGCAGGCCCCGATGGGGGAAAGTCCCTTCAGGTAGCAGAGGGTGGGGATGTACACGTCGTTTTTCTGGGCGACTTCCAGGATCGTGTCGCCAAGGATTCCCTTGCATTCCTTCCCGTCAAAGTTCAGGATGATCTCTTTCATGGCCTATCCCTCCCGAGCCGCCGCTATTCCTTGCGAATCGCCTTGAAGGGACATACCTCAAGGCAGGTTCCGCATTTGATGCACCTGGACTGGTCGATGACGTAGGGCGTCTGCCGGTCGCCGCTGATGCATTTAACCGGGCAGTTTTTCGCGCAGAGACCGCACTTCCGGCAGAGGTCCGGGGTCACAAGGTACTGGATCAGTGCCGAACAGGCCTTGGCGGGGCACTTCTTTTCGTTGATATGTGCCTCGTATTCGTGGCGGAAGTACCGGAGGGTGGTCAGGACCGGGTTCGGTGCCGTCTGCCCCAGGCCGCAGAGAGAGGCTTCCTTGACCATCACCGCCAGTTCCTCCAGTTTGTCGAGGTCTTCCATCGTCCCTTCTCCCCGGGTGATCCGTTCGAGGGTGAGGAGCATCTGCTTGGTCCCTTCCCGGCAGGGAACGCACTTCCCGCAGGACTCACGCTGGGTGAACTCGAGGAAGAACTTGGCCACATCGACCATGCAGGTATCTTCGTCCATGATGACCAGCCCGCCCGAACCCATGATGGCCCCGGCGGCCGTAAGAGACTCGTAGTCAACCGGCGTATCCAGGTGAGCCTCGGTAAGGCACCCGCCCGAAGGACCGCCGATCTGGGCTGCCTTGAACTTCTTGTCGTTGATGATCCCGCCTCCGAGGTCGAAGATGATCTCCCGGATCGTGATCCCCATCGGGACTTCCACCAGCCCGGTGTTCTTCACCTTCCCGGTCAGGGCGAAAACCTTCGTCCCCTTCGACTTCTCCGTTCCCATCGACGCGTACCAGGCTCCGCCGTTGAGGATGATCGGATTGACGTTCGCCCAGGTTTCCACGTTGTTGATGTTGGAAGGCTTGCCCCACAGCCCCTTGTTCGCCGGGAACGGAGGCCGCGGACGCGGCATCCCGCGCTCTCCCTCGATCGACGCCATCAGGGCCGTTTCTTCCCCGCAGACGAACGCCCCTGCCCCCTCCTTGATGTGCAGCTCGAAGGAGAAGTTCGTCCCCATGATGTTCTTCCCCAGAAGACCGTATTCCTCCGCCTGCGCGATGGCCGTCTTCAGACGCTTGATCGCCAGCGGGTACTCGGCACGGCAGTAGATGTACCCCTCGTCGGCCCCCATGGCGTAGGCGCCGATCGCCATCCCTTCCAGGACGGAATGCGGGTCGCCCTCAAGGATCGACCGGTCCATGAAGGCCCCGGGGTCGCCCTCGTCGGCGTTGCAGATCGTGTATTTCTTGTCGCTCACCGACTTCTTGCAGAATTCCCACTTCATCCCCGTGGGGAAACCGCCGCCGCCCCGGCCCCTGAGACCCGATTTCTTGATCTCGCTGATCACGTCGTCGGGAGTCATTTCCAGCAGCACTTTCGCCAGGGCCTGGTACCCGTCCCGGGCGATGTATTCCTCGATG
>JAAYVK010000088.1 GCA_012517195.1 Synergistaceae bacterium | reverse complement strand
CTGCACCCGATGAAGAAAATGCAGTCGGCATCAAGAATCCGGCCGTTCGAGTAGCGGGTGCCACCCCGGGCCCCGATGACTCCCAGAGAAAGGGGGTGGGTTTCGTCAAAGGACCCTTTCCCGTTGATCGTCGTGCCCACCAGCGCACCGTACCGCTCAGCAAGATCCTGCAGGGGTTTCCAGGCCTGGGAGGCGAGGACTCCCTGTCCGCAGACGATAACCGGCCTCTGGGCCTTTTCGAGAGCCTCCAGGGCCTGGTCGATGGACGAAAGAGCCGCGACGGGGCGATGCCCCGGGAACCGCGCGAAATCCGGCTGGACGGCCAGGTTCGGCGATTCGGCCTCCCGGCCAAGCAGGTCCATGGGGACCCTCACGTGGACGGGACCCGGTTTGCCGGTCGTGGCGATCCGGAAGGCCCTCCTCACCACGTGGGGGACTTCGTCAGGATGGGTCAGGGTAAAGGTGGCCTTCGTGATCCCCGCGAACAGGGCGGACTGGTTCAGGCCCGTGAGCATGTTCCTGCTTTCCATGTGGAGGGGGATGTCGGAGGTGAATGCGATGACGGGATTCGCACCCTTGAAGGATTCGGCGATCCCGGGCAGGATATGCGTGCTGCCCACGCTCGGGCTCTCGCAGATTCCAGGGCGTCCCGACACCTTGGCATACCCGTCGGCCATAAAGGCGCTGCTCCGCTCGTCCCGGGTCAGGACATGCTCGATTTCCCCGAAGGCACGCCAGGCCTCATACCAGGGGAGAGTGGTCTCGCCCGGCAACCCGAACACATGCCTCACTTCGTAGCCTTTCAGCATCTCAAGAAGAACCTGGGCGACTTTCAAGGCCAACCCTCCCTATGGATTCCGCGTCCCCACCGAGCTAGACCAGGCGTGCGAGCAGGGCGTCCCGTTCTCCGCAGAGGCAGTCAATGGGGGGGATTTCCAGCAAAGTGTAGCATCCCGGCTTCTGGCGAGTCGAGGCCCTGGCGGCCGACACCATGACCTGGGCGGTGGCGGCCGGGTTCATGACCGACATGATGAATTCCATCCGCTGGTTGTGCGAGGTCCCGGAAACGCCTTTCCGCTCCATGTGGACGCCGTGTCCCATGTCCTGGAGGGCGGAAATGTCCTCTGCAGGATAGAACACGCACTCGTCGTGGGAGAAGTAGGGGTCGGTCTTGATCCGGGCCGTGACCGAATCGAAATCGTAACCCGGCTTCGTCTTCACGTAAATCAGGCGCCGGTGAAGCCCCGTGCCGATCGGGATCGTCACGGAAAGGGCGTCTTCGACCCCTTCCAGGGCCTTGATGGCCACGGTGTGCCCCATGCTCATTCCGGGACCGAAATTCGTGTAGGTGATCCCCCTGGGGGCGATGGTTTCCATGATGGCCCGGACCACCGAGTCGGTCCCCGGATCCCATCCTGCCGAAATGACCGCCACGGCGTTTCCCGCCCTTGCCGCGGCATCCAGGGAGACCCGGAGATCCATCACCGCCTTGCCGTGAATATCGAAGCTGTCGACGGTGTTGATGCCCTTCGCGAGATAACCGGGGGCCACCTCGGGCACCGCCCTGCTGGCGATTCCCAGGATGGCGACCTGGACCTCCCCGAGCCGATCGATTTCCGTCACGACTTCCAGCTCCGGACGCTCCCCTTTCAGCATGCGTGCCTTTTCGGGGTTTCTCAGTACAACGCCGGCCAGCTCCATGTCCGGGCTTGCCTGGACAGCCTGCACGGCCTCCTGGCTGACATGGCCGAAGCCCACGACGGCAACGCGGATCTTTTCCATTTCCTCTTCCTCCTTGTGGGGGTGCCTGGATTTGCGCTCATCATTGGTGAGTACCATGATGCTATCTCTTTGCGCTTTCCTTGTCAACCCGGCAAAAAAAAGGCGGGCCGCCCCCGAGGGGCGCCCGCCTTCAATAAAGGGTCAACGCTATTTTTTCTCTCCCAGGACGACGCTGAGATCTTCCAGGAGGGCCTGCAGCTCTTCCTCGTGGTTCACCTCGTCCTGGAGAATCGACAGGACCATGTTGTAGGTCAAAAGATCCTTGTCCTTCGTCATTTCCGCCAGGGCCGAATACACGGAGATCGCGCACTGCTCTCCCTTGATGTTCTGCTCGAGGATTTTCGCCACGAACGGATCCTCGGGAGCATCGTAGCCGCAGTTCGTCCACTTGTACCACCCCTCGGGGGTCGTCACCGGGGTGCCCCCGAGCTGGATGATCCGCAAGGCCACCATGTCCGCATGCCTCAGCTCATCGGCCGAATGCTGGACCAGCTCAGCGATGACCGCTTCCTTTGTCGGGCCCTTGACGAGCTTCGCCCCGAGCCAGTACTGGTAATACGCCAGCCACTCATCCGCGAAGGCCCTGTTGAGCAGCTTCAGAACCTCTTCGACATCCATGCCGACGATCGAACGTCCCTTGGTGCCCATTCATACTCCCCCTTTCCTTTCGTTTTTTATTTTACCTCATCTTCGCACGATCCTCCTACTATAATGGACAAAAGAAGGGGAGTGAAGGAACGTGGCGAAACTGGATCTCAACGCGTTCACGCGCCTGGCGGGCGCCATTTCCGACGAGCTCCCGTCCCGCCTTCTCCGGGACCTGAACGGGGGAATCTCGATCCTGCCCGGGAAAAAGAAGGACGGGAAGTATTTCCTGATGGGCGAATATATCGAGGACCCCATTCTCGGGAGGAGCATCTTCATCTACTACGGTTCCTTCCGGGAAGTTCTCGGGGACGCCCCCCAGGGAGAGTGGGAGGAGGAGCTCCGGGAAACCATCGTCCATGAGCTCCGGCATCACGTCGAATCCCTGGCGGGGGTGGACGACCTGTCGGTCGAGGAGGAAGAGGAGCTGGCCGCCGAGGAAGACGGCGATGGGCAGGCACAATAACGGCATGGCAAAGGGACCCGGGGGAAAATCCCCGGGTCCCTCGCTTTTTCCAATCTCGAGCCGCTTAAAGCCCTAGATGCAGCAAGGTTCAAAGAAGAG
The DNA here is from genome assembly GCA_012517195.1 of Synergistaceae bacterium. Classification (GTDB taxonomy): domain Bacteria; phylum Synergistota; class Synergistia; order Synergistales; family 79-D21; genus 79-D21. The sequence goes on along the minus strand of JAAYVK010000088.1, from coordinate 225 downwards.
GTCGTTCTCCTCGAACCGGCTGTAGCGGAACACCGATACGTCGATAAAGGGCGTTTCGTTGTTCACCAGCTCGGCCATGATGCGCCCGATGGAGGGGCCGAACTGCAGCCCGTGGCCGCTCCACCCGCAGTCGATGAAAAGCCCTTCCATGGGGGTCTTCCCCACGATCGCCTGGTGGTCCGGCGTGATGTCGTAGGGACCCGACCATTGGCGGACCACCCGGAT
>JAAYVK010000087.1 GCA_012517195.1 Synergistaceae bacterium | reverse complement strand
GCGATACGGAGGTCCTTCAGGGTCTTGGAAGCCGTTTCCACGGCATTCTTCGCCGCCGCCTCCCAGGAATCGGGACTCGTTCCCACCAGCTCGATGATCTTGTAGACGCTGTTCGGCATCGCCATTCCCCCTCTTTCGCTCGAATTGGGCAATCGCCGCTTAGCGCTGCCTTGGTAGTATTATAAAGCATTATTGAGCATACTTTAACACTCAATGCCCGGAAATCTCTCTCCTCTGCCTGAACCAGCGGGGCAGGAACTCTGCCACGAGAATCGCCGAAAACATCAGGACGGCACCAATGGCCATCTTTGGAGAAAAGCGTTCCCCCAGGAACACGCCTCCCGTGAGGGCCCCGAAGAACGATTCGGTTGAAAGAATCAGGGAAACGTGCGTCGGCGGGGAGTGACGCTGGGCCGCCATCTGGACGGCAAAGGCCAGCACGGTGGCAAACAGGACCAAAAATCCCATGCCCCAGAGTCCCCGCGCATGGATGGCTGTCGGCCAGGTTTCCAGGGGGACCGCGAAAATCCCGCAATAAAGGGCCATGGCGATCATTTGCGTCACCGCCAGGATGATGGGATCCATCCGCTTCGCGTAATGGTCGATGCTCATCAGCTGGGCTGAGTAGAAGACGGCGCAAAGAAGGGTCAGGGCGTCTCCCTTGTTGAAACCGCCAACCCCCTCCCCTCCCAGGGTCAGGAATCCGACCCCGACGATACAGAGTCCAGCAGAAAGGAAGGCATGGAACCCGGGAAACCGCCTGGTGAGGGCCCATCCCATGAAGGGGACAACGACCACGTACGTGGTGGTGAGAAAGGCATTCTTGCCCGCCGTGGTGTAGACGAGACCGTAAGTTTGGGCGATGAACCCGAGGAATAGGAAGAAGCCGACGATGAATCCGGCCTTGATGTCCGTCCGGGTCATCCTCGTGACCCTCCGGGAAAAGACAATCGAAAGAATCGCCGCCGAAAGCGAGAAGCGGACAGCAAGAAGCGTCATCGGCTGGAAGGTGTTGAGGGTTTCTTTCAGGACGGCGAACGAGGCCCCCCAGATGAGAGCGACGGCAAGAAGGCCCGCATCGGCCAGCAGAACCGTTCGATTCATGGCCGAAGATGCCAGAGCATGCGCCCTTTTTCGAAGCTCGGGACGATCTTCCCCTGGTCGGCCAGGAACGACAGGCAGGCTGAGACGGTAATGGAAGTCAGCACGTACTGGACAGAAGAGAGGTTGATCCCGTAAGTCATGACGAGCCTGGCCAGCACGTCCTCCCGCGACGCGCCGGTCGCGCAGGCCTCACTCACATTCTCCAGAAGTTTTCTCAGGGCATCCCGGTTGGCGGTCACGAGGGGGCGGATGTCCGTGGAGACGCCGGCGTGGCAGGGAACGAAAACTTTCGCATCGAGGGATTCTAGCCGGTCGAGGGTCGCAAATTGCCCGGCGACGTCACAGCAGACCACGAAGCCGTACTTTGCCAGGATCGTCTCGGAGAAAAGGCTGTCGGCCAGGAAAACGACGTCGTCGGGCGTCCGGAAACCCACCATTTCGATATAGTGCCCCGGCAGCGAGATCGTAGAAAAAGGG
>JAAYVK010000086.1 GCA_012517195.1 Synergistaceae bacterium | reverse complement strand
GCGATCTTCTGGATCTCCTCCACCTTCTGGGCCGTGATCTCCATCTCCCTGGCGATCTCGTCCGCCCGGGGTTCCCGGCCCAGCCGCTGAACCAGCTGCCTGGAAACACGGATCAGCTTGTTGATCGTCTCCACCATGTGGACCGGAATCCGGATCGTCCGCGCCTGGTCCGCGATCGCGCGGGTGATCGCCTGCCGGATCCACCAGGTGGCGTAGGTGCTGAACTTGTAACCCTTGCGGTAATCGAATTTTTCAACGGCCCGAATCAGGCCGAGGTTGCCTTCCTGGATGAGGTCCAGGAAAAGCATCCCTCGGCCGATATATTTTTTAGCGATACTGACGACGAGGCGCAAGTTCGCCTCGACAAGCTTGGCCTTCGCTTCCGCCTCCTCGGCTTCGACGCGCTTGGCAAGCTCGACTTCTTCTTCCGGTGTCAGGAGGGGGATCTTGCCGATCTCCCGAAGGTACATCCGGACGGGATCGGAAAGCGGCAGGTCCTCCAGATCACCCGATTCTTCGGCCGCCGCGGCAATGGCGGCAGGGACGGGTTCTTCCGGGACCTCCTCCTTGACTTTCGTTTCCTCCATGACGTCGATGCCAAGTTCCATCAGGTTGAAATACAGGTTGTCCAGGGTGTCCGCGTTGAGATATTCCGCGGGCAGGCGCTTCTCGATATCCTCGTAGGTGACGAACCCCTTTTCTCTTCCCTCGTGGAGCAAATCCCGGACGTTCTCGATATACTTGGACATCTCGTCCGGGGAGGGCTCCACACTGGCTTCTGCCGATGCCTCCGGGGCTGCCTGCGGGGGAGTTTCGGTTTTTCCGGCTGCGGCTTTATCGAGGCTTTCCCCGCTTTCGCGAGGGTTCTCCTCCTGTACGGCATCGGGGTGCTTCTTTTCTTTTTTCTCCTTTTTGGCCATCGTCTTCATCTCCTCCCCTTCAGCATCCGGGCAAGCCAGTTCAACCTGGACATCTCCTCGCTCGTCGCCAAGCCCCGCGTCATCTTTTCCCTCAAGCTCCGGTACTCCTTTTCCGCATTTCGCTTCCTGAGGCCCTCCTCGATTTTTCGCCAGGCTTCTTCCCGATCCCCGAAGGCCTCGCAAAAATCGCCCCCTGCGGCAAGGGCGGACTCAAGAAAACGATTCGCTGTTTCATACCAAATCCTCCTGAGGGCTTCCGGGGGCTCTCCGTTCAGCAGTGCCGCCGCTGCGCCCTGGATCCGTTCGTCCCCGAACAGAGGCAGGATCGCCTCCGGTGCGCTTCCCGCGCGTTTTTCAGGGCAGTTCCATAAAAGGTAAAGCAGGGCGGATTCAAGGGGGTCAGGTAGATCTTCTGCCCGGCTGCCTGGCCTCTCTCCTATCAATACGCTGGAAAGGGCGGAATCCCTCTTTTCCGGGGAAGGAGAATTTTTTCCCTGCCGCTGGCTTAGGAGCTCATACAGCTGGTGCGAGAAAACCCCGAGGGAACTGGAGATGGATCCCAGGTATGGAGCCAAATCCAGCATGGGAAGTTCCGCAAGGCCGTTCAGGATTTCCTCGACGGCTTTTTTCCTGCCCGGGCCGGCCAGGGCACCCCGCCTCGCGTGGACGTGGTACAGGGGCAGGGGCATCGCTTTAGCCAAGGCCTGCCCGAAGAGGATCTCCCCTCCGTCGGAAGCCAGCAGCTCATCTGGATCTTTGCCTCTGGGCAATTCGACCACACGCACTTCCAACCCCTCTTTCTGCAGAAGGGACATCCCCCTCAGGGTCGCCTCCTGCCCGGCAGCGTCGCTGTCATAACAGATCAGGACCCGGTCGGAGATCCGCTTCAGCAGGGCGGCCTGCTCGGCCGTCAGGGAAGTGCCCAGGGTGGCAACGGCGTTCTGGAAACCGCAAAGATGGAGCCGCAGCGCGTCCATGTACCCCTCGACGACGATCGCCTCTCCCTTTTCGCGAATGGGGGCCTTTGCGGCGGGAAGCAGGTAAAGCAGGCTGCGTTTGTTGAAAAGGGGACCCTCCGGGCTGTTGATGTACTTTGCCCCTTCTCCCGACAGGATCCTCCCCCCGAAGGCGGTGAGTTTCCCGGCCATGTCCCGGATCGGAAAGATGACCCGCCCCCGGAACCGGTCATAATCGCCTTTCTGCCCCTCCACGATCAGTCCGCAGGAAAGCGCCTCCTGCCTTGAAACTCCCCTGTTCCTGAGCCAGGACCATAGGC
>JAAYVK010000085.1 GCA_012517195.1 Synergistaceae bacterium | reverse complement strand
GCTTGTGCCGCGGGTTCTTGCTGCAAATCACGCGCACAACGCCGTGCCGTTTGATCACTGAGCAATGTTCGCAAATCGGTTTCACCGAAGGCTTGACCTTCATTTCCTCACACTCCCATTCCATTCTCAACGATTCAATCCTTCTTAATTCAGGAAGGGGTTTCTCGCGATCATTTATATCTATACACGATCCGACCCCGTGTCAAGTCGTAGGTGGAAAGCTGGATCAGCACCTGGTCCCCCGGAAGGATGCGGATAAAATGCATCCTCATCTTTCCCGAAACATGGGCAAGGATACGATGCCCATTCTCCAGCTCCACCCGAAACATGGCATTGGGGAGCGGTTCAACGACCCTGCCTTTGACTTCGATCACATCATCCTTTGCCATGCGGATCAATCGACCTCCTCGATACGGAATCCCTCTGCCCGGAAGCGGCAATCCGGTCCATTCTGTCCATTTTTTACTCCGGTCGAGGAGATCAACTCTCCCATGGCGTGAGGATCTCCGAACCGCTTTCGCATACCAGGACCGTGTGCTCAAAATGAGCCGCATCGGAATGATCGGCCGTCAGGACCGTCCAACCGTCCTTCCCCGTGACAACTTCCTCTCCGCCTGTCATTACCATCGGTTCGATTGCGATGGTCATCCCCTTTTTAAGGGTGACTCCGCTTCCCGGCCGGCCGTAATTCGGGACCTGAGGGGGTTCGTGCAGTTTCCTGCCAATTCCGTGCCCCGCATAATTTCGGACCAGACCGTAGCCCAGGGGAATGACGTAACTCTCCACGGCATATCCGATATCCCCTACGGTTGCCCCATCCCGCACAACCGCGACCGCCCGATGGAGAGATTCGAGGGTGTGTTCCATCAGCTTGCGCCGTGTCTCCGAAATTTTCCCCACCCCATAGGTGCAGGCGGCATCTCCGTAGTATCCACCAAACTCGACGCCCATGTCAAAGCTGACGATATCGCCCTCTTCCAGCCGGCGCGTCCTGTCCGGGATCCCATGAACAACTTCATCGTTGACGGAGATGCAGAGAGTTCCCGGGAACGCACTCCGGATACCCGGAACGCGATATCCCTTGAAGGCGGGGCGCCCTCCGCATCTGACGACATGCTCGTAGGCCAGTGCGTCAAGGGTGTACGTGTCGACTCCTGGTCCGAGATTATCCCTGAGGAGCCGAAGGGTGTCCGCCACGATTTGCCCCGCCCTGCGCATCCGTATGAGCTGATCTTCGGTTTTCAAGGTGATCATTCTGACCTTCCCCAGGGGGCGTCCAGAATGGTTTTCAAGACTTCGTCGCTGGACCTGCCGGCATCCACTTCGAGAAGCAGCCCTCTTTTCCCGTAGTAGCCGACGAGCGGCGCCGTCTGGGAGTGATAGACATCAAGGCGTTTCCGGATCACTTCTTCCCGGTCATCATCTCTTTGGTACAGCTCGCCTCCGCAGATCTGGCAGGAATCTCCCTTCAAGCTGGGGTTGAACCGGATGTGATAAATGGCTCCGCACTGCCGGCATCCCCGCCGCCCCGAAAGACGCTCCACCACGACCTCGTCGGACACCTTGAAAAGGATCACTGCATCCAGCTTCATGTCCAGTTCGTTCAGCATCTTTTCCAGGGCTTCGGCCTGAGCGACCGTTCTGGGAAAGCCATCAAGGATGAATCCCCTTGAACAGTCATCTTTCTGAAGCCGCTGTCTCATCATTTCAATAATCAAATCATCTGGGACAAGCTTCCCGGCGTCCATGTATTCCTTTGCTTTCAAACCGAGCGCCGTTCCCAGCTTGACGTTCTCCCTCAGGATATCCCCCGTGGAGATATGAGCCACCTGAACCTTTTCGATCAGTTTTGCTGCCTGGGTTCCCTTGCCCGATCCGGGGGGGCCCAAAAAGATAAGGCGCATGGCTTTTGCCCTCACATCTTGAACAGCCCGGCCCTGTCGCGACGCTTCAGGATGCCCTCGTAATGGCGCATCAAAAGCTGTCCCTCGATTTGCTGAACGGTGTCCAGGGCCACACCGACGACGATCAGAATCGCCGTTCCCCCAAAATAGAACGTGTTGATTCCCATGATCTGGGTCATCAGGTTCGGCAACAGGGCGATCAGCGAGAGGAAAATCGCCCCGGCCAGCGTGATCCGAGTCATCACCTTTTCGATGTAGTCGGAGGTCGGCTTACCCGGGCGAATCCCCAGGATGAACCCGCCGTACTTCTTCATGTTGTTTGCCACATCCACCGGGTTGAAGACGACAGCGGTGTAGAAGTAGGCAAAGAAAATGATCAGAGCGACGTACAACACCATGTAGACGAGGCTGTTCGGTGAAAAGGTCCGCTGGATGAAAGCCCCGACGCCTCCCGGAAAGAAGCGCGCGATTGTGTAGGGCAGCAGCAGAACCGAAGAAGCGAAGATGATCGGAATAACCCCCGACTGGTTGACCCGCAGGGGAATAAAGGTGCTCTGCCCGCCATAAACCTTGTTTCCGACAACCCGCTTCGCGTACTGGACCGGCAACCGGCGTTGCCCTTCCTGCAGCAGGATGCACCCTGCGACGACCGCGACCATGAGCACGAGGGCGAGAAGCAGGGCCAGGAAATTCATCTGGCCGGAGCTAACGCTGGTCCAGGTCTGCACGATTGCCTCCGGGATGCGGGCCACGATTCCCGCGAAGATCAGGAGGCTGATCCCGTTGCCGATCCCGTGGTCGGAGATGATTTCTCCCAGCCACATCACTCCGATCGAACCGGTCGTGATGGTCGCCACAACGAGAAGCAGGTCCCAGGGTGTGCCCGAGAAGATTCCCAGGCCCCTCAGCCAGAAAGAGAGCCCCAGAGCCTGAACCGCGGCGAAACCGACGGTGCTCCAGCGGGTATAGGCCACGATCTTCTTGCGGCCTTCCTCTCCCTCTTTCTGGAGCTTCTCCAGAGCGGGAAACACCACAACTAGAAGCTGCATCACGATGCTCGCGTTGATGTAGGGACCCACGCCAAGCGCAAAAATACTGAATCGCCGGAGTGCCCCGCCCGCAAAAAGATCCAGGAAACCTAACACCCCGCCCTGTTCAAACAACCTCGACATTGCGGTTCCGTCGATCCCGGGCGTCGGGATGTGAGCCCCCAGGCGGAAAACGAAAAGCACGCCAAGAGTAAAGAGTATCCGACGTTTCAGGTCAGGCAACCGCATCGCGTTGCGGACGGAGTCGAGCACCTAGATCACCTCTGCCTTTCCGCCTGCAGCAGCAATCTTCTCGGCGGCCTTTGCACTGAAAGCGCTTGCCTTTACGGTGAAGGCCTTGGTCAGCTCGCCCGTTGCGAGAATCTTTACCCCGTTTCGGTTCCCATGAATCAGGCCTGCGGAAAGGAGTTCCACGGCGGTGATTTCCGCACCGGCTTCAAACCGCTCCTCAAGCGACTGGAGATTGACCACCTCGTAGGTCACCGCGTGCCGGGCATTGTTGAACCCCCGCTTGGGAACCCTTCTCTGGATCGGCATCTGGCCGCCCTCGAAACCGCGGCCGACACCGCCTCCGGTCCGGGCCTTCTGGCCCTTGTGTCCTTTTCCGGCTGTTTTTCCTGTACCGCTTCCAACGCCGCACCCGAGCCTTTTGGGCTTGCGCCGGGATCCCGGGGCGGGACTGAGATCATGCAGGTGCATGGGATCTCCCTCCTATTTCTCGATGGCTTCCCAGTCGACTAGGTGATGGACTGCTTCGATCATTCCCCGGATCTGGGGCGAATCCTCCATCTCGACCGTATCGTTCAGCTTCTTAAACCCAAAAGCCCGGATTGTCTTCTCCTGCTTGTCGGGACGTCCGATGCAACTACGTTTCCAGGTGATCCTCAGCTTTGCCATGTTCGGGCCTCCTATTCCGCCTGAACGGGCTTCCGGTCCTTCCCCCGAAGCCGAAGGGTCTCTTCCGGCGTTCTCATTGCACGAAGGGCTTCGAAGGTCGCGTAAGCCACGTTGATGGGATTTGACGTCCTTCCGATAACCTTGGTCAGGACATCTTTTACCCCACCCAGTTCCATGATGGCCCGGACTACCGCACCGGCGATAACGCCCGTTCCGGGAGCGGCGGGCTTGAGAAGGACCTCCGCCGCGCCGAAGCGTCCGATGACGGGATGCGCAACGGTGTTACCCACCTTCTTCAGGGGCACCATGCTCTTCTTCGCTTTTTCAATGCCCTTCCGCACGGCCTCCGGGATCTCCCGGGCTTTCCCCATCCCGACGCCGACCTGTCCATTTCCGTCTCCGGCGACGACCAGCACGCTGAACTTGAAACGCTTGCCGCCCTTGACCACCTTGCTGACCCTCTTTATGCAAACGACTCGTTCGGTCAGCTCGTTCTCTGTCGCTTTCTGCATTCTGGCTGCCATCGGCCCTTCCCTCCTAGAACTTCAGCCCGGCCTCGCGGGCGGAATCGGCCAGGGCCTTGACCCGACCGTGGTACATGTGCCCGCCCCGGTCGAAGACGACAGCCTGGATCCCTTTTTCAAGGGCTCGCTCCGCAACCAGCTTGCCGACAAATTTCGCCGCTTCAATGTTCCCGGTTCCCTTCAGCTGTTCCGCAACGGCCTTCTCGCGGGTCGAAACGGCCACAAGAGTGGTGCCTTTCTCGTCATCGATGACCTGGGCGTAAATGTGCTTCAGGCTCCGAAAAACGGAAAGCCTGGGCGTTTCTGCAGTCCCCGAAAGTTTTTGGCGGAGGCGCTGATGCCGGATCAACCGCATCTCGTTTCGGCTTCGCTTTCTAATCATGCTCTTTCACCTCGGCTACTTCTTCGACCCAGCCTTACCGGCCTTGCGAATGATGAACTCTCCCGCATAACGGATCCCCTTCCCCTTGTAGGGCTCCGGCGGACGGAAGCCGCGGATGTTTGCCGCGAGCTGTCCCACTGCCTGCTTGTCAGCGCCCTTGATCAGGATCTTTGTCGGGCCGTCGGTCTGGATCTCGATGCCAGCGGGCGGTTCCACCTGGATCGGGTGAGAATATCCCAGGTTCAGGACGAGCGTTTTCCCCTGCATCTGGGCCCTGTAGCCGACCCCAACGATTTCAAGCTGCCTCTGGAAACCTTCGCTGACTCCCACGACCATGTTGTTCAGCAACGCGCGGGTCATGCCGTGGAACGCCCTCGACTTGATCTCGTCGTCTTTGCGGGTGACGACGATCTGGCCTTCTTCGAGCGAGACATCCACGCACGGCAGCAGGTCCATCGAAAGTTCGCCCTTCGGTCCCTTGACTTTAACGTGCCGTCCCTCCACCGAAACCTGAACGTTCTTGGAGAGCGGAATGCTTTTTCTTCCAATTCGAGACAAGGACTACACCCCCCACTACCAGACGTAGCAGATGACTTCGCCTCCCAGGCCGTTGAAACGGGCGGTGGCATCCGTCATCATCCCCTGTGAGGTGGAAATGATGGCAACGCCGAGCCCTCCCATGACCTTGGGCAAATCACTCTTGTTGACGTAGATTCGACGACCGGGCTTGCTGATTCTCCGCAGCCCCTGGATCACACGCTCGCGGTTCGGCCCGTAGTTCAGCACCAGCCTGAGCATCGAAACGGGCTTTTTCGCATCGTTCAGGACCTTGAAATTGCGAATATACCCCTCTTCCTTGAGGATCTTCGCGATCTCGAGCTTCATTTTGCTCATCGGGATATCAACGGTTTCCTGGAAAACCGTATTCGCATTCCGGATGCGCGTGAGCATATCCGCTATGGGATCGGTCACGTACATTTCCTCTGCCTCCTT
>JAAYVK010000084.1 GCA_012517195.1 Synergistaceae bacterium | reverse complement strand
GGGCGGGTTGGGTACATGGGATCCCACAACGCCATCGACCCCACTTATGGGGGAAAAGCCCGGGGGATTGCGTGGCACGATCTGACCCTGAGGCTGGAAGGTCCGATTGTTTCACAGCTCGAGGGTGTTTTCCTCGAAGACTGGTTCGTTGAAACAGAAGAGATCCCTTCCGGAAGAAGCGGAGTTCCTCCTGTTTCCGGGGGGGAGTATCTTCTCCAGTCGGTTCCGAGCGGCCCGGCCTATGCGACGGAGAACTTCCAGCGCCTGGTCCTGGCAGCTCTTTTCGAGGCCAGGGAGCGCGTGGTCATCACAACGCCCTACCTGATTCCCGATGATGGGCTGATTCAGGCCATGGAGGTGGCGGTTCTGAACGGCGCCCGGGTCGACCTGATCGTCCCGGAAAAAGTCGACCAGCGGCTGGTCGGGAGTGCAGCCGAAGCATACACTCCAAAGCTCCTGGAAATCGGGGTGAACCTCTATCGGTACCAGCCGGGCATCCTGCATTCCAAAACGATGACCATCGACGGGCGGCTGGCCTTTTTCGGGTCGAGCAACTTCGACATCCGTTCCTTTGCCCTGAATTTCGAGCTGAACCTGATCCTTTACGGCCGTAAAGAAACCGCTGCCCTGCTGGAGATCCAGGAAGGGTACCTGGCCCATTCCCGTCCCACCGGGATCGAAGAGTGGGGCCGTCTGCCGGTTTGGGAGAAGGGCTTCCTCGGCATGGCGAAACTCCTCAGTCCCATCCTTTAAACCGTCCCCCCCCTTTTCAAATACAAAACTATCTGCTACTATCTGCCACTAGCAATCTAGGGAGTGGAGGGCCGCACATGGATCGAAGCGAAAGACTCGGGCAGATTTTCTCGCTCCTGGAGTCCTCAAGGGAACCGTTGAGCGGGGCTGAGCTGGCGGAGCGCTTTGGCGTCAGCCGACAGGCAATCGTACAGGACATTGCCAGGCTTCGGGACTCGGGGTGTCCCATACGGGCCACGGCAGCAGGGTATGCTTTGGACCGGCAGGGATGCGGGATGAGAAGGCTTCTGGCGGTCAGGCACGGTCCTGGGGAAATCCGGGAAGAACTGCTCACGATCGTCACCCTCGGAGGGCGCATCATCGATGTGATCGTCGACCACCCCGTATACGGGGAATTGAAGGGCAACATCGACGTCCGTACTCAGGAAGAGGTGCACCGGTTCGTGAACCTGCTGGAAAGCACAGGAAGGGGAACACTCTCCTCGCTTTCGGGAGGGTTTCACCTTCACACGATTGAGGCGGACTCTGCCGAAGCCCTGGACCGCATCGAGGCTGCTCTTGGTGAAAAGGGACTGCTGGGAAGGTAGGGAAAAACCATGTCAAAAATAGAAAAGATCTGGCTGGGGTTCGGCACTATCGCGCTCGCGGCAAACGTCGCGGTGCCTTTCATCCTGATGAAAAATTGGGACCGGTTTTCCGGGGCGTTCCTGTTCTGGTGCTCTACCGCTTTGCTGGTCATTGGGGCGGGGGTTTATATGATGTTCCGCTGGGGAGAAGGGGGGCGTTTCCCGTGCCGCTGAGCTGGCTGAATGCAGGAATCCTGGCCTGGTTCCTTGTGGGTGCCGCGCTTTCCGCCAAGGCCCGCAGGGGAATGGGAAGCGGCGTGATTGATTATTTCCTCGCAAACCGGACGGTGGGCGGGTTCGTCTCCGCCATGAGCTACAGCGCCACCACTTACAGCGCCTTCATGATGGTGGGGCTGGTGGGACTGACCTACAAGGGAGGGATCGCGTCGCTCGGTTTCGAGCTGACCTACCTGGTGGGGACCGTCTTTCTCCTGGTTCTTTTCGCTCCCCGCTACTGGGTTGCCGGGCGCCGATACGGGCTGATGACGCCCTCCGAGCTGCTGAGCACCCGCTACGGCTCGAAATGGGTGGGGGCCGCCGCTTCCCTTCTCTGCCTCGTAACGCTGGTCCCCTATGCCTCGGTCCAGCTGATGGGCATGGGCTACCTGCTCGAGGGCGTATCCGGAGGTGCCTTTCCCTTCTGGGCGGGGATGGCAGTCGCGGCAGCGATCACCGTCATCTTTTCGATCTGGGCTGGCTTGCGCTCCGTCGCCCTCACCGACGCCCTGCAGGCGTCCATCATGCTGGTTGCCTGCTGCCTCCTCGTGGTGTTCATCGGGGGGTTCCTCTTCCCCGAGGGGTGGGGGAGCGCCATGGCGGCAAGACCGGACCTTCTGAAGGTTTCCTGGCCGTTTCCCATGTTTCTGGGGTTGACCCTGCCCTGGACTTTTTTTGCCCTGACGAACCCCCAGGTTGTCCAGAGACTCTACGCGCCGAAGGACATCCGGAGCATCCGGGGGATGGTGGCGGGGTTCTCGGTTTTCGGATTCATCTACACCGTCCTTTGCGTGATTCTCGGTCTCTCGGCAGCGCTTCTGGTGCCGGGGCTAAAGAACCCCGACGGGGCCATGGCCGCCCTCCTGACCAAGGTCCCGAGAGGGCTGGCCCTCCTGGTCGTCCTCAGCATCTTTGCCGCCGCGGTTTCCACGCTGAACTCCATCATCCTGACCCTGAGCTCGATGTTCGGAAGAGACCTCGTGAGAGCGTTGACTCCGCTTTCCGAGGAAAAGGAGCTGCGCTGGGGCAAACTGCTCATTCCCGTCCTGACGGTGGCCTGTTATGCGTTCGGGAGCCTGAAGCTCGGCCTGATCGCGGTGCTTTCGTCCATGGCTTCCGCCGGACTCATGGCGCAGCTTCCCGTGATCCTCGGAGCCTTTTTCTGGAAGCGGGGGACCGCGGCCGGGGCCATCGCGGGGATGGCCGCCGGGGCCCTTGTGACCTTGGCCCTATATTGGACCAAAACGAATTTCCTGGGGCAATGGCCGCCGGTCTGGGGATTGTGCTCGAGCGTAACAGCTTTTGTCGCGGTCAGCCTGGTGACCCGGCCGGATCCAGCGGGCGGGGATTTCATCGAAACGGTTGCATCCGACGTCAGGAGAACCTTTTGGCAAGGACAGGATTTTTAAGAAGGTGAGGGCCTTCCGATTTTTTCGGTAGGCCCTCCTTTGCTGAATCCGTCCGGGTTATTCTCTGGCCAGGCCTTCCTGGAGGACTCCAAGCGCCTTACCGAACTCGATCCGGTAGCCGCATTTGAAACAGGCGCGCTCCACGGCTCCGACGGCCGACACAAGAGTGTGCCTGTCGATGTTGCCCATGTGTCCCATGCGGAATCCTTTTCCCTGGAAATCTCCCAGGCATCCCGCCGACTGGACCCCTTCATCCGCCAGTACGGTCCTGAATTGAACATCGTCGATCCCCGAGCCTTCCGGGTACAGGTAGACTGAAAGAGTGGGGGCCCGGTAGGGCTTTCGAGCCGCAACCGTGAAACCGATCGCCTCCATCGCGGCGTCCACGAGAGCTCCCTGGCGGGCGTGACGGGCGTACCGCTCCTCGAGCCCCTCCTCCTTCATGATCCGGAGGGATTCCTTCAGGGCCCAGATCAGGTTGATCGGCGGGGTTCCCCAGTATTTGGCGGGGTTGTGCATGATCGGGAGCCACTTGTCGAAATCGACGTAGGATTCCGGAATCCGGCCGAGGGTTGCCCGTTTTTCCATGGCCCGTTGCCCTGCCCACAGCATCGCAAGACCGGGGGCAACGCCGAAAGCCTTTTGGGAACAGGTCAAAAGGATGTCAATCCCCATCGGGTCGATCGTTTCCTCCACGCCCCCGGTGGCTGCGACGCCGTCGACGATCAGGAGGGCGGAACTGGTTTCGTGAACGGCCCCGGCGATTTCCGCCACGGGGGCGGCCACCCCCGTTGAAGTTTCCACGTGGGTCACCGTCACCAGCTGGTAGTCTTTTCGAGCGAGTTGGGCCGCCACGTTTTCCGGTGTGATGGACTCTCCCCAACGGGCCTTCAGGACGTCAACGTTCAATCCCTTCCGCTCGCAGAGGTCGATGAAGCGGTCACCAAAGAATCCGTTGGAGCAGACCAGGACATTTTCGCCCCTCTTTGCGACGTTGGCGACCGCCATCTCCATCGCGAGAGTCCCTGAGCCCGCCACGACGAAAGCCTCTCCTCCGCATTTCCAGAGGGTCTTCAGATCTCCAATGACCTCGGCGAAGTCCGCCACAAAATCGGGATCCCCGAAAGCAACGGTTTCCCGTCCCATCTGGTCCTGGATCGATCGGACAACCGGAGTCGGCCCGGGAATCATCACGAGTTTTTTCGTTTTCAGCACCCTTCCCACTCCCCTTTCTGTCAAGATTGATGGTAATGTTATAGCGCGATCCGAGATTTGCCGCCAGATACCGGAAGGAGGCATCAGCAGTGAACAACGTAGGCCTTTTCCTTTTCGACGATGTCGAGCTTCTGGACTTCGCCGGACCCTACGAGGTCTTTTCGGTCACGTCCGAGTTGAGCGATTATTCCCTGTTTCGGGTTTTTTCCGTTTCGGAGGACGGCGAAACGATCAGAACGGCCAACGGCCTGAAGGTCGTACCCGATTTTGCCTTCGATAACCATCCTGAAATCGATATCCTCATCATCCCCGGCGGGGTAGGGACGAAGAAGGAAATGGAAAAGTCCGCCATCGTCGAGTGGATCCGATGGAACCACGATCGGGCGAAGATGACGGTTTCCGTCTGTTCCGGGGCAAGGATCCTGGCGCGGATGGGGCTTTTGGACGGTTTGGATGTCACCACCCACCACGAGGTGTTCGACGACATCCATCGAATCGCCCCGAGCGCCAGGCTGAACCCGACTGCGCGGTTTATCGACGCCGGGCGCATTCTCACTGCGGGGGGCATCTCCGCCGGGATCGATGTAGCCTTTCATATCGTCCGGAAGCTCCATGGGGATGAGGTGGCCGATCGAACGGCCCGATACATGGAATACGGCAACTGGCAGGCCCTGCCGGAGGAAATGTAGAGGAACGAGGAGGAAGTCCCGTCATGGAACTGAAGCAGGTTGCCGCAAACACCCATGTCATCGAGGGGCCAACGAACCTTGGCGTCTATGTCGAAGGGAACGATGCGTTCCTCATTGACAGCGGGAACGACGAATCCGCGGGCCGTAAAGTTTTGAAACTGCTGGATGGCCGCGGATGGAAACTGAAGTCCATCCTGAACACTCATTCCAACGCGGACCACATCGGGGGCAACGCCTTTCTCCAGAAAAGGACGGGGTGCCGCATTGCAGCGACCCGAAACGAAGCCCCCATGATCGCGGATCCCTCTCTCGAACCGCTTTTCCTCTGGGGAGCCGCACCCTTCAAAGACCTGCGGGGCAAGTTCCTCCAGGCCGAACCGTCTGAGGTGACGGACATCCTGCCTCCTGAGGGCCCCGTGGAAGGAACCCCTTTTTCTACGATCTCGCTGCCGGGGCACTATATCGAAATGGTGGGTTTCCGGACGCCCGACGACGTCGTTTTCCTGGCCGACAGCCTTTTCTCCGAGACGATCCTGGCAAAGTACGGCTTCGTGGTCTGCTGTGACGT
>JAAYVK010000083.1 GCA_012517195.1 Synergistaceae bacterium | reverse complement strand
CCTGCTTCGCTACAACGGGACCGACCAGCCAACCATTTTCTCGATGGACACGCAGGGAATGGTTCTCTACGCGGGTTCCTTCTCCAAGATCCTGGCCCCCGGTTCGCGGGTCGGCTGGGTTGTGGCACCAAAAGACGTCACCCGGAAAATGGTCATGGTCAAGCAGGGGGTCGACATGTGCACTTCGGTGGTCGCCCAGGCCGCCGTGTACGAGTATTGCCGGCTGGGATACCTCGATGGGCACCTGCCCAAGATCCTGGATCACTACCGCCGGAAGCGGGACGCCATGGCGGAAGCCTTCCGCGGGACCCTTCCGGAAAATGCCGTCTACTCGATCCCCGAAGGGGGCTTCTTCTTCTGGATCCGTCTTCCCGGAATCGACACGAAGGAACTGTTCTACAAGGCCGTCGAGAAGGGGGTCGCCTTCGTCATAGGAGAATCCTTCTTCCCTTCCGGCGGCGGGAAAGAATATCTTCGGGCCTGCTTCACCTTCGCCCAGCCCGACGAAATTGCCGAAGGGGCAAGGAGGCTTGCCCTCGCGGTCGGGGAAGTACTGGGAAATTCGTAAGACCTTGGCGGGGCATGCAAGCCCCGCCTTTTTGTATGCATGATGATAACGGAGGTGGATCATGACATCGATTTGGGAACCTCTTTACGGCCGCGCCTCACGGTCCCTCAAGCCCTCGCCGATCCGGGAGATGCTGCATCTCACCCGCCGGCCCGGCGTCATCTCCTTTGCGGGAGGCATGCCGGATCCCGCCGCGTTTCCGGTGGACGCTTTCCGCGAGGCGGCAAACCGGATCCTGGAAGAACAGGGACGGGATATTCTTCAATACGGGACCACCGAAGGGTATCCGCCCCTGAAGGCCTTCCTGTCGGACTGGACGGCACCGCGCATGGGGAGGAAGCTCGCCGAGGACGAACTCCTGATCACCGCGGGATCCACCCAGGTTGTCGATCTTTTGAGCTGGGCCACCATCGATCCGGGGGATTTCGTCATCTGCGAAGAAGCGACCTTTCTCGGCTCGACCGGGACCATGCGCAACCACGGAGCTTCCTTTATCACCGTCCCCTGTGACGGGGACGGGATGAAGGTGGAGATGCTTCCTGCCCTTCTCGAAGAGGCGAAAGCCAAAGGACGAAAGGTCAAGTACATCTACACGATCCCGAACTTCCACAACCCCCTGGGCTGCACCATGAGCCTGCAGCGGCGGCGGCAGCTCGTCCAGATCGCCCGGGATTGGGGGATTCCGATCCTCGAGGACGACCCTTACGGCTATATCCGGTTTGACGGCGACCACCTCCCCTCCCTTTTCTCCCTGGACGGCAGCGGCATTGTGATTTACGCGGGCTCTTTCTCGAAAATCCTGGCTCCCGGAACCCGCGTCGGCTGGGCCGGTGGAGACCGGGAAATCATCCGGAAGATGGCCGTCTTCAAGCAGGCGGTGGACGTCTGCACGTCAGTGGTTGCCCAGGCCGAGGTCTACAAGTACTGCGAACTGGGATTTTTGGACGCCTTCCTGCCAAAGATCGTTGACCACTACCGGAAAAAGAGGGACGATTTCGAGACCGCGATGAGACGTTTCCTGCCCTTGGAAGAGGTTTCCTGGGTCAAACCCCAGGGCGGTTATTTCTACTGGCTCGAGACCCGGCGGATCTCCGCGAGGGCTCTTTTCGACCGGGCGATCGGGAAGAAAGTGGCGTTCGTTCTCGGTGAACCTTTCTTCCCGAACGGAGGAGGCGAACAGGCCTTCAGGATGTGCTTCACCTTCGCCTCTCCTGAGCAGACCGAAGAAGGAATGAAGCGGCTAGGGGAAGCGATGCAGGAATCGCTGAACCCCTAGGGCATCTATCCAGTAAAAGGAGGAGTTTCGCTTGGAAAGCATCTGGGAAATCAACTACAGCAAGAAATCCGCGAATGTCCGTCCCTCCCCGGTTCGTGAAATCCTGAGCGTGATCAAGCAGCCCGGGATGATCTCCTTCGCCGGCGGGATGCCCGCCCCCGAAGTCTTCCCGGTTGACGAGTTCTTCGAAGGGGTTTCCGTCCTTAAGAACGACGGGAGAAACCTGCTCCAGTACGGCACGACAGAGGGGTACCCGCCTCTGAAGGGCTTCCTTTCCGAGTGGACCGCTCCCCGCATGGGCCGGCGGGTCTCCCAGGAGGAAATGCTGCTGACGACGGGTTCCCAGCAGGTTCTCGATCTCCTCGGATGGGCGATGATCGATCCAGGGGATACCGTGGTGACCGAAGACCCCTCCTACCTTGCGGCATTGACCGCCTTCCACAATCACGGGGCAAACTTCATCGGCATCCCGACAGACGCGGAAGGGATGATCGTGGACATGATCCCCGAAGCGGTCAATAAGGCCCGGGCGGAAGGGAAGAAGGTCAAGTTCATCTACACCATCGTGAACTTTCACAATCCCTGCGGCTCCACGATGAGCCTAAAACGCCGGGAAAGACTGGTCGAGATCGCACACGAACTCAAGCTGCCGATCTTCGAGGACGACCCCTACGGCTATGTCCGGTTCGACGGGGAACATCTCCCCTCCATCTTCTCCCTGGATCCGGATGGGGGAGTCCTCTACGCGGGGTCCTTTTCGAAGATCCTGGCACCCGGCACCCGGGTCGGCTGGTGCACGGGCCCCAAGGAAATCATCCGGAAGATGACCGTTTTCAAGCAGGCCATCGACCTTTGCTCAAGCCCGATCACCCAGGCCCTCGCCTATGAATACTGCAGCCGGGGCTACCTGGACACCCATCTGCCCAAGATCATCGCCAATTACCGCCAGAAGCGGGATGCCATGGAAAACAGCTTCAGGCGCCACCTCCCTCTCGAAGAAATCCGCTGGGTCAAGCCGGAAGGAGGCTTTTTCTACTGGATCGAGATGCCTCGCATCGACGTCAGGGCCCTCTTCGAGAAAGCCATCGAGAAAAAAGTGGCCTTTGTCATGGGCATGCCCTTCTTCCCGAACGGGGGCGGAGAGCACAACGCGAGGCTGAACTACACCTATTCGAGCCCGGAGATCATCGACGAGGGAGTTCGCCGGCTCGGCGAGGCAATGAGAGAGCTTTTGGCCCGCTAGGCCCGGTCGAAGATGCCCGAAGAGGGGGGTGGAGAGGCGACTTCCGCCCCCTTCTTCATTGGTCCGGCGGAAGGAGGCATTCGATGAACGAGGATACAATCGCTGCCGTATCGACAGCGTGGGGAGAATCGGGAATTGCGATCATTCGCCTTTCGGGTCCCGATTCGGTCTTCCTGGCCGATCGCCTTTTCAAGTCGAGTTCCACGCTGGCGGCAAACCCGGCCCGCAGCATGCGCTACGGCCACATTCTCGACCCGGCAGGGGAATTCATCGACGAGGTCCTGGCCGTCCGTTTCGAAGGCCCTCACAGCTACACCGGGGAAGACATGGCGGAAATCCACTGTCACGGGGGGACCATGGCTGCCAGGAAAACCCTGGAAAGCCTTCTCGAGCTGGGAGCACGCCTCGCCGAACCGGGAGAGTTCACCCGCCGGGCTTTCCTGAACGGCCGAATCGACCTGGCACAGGCGGAATCCGTTCTCGGGATCATCCGTGCCCGAAGCGACAAGGCCCTCTCCTCCGCCGCCCGCTCTCTCCGGGGTGAGCTTTCCTCCTCGGTCAGGGCCCTTCGTGACAGACTGCTTGCCCTGTCGGCGATTCTCGAGGCCTCGTTCGATTTCCCCGAAGAAGACGTGCCTCTCCCGCAATTGGCAGAAATCACTCCCGACCTCACCCGGCTTCAAAACGAAGCCGAAAGCCTTTTCAGACGGTGCAGGGACGGGCAGATCCTGCGGGAAGGAGTCCGGGTGGCCATCGTCGGCTGCCCCAACGTGGGGAAATCCTCGCTCCTGAATGCCCTCCTGCAGGAATCACGCGCCATCGTCACGGCAATCCCGGGGACGACCCGGGACATCATCGAGGCAGTCCTGACCCACCGCGGAGTCCCCATACGCCTGGCCGATACAGCCGGTATCCGGACTCCGGCGGACCTGATCGAGGAGGCGGGAATTGCCCAGACCCTGACCGCCCTGAGAGAATCCGACATCAAGCTTTGGGTGCTCGACGGGAGCCGTCCCTTCGGGCCCGAAGACCGGCTCGTTGAGGAACAACTGAAGGGAGAACGCTTCCTGGTGCTCATCAACAAGACCGACCTCCCCCAGTCACTGGACCTTGATCGATTCGGGGACCTTCACCCGGGGATCCGATGCCTCCCCGTTTCCGCAAAGACGGGGAAGGGGATCGAAGAGTTGAAGGAGGAAATTGTCCTTTCCGTTTCCTCAGGCGGAATCCTGGAAGAGGCCTGCAACGCTACCGCCCGCCAGGTCGAAGAATTGCGAGCCGCCTCCGCCTTGCTGTCAGAAGCTCTCCAGGCCCGGTCCCTCGACGTGGCGGCCAATTGCCTCAGGGACAGCCGTCTTGCCCTGGAACGGTTTTTGGGGATTTCCGCCGACACCGATCTGCTCGACCTGATTTTCAGCCAGTTCTGCCTCGGCAAATGAACCTTTTCAAACCCTGGTGAATTCCTGTGAAGGAGTAAAAGCGAAGTGAGGGGAGTCTCCAGGAGACTCCCCTCACTTGTTTAAGGAAAAAGGTTTCCGGCGGCGATCTACTCTCCCACGGTTAGGACCGCAGTACCATCGACGCTGGAGGGCTTAACGGCCGGGTT
>JAAYVK010000082.1 GCA_012517195.1 Synergistaceae bacterium | reverse complement strand
TCAGATTCCCCTTTTTGCCCTGGCTTCCAGGGAGTACTTGAAGCCCTCTCACCTGGTGCTGATCGGTCACGGATATGATTCGGGGAAACTGGAAAGGGCATGTGCACGCCTGATAGCATCCGGTTTTCGCGCCACCGTACTGGAAGGGGGAATAGCCGCATGGGTAAGGAAAGGACAGCCGCTGGAAGGAAATGTCATGGCAGAGGAGCGGTTCATTGCCGTTCCTCCGGGGGATTTCTTCGAAGAAAGGCACTGGGGTTACTGGATCTTCATCAATACCTGCGTGAAAGAAAAGGCGGAAGGGGATCGTTTGATCCCTCAGGCGTTTTCCCTGCCTCAAAGTGATGAACCCGGTGAGTTCGTCAGCCGGGTGCAAGAACTGTTGAAGAGTCAGGAGGAAAGGAACCCGCGATTCGTCCTCATTTTTGATGA
Organism: Synergistaceae bacterium; assembly: GCA_012517195.1. Lineage (GTDB taxonomy): Bacteria > Synergistota > Synergistia > Synergistales > 79-D21 > 79-D21. The sequence goes on along the minus strand of JAAYVK010000082.1, from coordinate 1,562 downwards.
CAATGGTGATGCATTTCCCGGACTTGCGAGGATGCTCCGGCAGCGGGGAGTCGGGAACGTTTTTTTCCTCGAAGGCGGAGTCGCAGGCTACAGGAAGTTTATGGAACATCAGCTTCAGGTGAACGGATCCGCCTCTCGAGGGAAGCAGGGAGGAATGAGGCAATGTGCGAGCTGCACAAAAGAAGAGTAGATGTCGTTGGCTCCATGCTTCTGCTGGCTCTCTGGATTTTCGCGGCGACCGCAGGTGGGTGCACGAAAGAAAACAACCACCCTTTGGATGTCGCTCCCGATGGCTATTGCACGCCGCGCCGGATTCAATACGGATTCACAGTGCAGAACGAAAGCTCACGGCTTGTCGAGAAAGGCCAGCTGTGGACATTTGCTCCGGTGAAGCTCACAGCGACCCAGTGGTGCGAGGAGGTGGATGCGTCCACTCCTTTCCATCTCATTTCCGACCGCCAGGGAAACCAGGTTCTGCGATTCACCCTGCCTGACATGCCGCCATATTCCTGCCGAATCATCACCATCCGGGCAAAGCTCCTTCTGGCTGCGAACCCGAAGGCCGTCCGAGGCGAAGATCCTGGAGTCTTCTTGCACCCAGGTTTGAACATCGAATCGAATGATCCTCACCTTGTTTCCTTGGCGCAAAGTCTCAGGAAGGGAAAGGGAGACAGCAGCCCTGAGCGCTTCTTTCACTGGATTGCGGGGAACATTCGGTACGACGGATACGCCGGAGAGAACAGGGGTGCTCTGCGATGTCTGAATCACAGAGCGGGGGACTGCACGGAACAGATGTATCTCTTCGCCGCTTTGTGCAGGGCGGCAGGGATACCGGCCAGGGGCATGGCAGGGTATGTCTGTGACGGGGATCGAATCCTCAGGGCGGCTGATTACCACAACTGGGCGGAATTTCAAAAGGATGGAGTTTGGCGCATCGCGGATCCGCAGCAGCGGACATTCATGGCCAACCCTTTCCGGTACATCGCCATGCGGGTGCTGGCCTCGGGGGCGGAAGGGGAAACGGACCCCCTGGCGGGATACCATCGCTTTAGAGTAGATGGTGAAGGATTGAAGGTGAAGATGAATCCGTATGCATTTTAGGGAGAAGGTCAACAGGCCTTGTGGAAGATCTGGATGGATGCTGAACAGGAAGGGGGACAAGGAATTCTGTCCTTCCAGGCACGACTTTCGGGAGAATCAGGATGGTAAAGGTGAAGAGGAAATGTTGGCTGATGCTGGTCCTGTCGGGAATCTCCCTTGTTTGTCTCCCGAACCGTGCGGGCGCTGCAACGACCAGTGGGTCCCTCACGGCGGATGAAATCTGGTCCGGAGTAGTGGACATCACAGGGAATGTGACGATCCCGTCGGGATTCAGTCTCATAATCGAGCCGGGAACCGTCATCAGGTTTTCCGACGGCACAGGTCTTCATGTCTATGGCAGGCTGGACGTCGCGGGTACTTCCGAGAGTCCTGTCACGTTCACTTCATCTTCCACCGATCCCGCGAAAGGCGTCTGGAGCGGGGTCTATTTCTATGATTCGAGCCTGGACCAGAGCATGGTA
>JAAYVK010000013.1 GCA_012517195.1 Synergistaceae bacterium | reverse complement strand
TGGTGGGCGACACAGGGATCGAACCTGTGACTTCTTCCGTGTGAAGGAAGCGCTCTTCCGCTGAGCTAGTCGCCCGGGAACGCCGGTATTATACCGGGCTCAGCCGGGCTTGGCAAGGCGGTTTGAAGAAGATATTTCTTTTCAATAGATGATTGAGTGAGATGATTGGGTGCTATAATGAAAAATATTCTGATTACTTCCATGGGGGGATGAAAATGACTACGTTTGATATGAAAAGCGCCCTGAAGCTTGCAATTCATTCCGAAATCGAGGCTAGCGAGTTTTATCGAACCTGGGCTGCGAACACGGACAAGCACCACCTGGCGGAAGAGTTGAACAAAATCGCAGATTGGGAAACCTGTCATCGGGATTCTCTCATGACCTATTACACGGAATTATACGGTGAGAAATTCGAGCGGGATCCGAACCTTGTCGTGGACCCTGCCCTTAAAGTCCAGGCAGATGAATTCAAAAATTCCTATTCCCTTCTGCGGATCGCCTCTGCAGTTTTCATTTCGGAGATGAGGGCAGCGGAGCTATACGGAAAAATGGCCGAACAGACGGATGGCGCTGCCCGGAAAATGTTTCTGGAACTGAAGGAAATGGAAGAAGGACACATGGGGACGGCAAGGAAAAATTACGAGGAAATGCGGGAGCACATCCAGGGATTCCATGCCTTTTAAAGGCCGATAGAGAGTTGCAGCCGGGCGCAAAGCCCGGTATTTTTTCTATCCTGTATCCATTATAAAACATGCATTTTTTTACTGACAAGCTGGCTCTGTGGTTGTATGATTTGAAATAAGAACGCTACCTTGGGGGAAACGCCTTGTTGGAAGAACGGTACGAAAAACTTTCCCGGATCGAGGATTACTGGGCTGAAGTCGGTTTTGAACCCTGGAGAGGGTTGGGGTTGACCGGGGTCTACCGGAGAGTCACGTTCAGAAAAGGGGCTCTCCTAGGGGAGGTTGCCCGCTATTACGCCGATGATTACATCATCTGGGAACACGAAGGGGAACGGAGCGTCGAAAGGATCCTGCGCGAATGGAAAGGTTTGCCCGAGGTCATGGCTCACCGGGTTCTTCTCCTGGGCGACGAAACCTGGCCGAAGCACCTGCAGAAGTCCTTCCGCTGGGGCTTCCGCGGCTGGGTGGAGATTTATTCTCTTCGCCTAGGCGACAACCCCCACAAGCGATTTGCAGACCTTGCCTACTGGACCTTGATGGGGCTCGATTTTGCTTCAAAGATCTCAGGCGGTGGAACCGGTCTGGAGGTGGTGCCTGCTACGGGAGGCGAAGCTGGAAGTCTGCGGTGATTAATTTTGACTGGAGGTGAAGTGTAGGATGTTGACGATGCTTTTTGTCATTGCTGTGGTTTTCTTTGCTGCGGCCTTCATGATTTACGGCAAATTCCAGAAGAACGTGTATGGTCTTGATGACAGGAACGACACTCCAGCGAAGGTGTATTTTGATGGGATGGACTATGTGCCCACTCATCCGGCGGTACTCCTAGGCCATCATTTCGCTTCGATCGCGGGTGCCGGCCCGATCGTCGGCCCCATTACGGCGGCTTCGATGTTCGGATGGCTGCCCGCCTACCTCTGGTGCCTGATCGGGTCTGCTTTCCTGGGCGGCGTCCACGATGCGGGGGCCCTCGTTTCTTCAATTCGGCACAAGGGCCTTTCGGTCGGCGAGGTCGTGGACCACTGGATCGGACACCGGGCGAAGAAAATTTTCCTGACCTTCACCTGGCTTGCCCTGACTCTTGTTATCGCCGTCTTCCTGGAGCTGGCCGCCAATACCTTTGCGGCTGACCCTGCTGTTGCTTTTTCAGGTCTCCTTTATATCGGACTGGCCGTAATCTTCGGGTTTCTGATCTACCGCAAGGGCGTTTCCCTGCTGGTGATGACTCTCGTGATGGTTCCCATCGTTATCGGGGCTATTTTCTACGGGAACTCGGCCGAGTGGGTTCAGCAGGCCTTTGCTTTTCCCAACACAACCTGGCGCTGGGTCCTGATCGTCTATATTTTTGCGGCTTCTGTTCTTCCGGTCTGGCTGTTGCTCCAGCCGCGCGACTACCTTGCCTCCTATCTGCTTTACTTCTCTCTGTTCATCGGGGCTGTGGGGATGATTTTTGGAGCGAAGAGCTTTAATGTGAACCTTCCAGCTTTCACCGGCTTCTCAGGGCCCAAGGGAGAACCGCTTTGGCCCCTCCTGTTCGTCGTCGTGGCCTGCGGAGCCATTTCCGGGTTCCACTCCCTCGTCGGTAGCGGAACGACGGCCAAGCAGCTGCGGAAGGAAACCGATGCGATCGGGGTCGGGTACGGGGCCATGCTGATCGAGGGTCTCGTGGCGGTTATCGCGATCGGGACGATCATGATCGGCGGCGGAATGCTGAAGGGCGGCCCCACGGTTACGTACGGGATCGGTCTAGGGAAGTTTGCCGCCCTGATCGGAATACCGGAGAAAATCGGGACATCCCTCGGACTCCTTGCGCTGAACTCCTTCATCCTGACCTCCCTGGACACGGCAACCCGTCTGGCCCGCTATCAGCTGCAGGAGTTCACCGACATGAAAGTCGACCGCTACACTGCAACCGCGATCGGGGTTGCGGTTGCCGGCGTCCTCGTGTTCATGAAAACCGGTGGGAAACCCGCCTGGCAGCTGATCTGGCCGGTGTTTGGCGCCTCCAACCAGCTGGTGGCGGCCCTGGCCCTCCTGGCGGTCGGGGTTTGGATCATCAAGGGTCTCAAGAAGAGCGCGAACTTCGTTATGATCCCGATGGTCTTCATGCTCGTCACGACAATCGCCGCTCTGTTCCTGCTCATCAAGGACAATTTGAGCAACCTGATCCTTTCGGGGATTTCTGTTGTCCTGCTCATCCTGGCGGTGATGCTGGTTAAAGAAGCCTGGGCAGCCCTGAAAAAGGCATAGGGGGCACTTCCTTCCCCTTTCACTGCTTCCCGGAATGCCTTCCTTAGGGTAGGGACGAAAAGAGGCCAGGAAGGGCTTTTACCCTTCCTGGCCTCTTTAGAATTCGGTCACTTTTTCAATCCCGGTACACTGAAACTTTTGGCTCCCCAGGATTTCCCCTTCAGCGGCTTTCCCTCGATCAGGTGAACGAAGCGGCTCAGGCATTTCGGACATTTCAGCGTCGAGGGCTTCTCTTCGAGTTCGAATTCGTGGCTGCAGTTTAGACAGCGAAATTTCGGCATGCCGATCCTCCTCCTTCTCCCAAAAGTCTGCCACTCACGGCTCAAATATTATAAAGGAAACCCGGCCTGAGCGGAATGGAAAGAACTTTTTGAAACGCAAGACAGCTATTCCGGGATTATAGCAATGAAAATACAGATAGAGGTATAATACGGCAATGGTCCGAGAGAAGGAGGGATTCCATGAAGAAGATTGGATTCACGGTGCCCGACATGTCGTGCGGCCATTGCGTGGAAAGAATCCGGCGGGCCCTCGAGGAAATCGGGATCGAAACGGAGATTGATCTGCAGAGCAAGACTGTGATCCTGGATGAAAAGGATGAAGAAAAAGCCCGCAGGAGGCTCGACGAAATCGATTATCCCGTGAAAAGCCGGTTTGATGCCGGTAAATAAGACAGGCACCGAAAAGCCGTATTTTCCGCCAGGGGGTGAACGGATGGCAAACGAACTCTCGATCGTTCTTTGCGGTGCGGCTGGACAGGGAGTCCAAACCGTCGAGGTTCTGCTGGTCAAAGCGTTGGGAAGCAGCGGCTACCACGTTTTTTCCACGAAAGAATCGATGTCCCGTGTCAGGGGGGGCAACAACTCGACGGAGATTCGAATCTCTGAAGTTCATAGGGAGGCTTTTGTCGACCGGATTGACCTTCTGGTTCCGATCAACGGGGGCATTCGCAAGAATATCTGGAAGCGGCTCGATCGTTCTACGCTCGTTCTTGGAGATCGGGAGGAACTGAAGGAGGAATTCGAGGGCAGGGAGATCCGGTTCATCGATGTGCCTTTCCTGGGAATTGCCCGCGAAGCGGGAGGGCCCGTCACTGCGAACAGCGTCGCGGCGGCGGTGATGTGCGCTCTTTTCGGGATCGATTTTACGATCCTGGAAACCCTGCTGAAGGAACGGTTTGCGAAAACCCCTGAAATACTTGAAAAGAACCTGCTTTCTGCGGAGAAAGGGTATGAACGGGGCGGGATTCTCCTGGAAAAGGGGGAATTCGGCCTGAAACTGCCAAAACCGGATCCCCGCTGGAGTCCGCTGTTGGTGGACGGGCACAAGGCTGTTTCGCTGGGCGCTCTAGCCGGAGGCTGCAATTTCGTGACCGCCTATCCCATGTCGCCGGGCTCAGGCGTGTTGGCCTTCATGGCGCAAAACGCTTCCCGTTTCGAGATCGTTGTAGAGCAGGTTGAAGATGAGATTTCCGCGGTCAACATGGTTCTTGGTGCCTGGTCTGCGGGTGGACGCGGAATGGCTACAACCTCAGGCGGAGGTTTCGCCCTCATGGAAGAAGGGATTAGCCTTTCCGGTGTTACGGAAATACCCCTGGTGATCCACCTTGGCCAGAGACCGGGACCGGCAACGGGCATGGCAACCCGCACCGAGCAGGCGGACCTGGAGTTGGCCCTGTACGCCGGACACGGCGAATTCCCGAGGGTCCTGCTTACCCCCGGAAACGCAGCGGAAGCGTTCGAACTATCAAGGTTGGCCTTCGACTGGGCGGATCGATTCCAGGTCCCTGTATTCATCCTGACGGACGAATACCTCCTGGACAGTATTTTTGAGCTGGAAAGCCTCGAGGTGGAGAAGGCGGACTTTTCTCACCACTTTGTTGAAGCGGAGCCCGGATACGCCAGGTACCGGGTGACGGAAAACGGTGTTTCACCAAGGGGGATCTTTCGTCACGGCAACGGATTGGTTCGAATAGACAGCCACGAACACGATGAGAAAGGACACATCGAGGAAGATTTCGAAGTCAGGGAGCGAATGCAGAAAAAACGCATGTCAAAACTGCGGCTCCTTGAAGAGGCGGCGCTGCCTCCAACGGTGAAAGGAAAACCAGGCGCCAGAACGCGGGTCTTCTGCTGGGGGTCGACCGGTCCCATCGTGGCAGAGGCCCTTGAGAGGCTTGGAAACGAGGAAGTCTGCCTGGTGCACCTGAAACAGGTATACCCGCTTCACAATTCAATTCAAAGCCTCGTGGATGAGGCCCATCGAATCATCGTTGTGGAAGGGAACTCGACCGGACAGCTCGCGCGCCTGATCCGGCTTTACACCGGGAGGAATGCGGAACACAGGCTTCTGAACTTCAGGGGGCACCAGTTTTCTGTGGAGGAAGTTTCCGAAGGACTCCGGAAAATCCTGGAGGGAGGGGAAGGGAAATGAATCCAAGGGAGTATGACATCGAACCTGTAGACCTCTCGTGGTGCCCTGGTTGCGGCAATTTCCAGATTCTCTCTGCCCTGAAGGAGGCGCTCGCAGAACTGGAAATCCCTCCCCAGGATGTTGTGCTGATCTCCGGGATCGGCCAGGCGGCAAAAACGCCCCATTTCATGAAAGGACATATCATCCAGGGACTTCATGGAAGGGCTCTACCCGTGGCGACAGGGGTGAAAGCGGCAAACCCGGAACTGACGGTTCTAGCGATCGGCGGCGATGGAGATATGTATGGAGAAGGAGGCAACCACCTGCTTCATACGATAAGAAGAAACCCGGATCTAACCAATCTGGTCCACAACAACATGGTCTACGGGCTGACGAAGGGACAGGCTTCGCCTACAAGCCCGGTGGGTTTGAAGACCCCGATCCAGGTCGAGGGAGTCTTCTCGGAACCGCTCAATCCCGTCGCCCTGGCCATTTCTCAGGGAGCTTCGTTCGTCGCCAGAACGTTTTCAGCCAACACCGAGCTTACGAAGGAAGTGATCAAGGCGGCAATCCTGCACAAGGGATATGCGCTCGTCGATATTTTCCAGCCCTGCGTTTCGTTCAATAAAGTGAATACGTACAAATGGTTCCGGGAAAATACGATCGTTATGGAAGACAGTCCAGAAAAACTGAGAGACCGCAAAAGGGCGATGGAGCTGGCTCTTTCGGGTCCACCTTTCCCCCTTGGAATCCTGTATCGGGATGATTCCGGGAGACCTTGTTTCGAAGACCGGCTCCAGGCTTATCGAAGAAGCAAGGTTCCTCTCTGGAAGAGAACGCCGGATCTTGCGGGTATAGCGGCCTATATTGAAACCCTCAGGGAGGGTGAGCTGAAGGGAGGCAGGGAATCATGACGGAAGAAAGAATCAAGCCGGGTGACATCTTGAAGGATTTTATGCTGTTCGACCAGGAGAATAAAGAATGGAGACCTTCGTCTTTCAAGGGAAAGCGAATTCTGCTTTCTTTTCACCCGCTGGCCTGGACACCGGTTTGCGCAGATCAGATGAGATGCCTGGAGAGAGACATGGCGGTTTTTGAGAGCCTTGATACCGTCCCTGTTGGCATCAGTGTCGATTCGATCCCCTGCAAGGCCGCTTGGGCAAAGGAACTGAAGCTGGAGAAGCTTAAGATCCTTTCGGATTTTTGGCCTCATGGAGCAGTGGCGAAAGATCTGGGGCTTTTTCGGGAAAAAGAAGGATTCTCGGAGCGGGCGAATGTACTGATTGACGAAGAAGGGGTTGTTGTGTTCTCGAAAGTCTATCCCCTGGCCAAATTGCCCGACCTCCAGGAGATCATTCATTTTCTAAAGGAACTGCACCATGCCGGAGTTGACGGGAATGTGCCGGCGAAACAGTGCATGGTGGACCTCAAGGGGAATTCTCTTTGCGTTGACGATTCCAGGAATACGGGGATTCAATCCACCTCTGATCACCATATAGGCGGAGGAATTAAGGAGGGGTAGACCATGAGTCCAGAAAGAGGGGCCCCTGCTCCCGAATTCAAGCTGGAAGCCGCAGGGGGAAAAAGATATTCCCTGTCGGATTTTCGGGGCAAATGGGTGGTTCTGTTCTTCTACCCCAAGGATGGGACCAAGGGGTGAACGGAAGAGGCGGTTGGCTTTTCAGGCAGGATGCCTGAGTTTGAATCGGAAAATGCCGTTCTGATCGGAATCAGCGCCGACTCGGTGAAATCCCATGAGCGGTTTGCTCAAAATAACGGCATCACGACTATTCTCCTGAGCGATCCTGAACAAAGCTCCATTCGCTCGTACGGGGCCTGGGGGAAAAAGACCCTTTACGGCAAGGACTATGAAGGGATCGTTCGCTCAACATATCTCATCGATCCGGAAGGGAGAGTGCGATGGATTTGGTCTCCCGTCAAAGTGGCGGGGCATGTTGAGGAAGTTCTAAAAACGCTCCGGCTCGTAAAAAAGGACCTTCATAGACAGTCTGAAGGGGGAGATTGAAATGAGAAGAAGTTTTTTCCCGTACCTGGCCGTGGGTTTTCTGTTGCTGCTGTGCGGTGTCGCGGCGGCTCATCCGGCTGCATCAATAGAGGCCACCCTTCAGCCCGATGGGAAACTCCAGGTTGTTGTTTCTCACACGGTCAATGATCCGCTCAAGCACTATATCAACCGGATTGTCATTTCCAGCGACGGCAAGGTGATTGCTGAGGAGAGGTTTAACCAGCAGACGGACAAGACGGGTCTAGTCGTGGAGATTACGGCAGCAGGTCTTTCAAAAGGACAGACCGTTCAGATCGAAACAGATTGCAACATTTTCGGCAGCCTGAAGAAAACCTTCACTCTCTGAATTTGGACGGGGCGCTGAGGGAAGGGGGGGCAAAACATTTCCTCCCCTTCCTTTCAGGGTTTCCAGGATAGCTCAGCGATTTTTTTGAAGTTGAAGTTCAGGATCGCCTCGGTCGAAGGTTTATTCCCTTCTGAAAGAGCCTTGAAATCTGCCTCGAGTGCCTCATAAGCCTTTTTCCTTCCCGGATCGAATTCATGTTCCCTGACCGTTTGGACAATTCGAAGCAGCTGCTTGTAGACCTCGGGAGCGCTTGTAAGGACCGGTCCTGTTTCATCGAGCTGGATGCAGTAGACATAGGTGAGAATATCCTTTCCCTGGTACTCGGACAGCCTGAAAAAGGCCGGGAGAGTCGGGGAAACATAGAGAAGGACCCCGCGTGGGACCGACAGCTTTGGCCTGATCGCGTCCCACAGGGTCTCTCCAATGGGGCTGACGGCAAGCCAAAGGCGCGGTTGCCGGCTTAAAAGCGAGATCCATAGGGCCACCCCCTGCGAACGGTCATTCCAGTTTACAAAGGATAGTTTCCAAAGCAGGTCGGGTTTTGAATCGCGGTCCAGCTGGAGGGTTGAGGAAATTTCCCCGGCAAGTGAAAAACCGACAATCTCGGCCACGGGCTGGACATGCGCAGGGGTGCGAAGAATGGCCTGGGTAACGACTCCTGCTTCTTCTTTCAGGACGAGATAGACGGGATACCCCGGAATGGAAAGAACGCGGGTGTTTGCGTAAGCGGCTTTCCCGCCGAGGGAAACAGCAAGCAGAACGAGGGCCGCCAAAACGAAGATTCGATTCTTTTGCATCGGAAAACCTCCCGGGGACAAGGATCAGAGACGGGTGATACGCAAGAAGGTTTCGGCTTCTTCCTTGTACTGTTCTGCCAAGACCCCGATCTTCATTCCGAGAACAGGGTGAATCCAGTCCGGTGCAATCTCGGCCAGCGGAATGAGGACGAAAGCCCTGTTGGCGAGTTCGGGATGCGGGATTTTCAACGATTCGTCCTCGTAAATGAGATCGGGGATGAGCAGCAGGTCCAGATCGATTTCCCTAGGTCCCCAGCGCTTTCTTTTCTTCCTGCCGATTTCCTTCTCAATGCCTTTGAGGATCGAGAGGAGAAGGGAGGGGGGGCCTTCAAGTTCCATGATCAGCGCAGCGTTTAGGAAACGGGGCTGGTTCTCGACTCCGAAAGGCGGGGTTTCGTAAACGGAGCTCGTTGCGAGTATGGAGCCCTGTTGCCGCAGCAGCTCCACCGCGTGCCGGAGATTCCCGAGCCGGTCGCCCAGGTTGCTGCCGAGCCCGATCGCCGCTTTCAGCCGGAGCGGGGTCATGAAGCCCTCCGGACGGCATCGATCATCTGGACAACTCGGAAGTTTTCTTTAACGTCATGGACACGAACCAGCGGAACGCCCTGCCAGGCGCAGAGGGCGGTCAGCGAGAGAGTCCCCTCGAGGCGGTCCGAGGGGGAGGGCAGGGAAAGAACATGGCCGATCGTACTTTTCCGCGAATGACCGATGAGCAGGGGGCGCCCGAGAGTTGAGAAGGCCTTCACGTGTTTTAAAAGGCTCAGGTTGTGGCGGACATCCTTCGCGAAGCCGAGTCCCGGGTCAAGGATGATATTTTCCTTTCGAATTCCGGCGCGTACCGCGTTTTTCACGGCTTGATCCAGTTCATCCCAAACCTCTCCCACCACATCCCCATAGGAGGGGTTTTCCTGCATGGTCCTGGGTGTTTCGCGGCTGTGCATCAGGATGACCGGAACCTGGAGGAGGCGAAGAGTTTCCGCCATTTGTGAATCGTACCGCAGCCCCGAGACATCGTTGATAATATCGGCTCCGGCTTCCACCGCGGCTCGGGCTACCGCTGCCTTTCGTGTGTCTACCGAAAGCACGGCGTCCGGCTGAAGACGGCGTATTGCTTTTATGACCGGAACAATGCGGTCGATCTCTTCCCTGGGGTCCAGGTCAAGAGCGCCGGGTCTTGTCGATTCCCCGCCGATGTCCACTACGTCTGCTCCTTCTTCGATCTGGGACACCGCCATCCGGATGGCATCCTGCGGATCAAGGCGCCGGCTTCCTTCAAAAAAGGAATCCCCGGTGACGTTCACAATGCCCATGATTTTGGTCCGCCCGCCAAGGGCCAATTTCCTGCCTCCGGGCAGTGCGAGTTCCCAGGATGCAGTTCTAAAGTTGGCGAGGGCTTCCGATAGGGCGAGGCGGAATTTATCCAGTCCCCAATAGGGCATGGATTCAAGTTTTTCCAGCAAACGGGAAAATTGTCCCGTTGTGCCGATCATCAGCGCATCGGTATGAGAAACGCCGCAGTCGATGGTTTGCCGGTGCACAATCACATCCCCTCCCCTCGAAAGCATTTCCTGCTTGAGGGCGTTGGCTGCCCGGACGTCGACATTCTTGACGAAGAAACGAAGCGTTTCCTGTTTTGCGGCAAAATACGGGAAGCTTCGGCGATCCGCCCCGATGCGGTCAAGCTGTTGGAGGAGCTCCTCCTCGGTCATTGTTCCCAGGAAATAAAGAGTCATGGTCCCTCATTTTGGTAATAGAATTTATGTCTCTCGCGAAAGCGATGTTATCGTCTTGTCCTCAAGGGGTCAAGCGAAGCGGATGGCGCATCAAATCCACTCCTGGACCATGTCCGATAGATGGCGGGTCTGGTTCAGGAGCGTGAGGCAATACCCGCGCTTTTCTTCGTGGACTAGCATCGAGTAGGATGCCGTGTCCACGTGAAGCTTCCAAAAGGAAGGTTCGGCTACCCCCAGGCAGACGGCCAGCAAAGGTTTGATCACCGCCCGGTGAGAGACGATGGCAATCGTTTTTCCCGAGTGGATTCGAACGAGGTGTTCCAGGTTCGAAAAAGCCCTTCTCTGGACGTCCGCCAGAGTTTCCCCCCCGGGAATGTGAAGCCGTTCGGGATGTTCGATCCAGAGTCTCCATTCTTCAGGGTACTCCTCTTCAACTTCCTTTTTGGGGCGTCCTTCCCATTTGCCCAAAGCGATATTATTGAAGCCCTCCCGGATTTCCCATTCAGTGTTGCAAGTCCTGGATATCCTGGAAGCCGTTTCAGTGGCGCGGGAAAGCGGACTGGAGAAAATCCTGGAGATGCCCATGTTCTTGAGCTCGACGGCGAGGGCTTCCGCCTGCCTGATTCCGTTTTCGTTCAGGGGGAAATCACATCTGCCGCGAAACAAACCATCACGATTTCCTTCGCATTCTCCGTGCCTGATGACGAAGATGGTCGTACGAACGAACGATTGAGCCAATTGGCACCCTCCCCAGAGCATCGATTCGAAATCCTATCTATTCTAACCGTTTTGGGGAAAAGGTGTTTGACTTGTGTTGACAATCAGCCAGGTCATTGATAACCTACCGGACGGAGAGATTTTGGCACTCGAAGGCGGAGAGTGCCAGCCGGAAGGGCGGGAGGTGAAAGACTTGCTTACGGAGCGGCAATACGCAGTCGTGATGGCGATTGTGTTTGAATATATCCACACCGGTGAACCGGTCGGTTCCCGTTCGCTTTCGAAGAAGTACCTGACTCGAATCAGCGCTGCAACGATCCGCAACGAGATGGCCGACCTGGAAGAAATGGGCTTCATCACGCAGCCTCACACTTCGGCCGGCCGCGTCCCGACGAGCAAGGCCTTCCGGGTTTACGTGGATTCCATCCTTGAAGGGAAGAGACAGAAAAGCCCGGAACTGGCGGACAGGCTTCTTGACCTCAAGCGGCAGCGTGCAGATTTCGAGCAGCTTCTGGTTTATTCTTCCCAGCTATTAAGCCGTGCTACTCACACGGTTGCCCTGGCGGCATCCGCCCCCCTGGCGCAGGTCCGCCTGGAGCGGGTTGAGTTTGTCAGCATCGATCTTCACCATGCCCTTTTGCTGGTTGTCCTGCAGGGGCGGCTGATCCACCAGAAAATGCTCGCGTTCCCGTGTGAAATGAGTCGAGAGACGCTGGATGAGATTGCCCGGAGGATTAACACGATCGCCTCGGGTAAACCCTGGGATGAAGTCCGAGACGGTTTGAGGACATTCCTGTTGAAGGAGCTTGATGAAGTTTCTGAAAGCTGTCGCCTGGCGATGACGGAAATCGATGGGCTCGTGTCTGCCGAGAACTTCCGTTTCTTTACGACGGGGATCCACCAGATTTTGAAACTGCCGGACTTCCAGGATATCGGCCGCCTGCAGGCGATCCTTTCCCTCCTCGAGGAAGAAGAGGCACTTTCGCGGATGGTTCGGCGCTACTCGGCAAAAGACGGGTTGAACGTGGTCATCGGCAGCGAAGATCCAGAATCCGGGCTGGGGTCTTTTTCGGCTCTTTTCTCCTCGTACAGCGGGAAGGGGACCCGTACGGTCCTCGGATTGATCGGACCGGTCCGGATGGATTACGAAAAGGCGATAGCCGCCCTGGAAACCGTTTGGGATGGGTTGTCCGAAAATGGTAGCAATTAGGAAGTTCGCTTGAGGAAGTTGGGAGGAATCTAGATGTCTGAAAATAAGAGCTCGAAGGCCCCCGGTTGGGAAGAGATCCAGGGGGGTGCCAGCACGGAAGAACCGGAGATCCTGAGCCCCGAAAAGGTGGCGGACGACCGGGTTGAACTGGAGGAGAAGCTTCGGGAGGCCGAAAAAGCTGTCGATGCTATGCGCCAGGAAGCCTTGCGGGTGAAAGCGGACTTCCTGAACTACCGGGCGCGTGTTGAGCGGGAATCAGCGCGGATGAAGGTCCTGGCCGCGGAGGGGGCCGTTCTGAGCCTGCTTCCGGTGCTGGACAACCTGGATCGGGCGATCGGCTCCGCTGAAAGCCAGCAGGGGCAACCGCTTCTAGAAGGAGTCCGGCTGGTTCGGTCACAGTTCTTTGGCGCCCTGCAGGCCATGGGGCTGGAGGAAATCCAGGCTGAAGGCTGTCCGTTCAACCCTGAAACTCACGAAGCCGTTCTGGTCTCGCCTGTGGAAAATCCCTCGGAAGACGGAAAAATTCTCGAGGTTCTACAAAAAGGCTATCGATTGGGAGACAAGATTGTCCGTCCCGTGAAAGTCCGGGTCGGCCGCTACGACGGGTGATCCCCGAGATCAAGGAGGGACCCAGGTGGCCGCCATGGATGACCCGAAAGGATATTACCGCCTTCTGGAGGTTCCGCCCGGAGCCTCGCAGGAAGAAATCAAGAAAAGCTACCGAAGGCTTGCCAGAACCTACCATCCGGATGCCAATCCCGGGAACCCCGAGGCGGAAGAACACTTCAAGCTGGTCAACGAGGCCTATGCGGTGCTCGGAGACCCGGAAAAACGGGATCAGTACGATCGATTCGGAACCGTCGGGAACGGAGCGGGAGGATACGGCCCCTTCCGGGGGCAAGATCCCTTCAGCGATATGTTTGGAGATCTTTTTGAGACCTTCATGGGCGGCGGGCAAAGAGCAAGGGCCAACGCCCCACGCCAGGGGAGCGACCTGGAGGCCGAGGTTCGGATTTCCCTAAGGGAGGCAGCAACAGGGACGACCCGGAAGGTGGCAGTATCGAGAAGAGAACAATGTGAGCGGTGCGGGGGCACAGGAGCGGAACCCGGGACCAAGGCGGAAAACTGCCCCAACTGCGGCGGTCGAGGTCAGGTGGAGCAGTCGGCCCGGACCCCTTTTGGCCAGTTTGTTACGGTTGTTCCCTGCACCCGCTGCGGAGGAACGGGGCGCGTTCTCTCGAACCCGTGTCGTGACTGCTCGGGGCAGGGACAGAAAAGAACCCGCCGCGAGATTGAGGTGCGCATCCCTTCGGGCGTTGACACCGGGAACCGGCTTCGAGTGAACGGGGGAGGGGATGCGGGAATCAACGGCGGCCCTCCAGGAGATCTTTTCGTTCATATCGAAGTCGAACCGGATCCTTTCTTCATTCGGGATGGAAACGACCTTCACACGCAGGCGGTGATTTCGTTCCCCCAGGCCGTGCTGGGGTGCCAGGTAGAGATTCCTTCTCTGGATGGGGCGGAGAAAAAGGACTTACCCCCTGGAACCCGGCCTGGAGATACGTTCCGCCTGAAAGGGAAAGGGATGCCGAGGCTTCGCGGGGGAGGCAGGGGGGACTTGATCGTTCATGTGGATGTCGATATCCCCAAAAACCTCACGGAGAAAGCCCGGCACCTCGTTGAAGAACTTGCCGAGGAGATGGGGACGCCGGTCCAGCCCTCAGGCTTTCTCGACCGGTTGAAGACCTGGCTTTCCTGAGGCTGCGAAAGCGGCCTTGTTCGTGGTAGGATTGGGTTCGGGGAGGGAGGCGCCAGCCTCCCTCCCTTGGCTATTCGGGGGGTGAAACAGGTGGGGGAAAAGGAATCTTTTTGGTGGTACATAACCCTGGAGACGAAAAGCGGAAACGAGGAAACCCTGGCGTCTCTCGCGGAACTTTCCGGAAGCATCGGATCCGAGTTTTTTGAAGGCAACGGCCGCATCGGGGTTCGTGCCTACTACCGCAGCCATTTTGAGCTGGGTTACTGGCTGAAGCGCCTCGGGGACATCCTGCAGCCCTGGCCGGAAATCAGCGTGATTGACATGGGAAAGATCGAGAACCGCGCCTGGCATACGACCTGGAAAGAAGCCTTTCCCCCGCTCGAGGTCGGAAGGAACCTTGTCGTGATGGCTCCATGGCACCAGGGGACTGAGCCGCCGGGGAAGACAGCCCTCTATATCTACCCGGGAAGTGCTTTCGGCACGGGGTACCACGAGAGCACGCAGATCGTCCTGGAGCTGATGGAGGACATCCTGAAGCCCGGCATGGAAGCCGCTGATATCGGGACCGGTTCTGCCATCCTCGCGATTGCGGCGGTCAAGCTGGGAGCGAAACGATGCTGGGCGAGAGACATTGATCCCGCGATTCTTGCAGAAGCGAGGGAGAACTGCCGGCTAAACGGGATTAGCGAAGAAACGGTCCTGATCGAGCAGGGGGATTTGCTCAAGGGGTTCTCCCGGCAGGTGGACGTGCTGACAGCCAACATCGTCATCGAGCCCTTGCTCTCGCTGCTGCCTTCCGTGCGCGGGGTGCTTCGCCCCGGGGGGACCGCCGTCTTTTCGGGACTGGTGAAGAAGGAAAGGGATTTTTTCCTGGAAGCGCTGAACAAGCAAGGGCTTGCAAGTGTCCAGGAGCGGACGAAGGGAGAATGGTGGGGTGTCGCTGCCGAGGCTTCGTCTTGAGCGATGTACGGATCTTGGAGGGGGACTCTGGAGGATCGACGAAGGACAGGCCAGGCACCTTCTGAAAGTCCTGAGAGCCGCTTCCGGGGAAGAGCTCGAAGGACTCGGGGGCGGCCAAAGGTGGCGGCTGAAACTGGAAATTTCCGCGGAGGGGGTCTTTGCAAGAACCCTCTATCCGATCCCGGAAAAGGGGTGTCCGCCGAGGATCGTGCTTTTGGCCTCTCTCCTGAAGGGGAACGATTTCGAACTTCTTTTGAAAGGCGTCACGGAGATCGGGGTTTCGAAGATTATCCCGATCGCGGCATCCCGGTCGGTTCCTCGCTACAGCCAGGAGGAATCTATCCGAAAGCAGCTTCGGTGGAAACGGATCCTGGAGGAGTCGACCCGGCAGTGCGGGGCCCCTGAAATCCCCGAATTGTCTCCGCCTGCTTCCCTTGACGAGGTCCTGGAAACCGGGCTCCCCCCCCTTCGGATCGCGGGGTTCCTGGAAGAAAGAGCCGTTCCGATCGGGAGCGTGTCGCCTAAGGCCGAGGCGGTTGTTGCGATCGGTCCGGAGGGGGACTGGGACGACCAAGAGAAGCAGCTTCTGCTTCACGCGGGATTCTGTCCCGTTCGCCTGGGGCCTTTCGTTCTGAAGGCCTGTACTGCGGCAGTCGTTGCCTGTTCTTATCTTGTTCTTGCCTGGGAGGCCGTTGCCCTTGGGGAAAATCGCGGGAAAAAGGTTCCGGATCCGGGCCCTGGGATGCCGGACGAACCAGTATGAAGCCGAAGCTATCGCGTCGGAGCTGATCCTTCGAGGTGCCTGCCCGTCGCAGGGGCCGTGGGATGTGGCCATCCTGCTTTCCTGCACAGTCACCTCGGAAGCCGATCGGAAATGCCGTCAGCAGGTCCGGAGGCTCAGGCGGGAGAATCCCCGCGGGGTAATCCTGGCTGCCGGTTGCTGGGCCCAGGAACTCGACGAGGAAGAAGGGGCGGAAATCGGGCTGGACGCTATCATCGGGAATCGGCTGAAGGCCTGCCTTCCGGAAATCCTGGAAAAGATCCTGGCAAACGGAGTTCGGCCCCAGTCTCCTCTGGTCTGCCGGTTTTCGACTCCCCCTGACGGGTCCTGGGACGCGCTTTCGGTACAAAGGACCACGATTCACACGAGGGCTTTCATCAAGGTCCAGGAAGGCTGCGACCACTTCTGCTCCTACTGTATCGTTCCCTATGTGAGAGGGGCGCCGGTAAGCCGGAATCCTGCGGAGATCCTGGATGAGGCCCGCCGCGTAGTCGAGGCGGGCTGCTGCGAAGTCATCCTGACGGGCGTCCACCTCGGGCTGTTCCGGTACGGGGAAGAATGGGGCCTGGCAAGGCTGGTGAGAGAGATTGCGAAGATCCAGGGGGTACAGCGCATCCGATTCGGCTCGATCGAACCGTTTGCGCTCGACGAAAACCTGATCCAAACCCTCGCCGATACACCTGCGTTCTGTCCCCATCTTCACCTCCCCCTTCAAAGCGGGGATGACCGCATCCTCAGGGCGATGCGCCGCGGCTACAGCGCGGGGGAATTCCGGAGCCTCGTCTGGAGGATTCGTGAGCGGTGGCAGGATCATGTACACTTCTCGACCGATCTCCTCGTGGGGTTTCCGGGGGAATCCGACGCAGCGTTCCAAAACACGCTCAATCTCGTCCGGGAGCTGGAGTTCGGCAAACTTCACGTATTTCCCTATTCCAGGCGTCCCCATACCGAAGCGTCGCGCCTCGAAGGGCATTTGCCGGCCGCGGTCATCCAGGCCCGCTGCGAAGAGGGGATCCGCCTGGGAGAGCAACTCCTTGGGCGCTACGCCGCTTCGTTCATCGGGAAAACCGTTCCGGTCCTGGTCGAGAGAAGGAAGGGGAATGAACCGCGGGGATTGACGCCTCACTTTTTGCCCGCGCGATGGACCGGGGAGGGAAAGACGGGGCAAATCTGCAGCGTGAAGATCAAAGGGTACGAAGATGGAGAACTCTTCGGGCAGGATTTCCCGTTTGACCGGCCGGACTATTGTTCCTTCCTGAAAGCTGGGATAAAATGACTCCATCCTGCACGGACGGGGTGGAAAACTTGGCGGGAAACTGTGTCTTCTGTGAAATCATCGAAGGACGCAGGAAAGCCGAGATCCTTCACGAAGATTCCGAGGTCCTGGCCTTTAGGGACATCCTTCCGCAGGCTCCGACCCATATCCTGATCATCCCGAAGGCGCATTTCCCGTCCGCGGCTGCCGCGGACCCCGCGCTCTGGGGGAAGGTTATGACGGTGGCGGTGAAGCTTGCGGCTGAACTCGGAATCGAGGCGGAAGGGTTTCGCCTCGTGATCAACAATGGCCCGAAGGCGGGGCAAACTATCCCTCACCTTCACGTGCACCTGTTGGCGGGACGATCGTTCCGCTGGCCACCGGGATGAGCGTGGGTGGCATGAAAGGGGGGATTCGGGATGACAACTGTCGTTCGCAAGGACAATGAATCGATCGAGGACGCCTTGCGGCGTTTCAAGCGCGAAGTCTCCAAAGTGGGGGTTCTGCGCGAGGCGAGACGCCATGAGCACTACCAGAAGCCGAGTGAGGCGAAGAAACTCAAGAGGGCGGCTGCGGCGAAGAAAAGGAAGCGTTCCTAGCGGGGAGGCCTTCGGTTGGAACTGCAGAATCGTATCCAGCAAGATCTTGTCCAGGCGATGAAAAACCGCGACGAGCTGCGCCTGGGTACGCTCCGGATGCTGAAAGCGGCCCTGCAGCTAGCTCAGGTGGAGAAGGGGAAGGGAGATCCTCTTTCCGATGAGGATGTGCTCGCGGTTATTCAGCGGCTCATCAAGCAGCGAAAGGAAGCGAGCGAACAGTACCGGTCCCATGGCGCCGAGGAAAGGGCGGCACGTGAGCTTGAAGAGGCAAGGATCCTTGAAGCCTACCGGCCGGAGCAGTTGACGGATTTGGAAATCGAAGCGATGGCAAGGCAAGCTGCTCTTTCGGTCGGTGCACAGGGGCCGCGCGACATGGGAAAAGTCATGGGGGCGCTGATGCCGAAAGTCAAGGGAAAGGTGGACGGCTCAAGGGTCAGGGAAACCGTCGCGAGGCTGCTCGAAAAGGGCCTTCCCTAGACTGCACCGAAAAATTTCATCTGCACGAGGGGCGCCGAAAGGCTCCCCTCGTCCTTTCTGGTCCGCAGGTCCCAGCTGCGTCTCGAAACTCCCATCCACAGACCCTGACAAGGGGGAAAAATCCGAGTATAATGGTGGAGCCACCATATATGGGGGGTGAAAAGATGAAATGCCCTATTTGTGGAGCTGGCGACACCCGGGTTATTGAAACCCGCACAGCCGACGAGGATCGGATCGTTCGGCGACGCAGGGAATGTGTCTCTTGCCTGTCCCGGTTTACGACCTACGAGAGGCTGGAGCCCAGGGCTTTCCTCTGGGTCGTCAAGAAGGATGGCCGAAGGGAGGCCTTCGACCGTGAAAAACTCCTGAAGGGAATGGCCAGGGCCTGTGAAAAGCTGCCGGTTCCCTTGGAGAAGATCGAAGAGGCGGTGGCCCAGATCGAGGACACTCTCCGCAGCACGGGCCAGGGGGAAGTTTCGAGCGAGCGCGTGGGTGAGCTGGCCATGGAAAAGCTGAGGGGACTCCATCAGGTCGCCTATGTCCGTTTTGCCTCCGTCTATCGGGAATTCACCGACCTCTCGGGTTTTACCCGTGAAATCTCCAAACTCCTTGAAGAAAGGGATGAAAAGAATGGCCGATAACCGCGAAATGCTGGCCGGACGTCAGATGCAGCTTTTCGGCAGCCGGGCCGAGTCGACCGACCTCCTGCTCATGGTCGATGCCCTGGCCCAGGAGGAAAGGTCCCCCTGGAAAGCCGAGCGCATCCAGAAAGCCCTGATCCTGGAGGCGGGGGTTGAGCCCCATCTGGCAGGCGAGATCGCAGCCGAGGTGGAAGAGGATCTAGTCCGGTGCAACAGGGAACAGGTGACCACCACGCTGATCCGCGAAATGGTCAATGTCAGGCTCTTCCAGCGGGGGCTGGACGCGAAGCTGAAGGATCATAGCCGGATCGGGATCCCGCTTTTCGACCTGGAGTCGATGATGCTTTCACCAAACCACGAGAACAGCAACACGACACACAACCCCGAATCGATCAACCTGTCGATCGCAGAAATGGTGCTGAAGGAATATGCCCTCACGAAGGTTTTCTCCCCCGATATCGCCGAGGCGCATCTGACGGGGGACATCCACCTGCACGACCTGGGGATGATCAACAGGCCCTACTGTTCGGGGCAGAGCATGGCCTACGTCGAGAAATACGGCCTCAATTTCCCCTGCATCACCAGCATTTCTGCGCCCGCCAAGCATGCGGACGTTCTCCTTGCCCACGTGTTGAAGATGACCTCCGTCCTACAGAACAATTTTGCCGGAGCGATCGGCTGGGATGCGGTCAACGTCTTTTTCGCCCCCTACATCGAGGGCGAGAGCGACGAACGGGTGAAACAGCTTGCGCAGATGCTGGTTTTCGAGTTCAACCAGCTCGCCGGGGGCCGCGGAGGTCAGGTGGCCTTCACCGACATCAATCTTTACTACGAGGTCCCGAAGCATTTCCGTGACGTGCCCGCGATCGGTCCGGGAGGAGTGACCACGGGGAAAACCTACGCCGATTACGCGCCCGACTCCAAGCGGTTCCTCAAGGCCCTCATGGATGTGTACCTGGAAGGCGACAGCCGGGGCCAGCCCTTCTTTTTCCCGAAACCCCTTCTGCACATCACCGACGATTTCTTCAAGGAACCTGGCTGGGAGGAGATGCTTCACCTCGCATGCCGGGTGGCTTCGGAAAAGGGCAACACCTATTTCGTGTTCGACCGGGGCGGGGTGGCCAAGCTTTCGGAATGCTGCAGGCTCAGCTTCGAGCTGACCCCCGAAGACCTCGAAGAAGCCCGCATGCCCTGGAAGATGCGCTACTGCGCCCTGCAGAACGTCACGATCAATCTTCCCCGCCTCGCCTACCGGAGCGGAGGGGACTTTGACACCCTGTTCGAACTGCTTGACCACCAGATGGAGCTGGCCGGCAGGGCTCACCTGGAAAAACGCCGCTTCATCCAGGAGATCCTGTCTCTCGGGAAAAAAGGACCGCTGAACACCCTGTGCGTGGATCACGACGGGGAAACCTACATCCGGATGAAGAAAGCCAGCCATCTCATCGGAATCCTTGGCCTGAACGAACTTGCCCAGGCGATGACCGGTCACGAGCTTCACGAGGACCCGAAGGCGATGGAGTTTGCCCTCGCCGTCACCAAGTTCATGGAGCTGAAATGTGAAGAACTGTCCAGCCGCACCGGGTTGAAAATCGTGCTGGAGCAGACCCCCGCAGAAAGCACGGCCTACCGGCTGGCCAAGCTCGATCTGCGCTATTTCCCGGACCAGGCCGCCCGCTACATTCGCGGAAACCGGGAAACCGGGGAGATCTACTACACGAACAGCAGCCATTTCGCCTATGACATTTCGATGGATCCAATCGAAAAGGTCCTTGAAGAAGGTCGGTTCCATCCCATGATCAAGGCGGGAGCCATCACCCACGTGTGGCTCGGAGAGCACCAGCCTGATCCGGGGGCCCTGGCTTCCTTCGTCAGGAAGATCTTCCTGCACTCTGAAAGCGCCCAGGTGGCCTTCAGCCCGGAGTTCACAGTTTGCAACGATTGCGGGAAGGTGGTCCGCGGACTCAGGGGTGAATGCCCGGCCTGCGAAAGCCAAAATGTCGACGGAATCACCCGGATCACCGGGTATTTCACGCGGACTTCCTCCTGGAATGCCGGCAAAAGGGCGGAGCTTCGGGACAGGAAAAGGGTTGCCATTTCCCTTGGTGCGGATTCCTGATTTCCCGCCGGTCGGCGGGTATCTTCCAACATCGTTTCTTGACTGGGAAGGACATGTCGTTTCAGTCGTCTTCATGATCGGCTGCAATTTCCGCTGTCCGTTCTGCCACAACGTGCCGCTGGCAACGGGGATGGCCGAAGGCCTGAACACCGGTGCGGTCCTTTCGGATATCTGGAGGAGGCGGCTTTTCCTCGATGGAGCGGTGATCAGCGGCGGGGAGCCGACGCTTTATCCGGACCTTGAGGAACTCCTCGAATGGTTCCGGGAAACGGCCCAAATCCCGGTAAAGCTGGACACCAACGGATCCCGCCCGGAGGTTCTCGATCGGCTGGTCCGGCGCGGGCTGGTCGATGCGGTG
>JAAYVK010000081.1 GCA_012517195.1 Synergistaceae bacterium | reverse complement strand
GCTGGCCCCATCCTCTGGCGGACGGAGTCTTTTCGTTCACAAAACCGCTAGACTATAGCACATCCCCGCCGGATTCCCCGGGAAGCGCAAGAGCCATGAACGCCTCCCAGGCAGCCACCAGGGAAAGGGCTTCCTCCGGGACCTGGTACCGGGCATGGTGAAGCCCGACCTCCTCCCCGGTGCCGATCAGCATCAGGCAGGAGGGGACCTCAAGGGAGTAGAAGGAAAAATCTTCCCCGGACAAAAGCGGGCGGTCGAGGATCTTCACCTGGTCCCTCCCGAAAAAGTCTTCCGCGCAGCCGATGATGGCGTTGGTCAGGCCGGCATCGTTCTGGGTCTGAGGGTAGTTCTGGGTGTAGTCGAGCACGGCCGTCCCCCTGAAAGCGGATGCCACTGCCGGGACAAGGCTTTCCAGCCGGTTTCTCAGGAAATCCCTTACTCTCGTGTCGAAGGCCCGAAGAGTTCCCCACATATGGCCCGTTTCCGGGATGATATTGTAGGCTTCCCCCGCTTCCACCTGGCCGAAGGAAATCACGGCGCTCTCCAGGGGATCGAGCTCCCGGCTGACAAGACTCTGGATGGCGAGGACGATGTGCGCGCCGATGAGGATCGGATCGACGGTTACATGGGGGAGGGCGGCATGTCCGCCCACACCCCGGATCTCGACGTGGATGCGGTCGGAAAGAGCCGTGATGACCGATGGGCGCGTCATGAACGTTCCGTAAGGGGTCTTGGGCCAGAGGAGAGGGGCCACCACCTGTCCAACGTTGAACCGCCGGATCAGGCCTGCCTGCACGAGAGTCCTTGCGCCTCCCTTCCCTTCTTCCGCGGGCTGGAAGAGAAGGGCAACCGGGCGGTTCAGTTCGTTCCGCCTTTCCGAAATGAGGATCGCCGCTCCGAGAAGGCTCGCCATGTGAGCATCATGCCCGGCTGCGTGCATCACCCCGGGAATGCAGGAGGAAAAGGGCACCCCCGTTTCTTCGTCCAGCGCCAGGGCGTCCATCTCCGCCCGGATCATCAGCGCCTTGCCCGGGAGATCCCCCCTGATGACCGCCACGACCGATGTCGGGCAACCGAATCCCTTGATGACCTCGATCCCGTCGATCGCGGATAGGGTTTCCACGATCCTCGCCGAGGTGACGTTCTCCTCGAAAGCGAGTTCCGGGAATTGGTGAAATTCGCGCCTCCAAGCCACCAGCTGGTCGGAGATCTCCTCAGCAGCCTCAAGAAGCTCGGGGCCGATCGGCCCCCTCGTTCCCGCTCCGGTCATTTTCGTTCACCTCGGATCTTGCACTCGGGAAGGGGCAAGCGCCTCGTCCGTCCCCCGTTTTTCACTCTTGTTAGTGTATCATAGGTCTTAGAGGAAGAATCATGAAATGAAGGAGGTCGGTGCCTTTGTCCGCACCATGGGTCATGATCCGTGATCTGCCTTCCTGGGTGGATCGGGAGGTCACGTTGAAAGGCTGGATGTACAACAAGCGAAGTTCCGGAAAAATCCATTTTCTGCAGGTCCGGGACGGTTCCGGGTTCATCCAGGCCGTCATGGTCAAGGGAGAGGTTCCGGACGAGCATTTCTCGGCAGCCAAGGGGCTGTGGCTGGAAGCTTCCATCATCCTCACCGGGCTTGTCCGAAAGGACGATCGTGCCCCTTCGGGGGTGGAGCTTTCCGTCACAGGACTCGAGGTCGTCCAGAATCCCGTGGATGAGTACCCCATCGCGAAAAAGGAGCACGGGATCGACTTTCTTCTCGACCATCGTCACCTTTGGATCCGCTCTGCCAGGCAGAAGGCGATCCTGACGGTTCGGGAGAGGGTTATCTGGACCTGCCGGGAATACCTTCACAACAACGGTTTCCTCCTTGTGGACAGCCCGCTTTTGACCGGTGCCATCGGCGAGGGTGCGGATGGACTGTTCGAGGTCGAGTATTTCGACCTTGGAAAAGCCTACCTGGCCCAAACAGGCCAGCTGTACGCGGAAGCCGCTGCAGCGGCCTTCGGGAAGGTTTACTGTTTCGGCCCGACGTTCAGGGCGGAAAAATCCAAGACCCGGCGCCACCTCACGGAATTCTGGATGATCGAACCGGAAGTTGCCTACGCGGACCACCACGACAATATGGCCCTGCAGGAAGGCCTGGTCTGCGCCGTCGTGAAGGGAGTCCTCGAGCACTGCAGGAAGGAACTCGAACTCCTGGAGCGGGACGTTTCCGCGCTTGAAAGGATCACCCCTCCCTTCTACCACATCTCCTACGACGATGCCGTGGCTTTGCTCCAGAAGCTCGGAAGCGACATTCCCTACGGGGACGATTTTGGAGGGGACGACGAGACCCTTCTCACAAAACAGTTCGACAAGCCGGTTTTCGTAGAATGCTACCCGAAGAAGGTCAAAGCCTTCTACATGAAGCAGCACCCGGAAAGGGAGGACCTGGTCCTCTGTGACGATCTCCTCGCCCCGGAAGGATACGGAGAAATCATCGGGGGGTCCCAGAGGGAGGACAATCTGGATCTACTCCTGAAGAGAATCCGCGAGGAGGGCCTGCCCGAATCCTCCTACGAATGGTACCTGGACCTCCGGCGTTACGGTTCGTTCCCACACAGCGGCTTCGGGATGGGAATCGAGCGGGTCGTATCGTGGATCTGCGGCCTTCAGCACATCCGCGAGGCAATCCCCTGGCCGAGGACGATCTATCGTCTGAACCCCTAACCCCTGATTGACGGGAGGGATGAGAATGCCTGGAAGGGAAAATCTCAGCTATTTTTCCCGTTTTGATGCCGAATCCGTCTATGCGGAGAGGGGCTGGCTCATCGGGAAAGGCCCCGTCGGGGGCAAGGCGAAGGGACTGGCATTCGCCTTTTTTGCCCTGAAGGGTTCTCCCCTGGAGGAAGCTGTCAACCTCCCTCCCGCCACCCTCGTGGTCAGCACGGAGATTTTTCTGGACTTCATCCGGGACAACCGGATGGAGTGGGTCTATTCCGAACCGGACATAAACCGGATCAACCTTGCATTCTCGAAGGGCCGGCTGAGGGAAAGCTTCCGTGCCGATCTTGCCCGGGGGATGGAAACGCTCGGGGATCGGCCGCTCGCCATCCGTTCGAGCTCCCTGCTCGAAGATTCGGTCCAGCTCTCCTTTGCCGGGAAATACGAAACCTGTTTCTCCGCCAACACGGGATCGCAGGAAAGGCGCAACCGCGAACTGGAGGACGGGATCCGGTCGGTATGGGCCTCCGTCTTCAATCCTGCGCCCAGGGCCTACCGCATGAAGCACGGCTTCCGCGACGAAGATGAAGCGATGGCCGTCCTGGTTCAGCCGCTCATGGGAAAGCCCCATGGGCACCTCTACTACCCTGAACTTGCGGGAGCCGCCTTCTCGAAGGTCTACCGCAGGCCGACCCCGCGCGTACGGAAGGAAGACGGTCTCATGCGCATCTGCTTTGGCCTGGGGACACGGACGGTTGACCGGGCAAAAGCCCGTGTGTTCTACCTGACCAATCCGAATCTTCGCCCGGAAGGAAACCAGCCGGGGGAAATCGCCATGGCGAGCCAGGTGGAATTCGATTACATCGACCGGAATTTCGGTTCCTTCATGACCGGGTCGCTCCGCCAGTTCCTTCCTTACATCCTGAAACAGCACAAATCGGTCCATTCCTTTGTCGAAATCTACACGGACAACCTCCTTTACTGGGCCGGCAGCCCGCTGAAGCGTTTTTCAAAGCCGATCTTCTCCTTTTCGGCCCTCCCCACCCGCCATCCCTACCTGTTCCAGCTGATGCGGAGCCTTCTCGGACACCTGGAACAGTCGATGGGGATTCCGGTGGACATCGAATTCACCTACGAGACGGAAACCCGGGAGCTCTCCCTGATCCAGATGCGTCCCCTCGCCTCGTATTCCGAAATGGCGAAGGTCAACATTCCCGAGGTGCCCGAAGACCGTCTCCTCCTTCGGGGCAACCGGATGGTCAGCAACGGGATCCTCGAGAAAACCGAATCCCTTCTTTACGTCGACCCTGACCTGTACGGCACCGACGCCACCTTCTACGAGGTTGCCCGCGCCGTCGGGAACGCGAATACCGCCCTCGCGGGGAGCAAATACATCCTCGTCGGCCCGGGCCGCTGGGGAAGCACGAACCCGGATCTCGGGGTCCCTGTCAAGTACAACGAGATCTGCCATTGCGGGTGTCTCGTGGAAGTCGGAATCAGGGAAAGCAATTTCACTCCGGAACTTTCCTACGGCACCCATTTCTTCCTGGACCTGGACGTGGACGGGATCCTCTACCTGCCGGTCTTCGCCGGGGAATCCGGAAACGTGTTCAACAAGGACTGGTTCGACAATTCTCCCTACGAAAAGGGGACCCATCCGGCAGTCCGGATCTACCACGGGAATTTTGCGGTCTACATGGACGGAGACTCAGAAATCGGACAGGTCATCCTGCTCTGATCGTCCCGAAAACGACCACAGGGCGGCTGAAGCCCCCGCCGCCCTGTGC
>JAAYVK010000012.1 GCA_012517195.1 Synergistaceae bacterium | reverse complement strand
TCACGAACATTTTTCCGTCGAACTTGCCGTCGACCCGGAACGATCGGTCTGGGATGGTGCCCTGCTCCCATGGAAAACAACGCATTACATGCTCAGGAAGCTGAGAGCCGTCTCCGAAGCGAAAGGCTGGGATCTTTCCGGACCCTTCAGGGATCTTCCCCCGGAAATCAGGGACTCGGTCCTGAACGGCGTTTCAGACCGCGTACCGATGACCTACCGGGAAAACGGACAGGTACAGACATACCTGGGACGGTATGAAGGTCTGCTGCCCTGGCTCGAAAACCGGTGGACCGAAACCGAATCAGACTCCGTAGCGGAAGAACTGATTTCCTTTCGAACCGAGGACCGGTGCCAGGCCTGTCAGGGCCGTCGCCTGCGCCCCGAAGCGCTGGCCGTTAAAATCAACGGTTTGAACATCGCAGACGTAACCGAAATCCCTGTTTCATCCCTTCTCCGGCGGCTGGATCAGCTCAACCTGTCCTCGCAGGCTCTTGAGATCTCCGGTCAGATCCTGGATGAACTTAGAAAGCGGCTCTCCTTCATGGACGATGTCGGTGTTGGTTACCTGACGCTGTCCCGGCGGGCGGATTCCCTTAGCGGCGGTGAAAGCCAGAGGATCAGGCTTGCCACCCAGATCGGCTCCAAGCTTTGCGGGGTGCTGTACGTCCTGGATGAACCCACGATCGGTCTTCATCCCCGGGATACGGGAAGGCTTCTCCAGACGCTTCGTGCGGTTCGCGATCTCGGCAACACCGTCCTGGTAGTGGAGCACGACAGGGACACGATGCTCGCAGCGGACTACATCCTAGAACTCGGCCCTCATGCGGGGGAACACGGAGGCCAGGTCGTAGCGGCCGGCACCCGGGAAGAGATCGTTTCCACCGACTGTCTTACGGGTCCCTACCTGGAAGGAAGGGCCTCCGGGACAATCATCCGTCCCGCTCCAAGAGCTCCCGCGGGCTGGCTCACCGTGCTCGGGGCAAAAGAACACAACCTGAAGGATTTGGACGTATCCCTGCCTCTCGGCGTCATGACCTGCATCTCGGGGGTTTCCGGTTCAGGGAAGAGCACCTTCATGCACGAGGTCCTGTACAAGGGACTCAAGCGTATTCTGGACAGGGACTTTCGGGGGCGCCCTGGGGCGCATCGCGAAATCCTGGGATGGGAAGCCCTCAGGAACGTTGTCCTGGTCAACCAGGACCCTATCGGACGCACCCCCCGGTCCAACCCCGCCACCTACACCGGGGTTTTCACCCTGATCCGGGAGCTTTTTTCTCAGCTTCCCGAAGCCAAAATCCGCGGCTTTCAGCCGGGCCGGTTCAGCTTCAACGTCCGAGGGGGCCGCTGCGAAGCCTGCAGGGGCGAAGGGGAAAGCAGGATCTCCATGCTTTTCATGCCGGATGTATTCGTTCCCTGCGAAATCTGCAAAGGGAAGCGCTACAATCATGAAACTCTCGAGGTCCGGTACAGGGGGAAAAATATCGCGGATGTCCTGGATCTGCCCGTGGATGAGGCTTTACGGTTCTTCGCGGATATTCCAAGGATCGCCTCGAAACTGAAGGGCATCGAGGAGGCGGGTCTCGGGTACATCCGCCTCGGGCAGCCGGCGCCCACCTTGAGCGGCGGCGAGGCCCAGAGGGTCAAGCTGGCCGCCGAACTGTCCAAACGGTTCACCGGCTCGACCCTTTACCTCCTGGACGAACCGACCACCGGCCTGCATTACACGGATGTGAGGAAACTTCTTCTCCTCCTCCACAAGCTGGTGGACCAGGGGAACACGGTGGTTCTGATCGAACACAACCTGGACGTGCTGGCCTCGAGCGATTACCTGGTCGACCTGGGGCCGGAAGGCGGAGAAGAGGGAGGAAGAATCGTCACGACAGGCACCCCGCAGGAGGTGGCGCGATCCGGGATCGGGCATACCGCCACCTGCCTGAGAGAGTTTCTGGGCCAGCTTCAAATCAAGGAGGAAGGGCCATGCCAGAAGAAAGAAACCAGGACCCGCAGGAAATCATCTGGGGGCGCAACTCGGTCCTCGCCCTGATCGAGGAAGCTCCAAGCCGTATCAAGAAAGTCCTCGTTGCCCGGGGGACTCACCACCAGTCCATCCGCAGGATCGAGGATTCCTGCCGCGAACGGAGAATCCCCTTACTGCAGGTTGACCGCCTGACGATTGAACGGACCTGCCCCGGAAGCGCCCACCAGGGCGTGGTGGCCCTGATTTCCGCGGTAGACCTTCACGATGTTTCTGAACTGGTTCAGCTCGTGCCAGAAAACCCGGCACCGGCTCTAGTGCTTCTGCTGGATCACCTGCAGGACCCCGGCAATCTGGGGAGTATCCTGCGCTCCGCAGAAGCCTTCGGTGCATCGGCGGTCGTGATCCCGAAAAGGAGGGCGGCCCTTCCAACCGGGACAGTCCTGAAAGCAAGTGCGGGTGCGGCGGCAAGGATCCCCGTCGTGTCGGCTTCGAATCTTCTTTCCGCTCTGGACGTGCTCGAACCGGAAGGATTCTGGTCGGTCGCAATGACCCCTGGTGCAGGAGACCCCCTGGACGGCAAGCCTCTTCCATCGAGGATGGCCCTTGTTGTTGGAAGCGAAGGGCAGGGGATCACCCGGCCCCTGGAAAACCGCTGCGATGAACATCGCAGCATTCCCATGGGAGGGGCCTCCGGTTCACTCAACGCCTCCGTTGCAGCAGCGATTGCCATGTATGTCTGGAAAAGGATGATTGACAAGGCGGAAGGCGCCCCTTAAAATGCATGATGCTCCGGGTGGTTAGTTCAGAGGAAGAACGCTTCCTTGACGCGGAAGAGGTCGCAGGTTCGAGTCCTGCACCACCCACCAAAAATCAAGGCATCCCTCGCGGGATGCCTTTTCCTTTCCCTTCATTCCCAATTCCTTTATAATCGCCACGAAGCCGGTACTTCTAGGAGGTCCCCGTGATCATTGGAGTCGGCGTTGACCTGTGCAGTGTTTCCAGGATTGCTGTCGCAATCGCCAACCGCAGGTTTATAGAGAAAGCCTTTTCCCCGGAGGAACAACTCTACGCAGAGACCGGTGGAAATCCCGCTCTCCATTATGCTTCGTCCTTCGCCGCCAAGGAGGCTTTCGCGAAGGCCGGGGGGTGGGGGCTGGCCCGAACCGGCCTGACTTCCGTGTGGGTCTCCCGGGAAAACGGGCGGCCGGAACTGCGCCTCTCGGACCGGGCAAGGAAACTGTTCTCCGATCGGACGGGCCGAATCCATCTCAGCCTATCCCACGAAGGCGACCTTGCGATCGCCGTGGTGATCCTGGAGGTTATTGATGCTCCCATTCTTTGATGCGGACACGATGCGAGAGGCAGACCGCCTGGCGTCGGAAAAGTTCGGGTTTCCTCCCGCCCTGCTCATGGAAAACGCGGGAAGGGGAGCTGCCGAGGCTATCCTCGAACGGTACGGAAGAAGGAACTGGACGATCCTTTGCGGACCCGGGAACAACGGGGGCGACGGGTTTGTAGCGGCCCGCCACCTGGCTCTTGCCGGCTGTGAGGTTTCCGTGCTCCTCTCGGAAGACCGCGCCAGGATAAAAAGCCTGCCAGCAGCCAATCTCATGCTGCTGGAGC
>JAAYVK010000080.1 GCA_012517195.1 Synergistaceae bacterium | reverse complement strand
CAAGCGCCCCTCTTTTTGTCCCGTTTATTCCATTGCCCGCTTGTTTCCCAGGAAGGCGTTACAGGGGCATATCCTCGCCGATTTCAACCGTTTCCGCATCTCCCCAGATTCGTTCGATCCCGTAAAAATCACGGCCCTGCCGGCTGAAAATGTGAATCACGAGGTTCCCGGCGTCGATGAGGCGCCATCTCGGGCTTGAGGCCCCTTCCAGCCGTGACGGAAGCCCCAGCTCCTCGAGGGTATCCAGGGTCGTTTCCATCAGCGTGTTCATGTGGACATCGGAATTGGCGGTGGCCAGAATAAACGTGTCGGCCAGGGTTGTGGATTCTCCAAGGTTCATGACGGTGATTTTTTCAGCGTGCTTGTCGGACAGCGATTTGACAATGGTTTGAACCTCTTTGCTCATCTTCTCCTTCAATTTTTCCTTCAATCATGCCTCACCTCAACTCTGTAATAAAATATTAATTATAGGTTCCGTTTGTATTGTTTTAACCTTTTCAGAATTATATCATAATCCTTGCCGACGATGATCGTTGCATGGGTCGCGCCCCGGTTTGCACGGACGAGGTTGGCCGGGACTCCGCAGAGATCTCCGAGAGCCTTTGCATTGGAAAGGACCTGGGCTGTCGGGTTCTCCGGGTACGCGATGTTGGTGTACTGGTAGTCGAAATGCTTGGCATTTCCCAGGAAAGCCACGTCGATCCCGAGACGCTGCAGGTGTTCCGAAAAAGCCTGGCTGACCCCCTTGACCCCGCAGCCGTTGAGGACGGCGATCTGTCCCCTGATCCTTTCCAGGATGGCATCGGCGGGGACCAGGGCCGTTCCTTCCTGGTTTTCCGCCTTGTCGCCGCTGACAGGCTCCGGTGGGGTTGTCAAATACTGCGAGGCAAGAGCAATATCCCCCAGCCAGTAGCTGATCCCGTCGATCATTGCTGCTTTTCCCGGCATTGTCTCGAAGGAGAACCGGCTCCGGTCAAGGTCCTTCAGGTAGTTCACCATCTGGATTGCCTGAGTTGGCTGGATCTCCGTCTGGAAGAAACGGGTCGCCTCCTCCACGATCTTAGGAAGCCTGGCGACGGTTTCCGGCTCTTTAAGCTTGTTCAGGACTTCTTTCAGGAAAAGCTGCTGCCGCTGAATGCGCCCGATGTCCCCGAGAGCATCGTGACGGAAGCGGACGAACTCCAGTGCGGTCTTCCCGTTGAGTGTCTGGCGCCCTGCCGGAATGTCGATGTAGAGACCGCCGGCCCGGTCTGTGTAGCGCAGCCGCTTGGGGACGTCCACCGACACCCCTCCCAGGAGGTCGACCAGCTTCGGGAAGCTCTGGTAATTGACGATGACCGAATAGTGAAGGGGAATCCCGAGGAAATTGGAGATCGTGGATCGGAGAAGGTCGATCCCCCCGTAGGCATAGGCGTGGTTGAGCTTTTGCCAGCCGTGCCCCTCAATCTGGACGCGCAGGTCGCGCGGAAGGGAAAGGACCTTGACGAACCGGTCATCGATATTGATCGCCACGACGGCGATCGTATCGGAACGATGGGATCCCTGGACATCGTCGATTCCCACGGCGAGGATATTGATGTTTCCCGTGAGCGTGTCGTGCTCGAAACTCTTTTCGATTTCCTTCGATCCTGGGGAAACGATCGTGTGCATTCGCCAGGTGATGCCCAGGCCGATTGAAAGGGCGCAAAGAGCGAAAAAGAGAACCAGGCGGGCTTTTTTCAAGCCGTTTCACCTTCCGTTTCGGATGTAAAGGTTTTTCTTGAAGATGTAGTGTTCAACGGTCCAGGGGAGGAGATACCTCGTACTCTTCCCTTCGAGGACTCGATCCCGGATTTCTGTGCTTGAAATGGCGAGAAGCGGGATTTCAAGGGGGATGATCGCCTTCTGGATGGGTTCGGGCAGATCCTTCAGCCGGGCGGAGTTGTAGCCGGGCCGGCTGACTGCCACGATCCTGCAAAGATCGATGATCGCGTAAGGTTCCTTCCAGGAAAGGATATCGAGGACTCCGTCAAGGCCTGTGATGAAGAAGAGTTCCGTGCTGCCCGGGGCATACCAGTGCCGCATCTCCCTCAGGGTGTCGACGGTGTGGCTGTCTCCCCCTCGGTCGATTTCAAGCCGTGAAACCTTGAAATGAGGGTTGTCCAGGGTGGCAAGAAGGGTCATCGTGTAGCGGTCCTCGGGGGAGGAAACGAGTTTTGTCCTTTTGTGGGGGGGATTCCCCGTCGGGACGAAAATCACCTCGGAAAGCCCCAGGGCGAAATAGGCCTCCTCGGCCGACACGAGATGCCCATAATGAATGGGATCAAACGTGCCGCCCATGATTCCGACTCGATTCCGGGCAAGAAAGGTCTGGTTCAGGTTCCTCTCCCCTTTCGGGATCAGGCTTTCAATTCGTCTGGACTTACGGGGGCTTCGGCCGCTTTTTCCGGTTTGAAGGTGAATTCCATTTCCCCGATGGTCACCAAATCCCCTTCCCTGGCACCGGCTTCCTCGAGCAGGTCTTCCACCCGATACCGCGCCAGCAGCCTTGAAAATCGAAGGATCGCCTCGTCCTGGTCAAAATTGTACCTTAGGACGGCTTGTTCAAGGCGGGGATGGATCACTCGATACCCCCGATTTGCACGGAGTTTTACGATCTGGACGACATCCCGTTTCCGCGGGCCGGAAGACGATTCCGGTTCTTCTTCCTGCAGGGCGACCAGCCGGGTTTCTCCGGTCGGGCGCGGGATAGACCGCGAACACTCCACGATCGCATTTGCCAGGCTGTCGATCCCTTCCCCGGTCAGGGCGCTCAGCGGGAAGAACCGCAACCCCATTCTTTCAAAAAACGCGCGGATTTCCTCGAGGACCGCCCGGTCTTCCAGGAGATCGATCTTGTTTCCCACGACGAGGGCTGGAGTTTCTAGAAGAGCTTCCTTGTACTGCCTGAATTCTTCCCGAACCGTTTCCCATTGTTTCCGAACGGACGGGAATCCCCCTTCATCCGACACGTCGAGGACGTGGACCAGGAATCGCGTCCGTTCGATATGGCGAAGGAAAGCCAGCCCGAGTCCGAGATTCAGGTGGGATCCCTCGATGAGTCCGGGAACGTCGGCGAGGACGACCCGGTCATCGTCAACGGACAGCACGCCGAGGTTGGGAGAAAGCGTCGTGAAAGGGTATGAAGCGATCTTGGGCTGGGCCTTGGAAAGGGCCGCGAGCAGGCTCGATTTCCCGGCATTGGGCATACCGACAAGCCCGACATCCGCGATCAGCTTGAGCTCAAGTCTCAGGGTCCGCTCTTCCCCAGGCATCCCCTTTTCGGAGAACCGGGGGGTTCTTCGGGAAGAACTGGCGAAGACCGCGTTTCCCCTTCCTCCCCTTCCGCCCCTTGCGGCGAGAAAACGGTCACCCGGTTCCACGAGGTCGGCGATCGGTTCCGCGGAGAACGCGTCAAAAACCAGGGTCCCGCAGGGGACCGGGATAAGGAGATCCTCTCCGGACCGGCCATTCCTCCGGGCACCCTCCCCCGGTTTCCCCGATTCGGCGAAAAAGCGCCGCTCAAATTCGAAATCGGCGAGCGTCTGCAGCGAGCGGGTGGCTTCGAGGTAAACGTTCCCCCCCCGTCCCCCATTCCCTCCGTCCGGGCCGCCTTTCGGGATGTACTTCTCCCTGCGGAAGCTCATGCAGCCATCGCCGCCGTTTCCTGACCGAACGGTGATGGTCGCCAGATCAATGAATTTCATTCGCAACACCTCATTGCAGAAACCTTTTGAAAGCGAAAGGGGCCCTGCAAGGCCCCTTTCGCTTTGCAAATCTCGGCGCAGAAAGATCTCAAATCAGGCAGGAACGGTTTCAATCCGGGCTTCCTTGCGGCCGCATCTTGTCGTGAAACGAACGATTCCCGACTTGAGGGCAAAAAGCGTGTCATCCTTGCCCCGCCCCACGTTTAGACCCGGGTGGATCTTTGTTCCCCTCTGCCGGACGAGGATCGTTCCCGCGTTGACGACCTGGCCGTCATGACGCTTGAGGCCCAGGCGCTTTCCGATGGAATCTCTGCCGTTGGTGCTGCTGCTCTGTCCTTTTTTGTGAGCCATCGTTTTCCTCCTGTACCCGAACCGGCGCTACCCGCGAACCGCATCGATGCGGACTTCCGTGAAGTCCTGCCGGTGTCCGCGGAATTTGCGGTAGTTTTTCTTGCGCTTGTAGTGGAAAATGAACACCTTCGGTTCCCGGCCGTGCCGGAGGACCGTCCCCTCAACGCTAGCCGCTTCAAGGAAGGGGTTTCCAATCTTGACCTCGTTCTCGTCCGCAAAAAAAAGCACTTTCCCAAGGCTGACGGACGCTCCGGGTTCCGCGCTCATCTTCTCCACGCGGATGATTTCACCCGGCGATACGCGATACTGTTTCCCTCCTGTTTCGATCACTGCATACATCGAATCCGTTCCTCCTCCCGCTGGGACACAGGGCGGCCAGCGGCACTTGAGCCCTTCCCAAGCGATATGTTGACAGCTTTTGAATTTTAAGGTCCCCGAGGCGGTCCGTCAAGCTTTTATGTCGTTTCTTTCAGAAGGGCGGAGGCATGTTCGAGGGCTTCCGGAGAATCAGGAGTTCCTGAAAGCATTCGGGCAATTTCCGCTGCCCTTTCCTCACCCGTGACTTCCAAAATCTCGGTCAGGTCACCGTTTCGGCGGACGGTAAAGTGCTGGTCCGCTCTTGCTGCGATCACTGCCTCGTGGGTGACGAGGATGACCTGGCAACGGCCTGAAAGTTCCCGGAGTTTGAATCCTGTCAAAAGGGCGGAGCGTCCACCCAGCCCGGCCTCGACCTCGTCGAAAACTAGAGTTTGGGGAAGTTGGTCGTCCGGAAGGGAAACCTGGAGAGCCAAAAGGATCCGGCTGAGCTCCCCCCCTGAGGCGACCCGGGCGATCGGGCCGCTGAAATTCCCATTCGAAAGGGTAAATTCGATTTCGTCCGAACCGCTTGGCCTGATTTTCCCGAGGTCTTTCAGGGAGACTCCGAAATGGAAGTTTTCCATCGCAAGGTCGGCGAGATGGCAGGTCACGGTTTCCTCAAGTTTCGCTGCAAGAGCCCGCCTGTTTTGTCCCAGTGCGTTTGCCGTCTGGGCGACTTCTTTCCTCGCCTGCCGGCAAAGCTGGATCAGGGATTCCCTTTCCATGGAGCTTTTCCGCATCCAGTCAAGGTTTTTCTCGGCCTTTTCGCAGAAAGCGAGCAGTTCTTCCAGCGATTCGACGCCCACGAGCCGTTTCAGCTTCCGAAGAGTGCCAAGCCTGTTTTCAAGGAGTTCTCTCCGCTCTTCCGCTTCGGCCAATCGCCGGTCCCGAAGGATGGTCCTGGCAAAATTTTCCAGTTTTTGGATTTCCTTCATAAGAATTTCGAACGAGTTTCCCAACGCCGCTTCCTGATTTTTATCAAGAAGGCCGGCCATTTCGCGGATCCACCGCTGGAATTCGTCGGCGAGGCCTTCTTCGGAAGCGGCGCCAAGAAAACGGGTCGCGATTTCCACCTGTTTCCTCTGGCTTGCGAGGAATTGCTCGACGGACAGGAGTTCCTCTTTCCATCCAGCCTCGTTTCCTTCCTTCAGCTGGAGGCGGCGGACGGTTTCAATCACCTTTTCCGCGTCCAGGCAGGTCCGTTCGACTTCCCGTCTTCTTTCCTGCAGGGCAGAAAGTTTTCTTTCAAGCCCCATTGCCGTTTCGAAATCCTGGGCCAGCTTCTTTCTCAACCTGGCGGATTCCTCTCCTCCGCAGCTGTCAAGAAGATCCCTCTGGCGACGGGGGTCAAGCAGGTCAAGCTGGGAAAACTGGCTCTGGATGCCGATACGGCTTTCCGTGAAATCCTTCAATCTTGCGAACGGGACCGTTTCTTCTCCGAGAAAGCTCCGGTTTTTCGTTCCTCTCGAGAGGATGCGTCCCGCGACGATTTCTTTCCCGGAATCTTTCTCCCGGAAAGTTCCCCACACTTCCCCTTCCTCGGCTCCGAAGCGGATGGAGGCCGCTTGTCCCCTTTTCCCCGCCAGGAGCTCCAGGGCCCTGACCAGGCTGCTCTTCCCCGCCCCGCTTTCGCCCGTTACGGCGATGAAATTGCCCTTGAGAACAAGACGGGCCTGCCGGATGCCCCCGATATTTTTGACCGAAAATTCGGAAAGTCCACCCTTCGGCGTGTTCATTCGATGACGTTCTGCCCCCACTGGAATTTCTCCAGAAGAAGATCGTAATAGTCCCGGTCAGGCAGAAGGATGATGCTCACTGATTTCTCCTTTGCCAGCGATGCGCAGATCTGGTCTCCTGGTAAAAGCTCGTACCCGAGCTGCCCATCCTGCGTCAGCATCATGTCCCGGTGGTCTCCGCGCGGGATGACCCGGATAAGATCGTCCCCGCCGAAAACCATCGGCCGGGCATAGAGGGTGTGAGCGCAGATCGGCACCAGCAGCATGCAGGGGACGTGAGGGGGGATGATGGGTCCTCCGGCCGAAAGGGCGTAGCCGGTCGATCCCGTGGGGGTTGAAAGAATCAGACCGTCTCCCGTCATCAGGCTCAAGGGACGCTGCCCGACCGAGATTTCGAGGGTGATGACCCGGGCAAAGGCGCCCTTTGTCACAACCAGGTCATTCAGGGCGTAGACCTCGTGGACCATCGCATCTTTGCGAAAGACGGTCCCCTTAAGAAGCTGCCTCCTCTGGGTAAAGAAGCGCCCCTCGAGGATCGTTTCAATATCCTTTTCGGCCTGGTTCGGATCGCCCGAGGCCAAAAAGCCCAGCCTCCCGACGTTGATCCCGTAAAGGGGGATGTCGTTTCCAAGGACATACCTTGCGGCTCTGAGGAAGGTGCCGTCTCCGCCCAGGACGACAGCGAAACGAACCTGCTCTTTCCAATCCTCGTCCTCCGCTCCCGGGATACCCAGAACAGCGGCTTCGTGGGGCGGGGCAAGGAATGAAACGCCTTTTTCTGCCCCCCATCGAAGCAGGCGCTTGCCGATTTCCAGAGCCTTTGGCTTTTGCGGGTTGATCAGCAGGCCGATTTTGTCTTTCATCTGTCAATCCCCTTTTCTCGGCTTTCCCGTTCCGGCTTTCCGGACAGGGCCAGAACCGCTTCTGAAACGACTGCTGCTACCGTTTCCTTCACGTTTTCAGGAGTTTTCCCTTCCCGGAGGACGCGCGAGAGATGCGCAAGGAATTCAATATTCCCGCTGGGACCCTTGATGGGGGACCAGGTCAACCCCGCCAAGCTGATTCCAGGCAGGGTCCGGACGTAATCGATAAATTCCTCGAGCACCTCCCGGTGAATTTCTGGGGAACGGATCACTCCCCCCTTGCCTACGCGTTCCTTGCCTGCCTCGAACTGGGGTTTCACCAGGACGGCCATCTCTCCGTCGGGCTTCAGGAGATCCAGCAGGGGCGGCAGCAAAAGGCGCAGCGAAATGAAGGAAGCGTCAACCACGATCAGGTCCACCTGCGCCGGGAACGATTCCCGGCTGAGGTAGCGGGCGTTTGTCCGTTCCATGACGACGACCCGCGGATCGGTACGGATTTTCCAGGCCAGCTGTCCGTATCCTACATCGACGGCGTAGACTCGGGAAGCGTTGCGGGACAGAAGGACTTCGGTGAACCCGCCGGTAGAAGCCCCGACATCCAGGCAAACAAGACCGGCTGGATCAATTCCGAAAACTTCCAGAGCCTTGAGCAGTTTTTTGGCTCCGCGGCTCACCCACTCTGTTTCCTGCCCGATGACCGTCAGGTCGAGATCGGTTGAAACCTGTTGCCCCGCCTTGTCCGCGGGGGACCCGTTGACCCGGACGAGTCCGGCCATGATCAGCGCCTGTGCCTTGGCACGGGTTGGCGCGAGTCCCCTTTCGACGAGAAGTTTATCGAGCCGTTCCTTCGAGCGAGTCAAGGGCCTTCTCCAGGATCTCCTGCGCCGTAAGGCCACAGGCTCTCCACTGGGCTGCAACCGTGGCCTGCGGGATATAGCGGTCAGGCACGCCGAAAGGGAGCACCCGCGCAGAGCCCCGGATTGAGTTGGCCCGGGCGGCGATCGCCTCTCCGACCCCCCCGCAGACGAACCCGTCCTCGATGACACAGGCCAGGCGGTTGCAGGAGAGCGCCGCGTCGATACGGCCCCAGTCCGCGGGGCGGACAAAACGGAGATCGAGCACGGAAGGCTCCGGCAGGCCTTCCCGCGCTGCCAGTTCATGGATTTCCAGCGCCAGAGCGACCGCTTTCCCGTAGGCCATGATCGTCCAGGGGGCCTTTCCTTCGATCAGGACTTCGGCTTTCCCCCATTCCGCGGGGGCGGCGGGGTTGCCCGAAGCCTTCAGCCGATCCGGTGCGAGGCCGCGCGGAAAGCGGATCATCGCGGGATGTCCCTGCCGATGCGCTTCCCGGATCATCCAGCCGGCTTCTTCGGCATCTCGCGGGGCCATGATGGTCATCCCGGGGATCGACTTTCCCCAGCAGACATCAACCAGGCCGTGGTGGGTTTCTCCATCCTCCCCCACCAGGCCGGCCCGATCGACGAGGAGCACCACGGGAAGGTCCTGCATGGCAATGTCGTGAATCAGCTGGTCCATGGCCCTTTGCAGAAACGTCGAATAGATGAAGACAAAGGGCCTCATTCCCCCGGCGGCAAGACCCGCGGCGTAGGTGAGGAGGTGCCCTTCCGCGATCCCCACGTCAAAACACCGGTTCGGCCAGCGTTCTTCGAACCCGTTCAGCCTCGTTCCGTCTTTCATGGCTGCCGTCAGGCAGACGATGCGTTCATCCGTTTCGGCCAGTTCTCTCACGGAATGAACGACGACATCGCTCCAGCTGGCCCCGGAAGGATTCGTTTTTCCCGCCTTATTCCCCGGGATCCCGTGGTATCGCGTCGGGTCGGCTTCAGCCGGCGGGTAGCCTTTTCCCTTTTTCGTGCGTAGGTGGATCAAAAGCGGCTGCCCGTAAAACCGGGAAAGATTGAAAATCTCCAGCAGTTCATCCAGGTTGTGCCCGTCGAAGGGGCCCCAGTAGCTGATTCCCAGGCCCTCGAAGATGTTGTTTGGCTGCAGCAGGGACTTCATCCGTGTCTTGGAGCGGGATAATAGATCCTCGATGGACTCCCCGCGCTGCCTTTTCCGGCACTGGTCCTTCACGTACTCCTTGAAGCGCTTGTAGTAGGGGTTGACCGCCAGGCGGGCCAGGTAATCGGCGAGGCCGCCGACAGGGCGGCTGATCGACATGGAGTTATCGTTGAAAATCACGGTCAGGCGGCTTTGGGTTTCCCTCACATTGTTCAAGGCCTCCATGGCAAGCCCATTGTAAAGCGCCCCGTCTCCGATGACTGCCACTACTTCATGGTTCTGCCGCATCAGATCCCGGGCCTTGGCGTATCCAAGGGCGGCTGAGATCGACGTGCTGC
This sequence comes from Synergistaceae bacterium, assembly GCA_012517195.1. Lineage (GTDB taxonomy): Bacteria > Synergistota > Synergistia > Synergistales > 79-D21 > 79-D21. The sequence goes on along the minus strand of JAAYVK010000080.1, from coordinate 23,281 downwards.
TGTGCCCGACATCAAAATGATCGAAAGGGCTTTCCTTCCTTTTGGGAAACCCCGAAATTCCGCCTTCCAGGCGCAGGGTTGGAAAGCGTTCGAGACGGTCCGTCAGGATTTTGTAGGCATAGGCCTGATGTCCCACATCGAAGATGATGCGGTCTTTTCTTGGATCGAACACGCGAAGCAGGGAAACGACGAGTTCGACAGCCCCAAGCGAGGATGCCAGATGTCCCCCGTTTTCTGTAACGACACGAACCATCAGCTCCCGGACCTCCTGGCAGAGTCCCGGCAGCTGTTCCTTTGGAAGTTGCCTGAATCCCTCGTAATCCTTCAGGTTCTCGAGAATGCCCATCCTTCTGGCGCTTCGCCTCCGTTCAACTGGACCGATCAAGCAACACACGGGCGAGGGAACGCAGGGGATCGGCTTCCTGTCCGAAGCAGGAAAGGGAATCAATCGCCTTCACGCTCTCATCGCGGGCGATCCTGCGGGCCTTTTCCAGCCCGTAGGTGGAAACGAACGTAACCTTCCCCTGGACAGAATCTTTCCCCGGAGTCTTCCCCATTTGCTCCGGCTTTCCCGTAACATCGAGGATGTCGTCCACGACCTGAAAGGCCAGGCCCAAATGTGTCCCATAATTATATAATGCTTCGATTTTCACGTCTTCCAAGCCGCCGAGGATTCCGCCGGCCAGGACAGAAGCCCGGATCAGGGCCCCGGTTTTCAGGGAGGCGATTCTCCAGACAAAATCATCTTCGGATTCCCGGCTTGAAGGATCGGTGTCAAGAACCTGGCCAGCACATACGCCCGAGGGCCCGATGGCCTTCGCGAATTCGCCGATTGCACCGAGGATACGTTCCGCGGGAAAAACGGGCAGGAGCTTCGAAATTGCGGTTTCGAAAGCCCAGAGAAGGAGGGCATCTCCAGCCAGAGTGGCGAGCCCTTCGCCGAAAACCATGTGGTTGGAAGGTTTGCCCCTCCGTAGCGGATCGTCATCCATGCACGGAAGATCGTCGTGGATCAGCGAAGCGGTATGGAACATCTCGAGGGCGACCGCCATCGGAAGCACCGGTTCCGCCGGGCAGCCGGAAAGCTCCGCCGCAGCGATGCACAGGAATGGACGCAGACGCTTTCCCCCTGCCCGAAGGGAATACCCCATTGCATCCCGGAGACGTTCGGGGATCCCGGAATCTTCCTCGAGCAGCCTTTCGATTTCCCGGTCGACTTCCTCCCGGCAGCGCCGAAGGCGAAGTTCGAGATCTTCTTCCCTTTCCGTCATGATACGGTTTCCTCTCCGTTCAAGGGATTCCAGGCCGTCCCACCGGAGTCGTTTCCGCCCTCCGAAAGGAGGATCACCTTCTGCCGTGCCTGCTCAAGAAAGGCCCTGCACTGCTGTGCCTTCGCCATTCCTTCTTCGAATAGCTCCATCGCTTCCTCCAGCGGCATCGGTTCACTCTCGAGGCGCTTGACAATAGCCTGGAGAGTTTCGATTTCCTTCGAAAAACTCATGGGATACACCCTCTTCCCCTAGTTTGGCCGGACGGATTTGCCAATCATACTGCCGTATGATACAATGCCTCTCGCTGCATGGTTTCCAATCTGGGAGGGATCGACGATGTCCAAGGTCTGCCAGTGCTGTGGCCGCGGGCCCGTTACCGGCAATAACGTCAGCCACTCGAACCGCCATACCCGCCGTCGTTGGCAGTTGAACCTGCAAACCGTACGGGTCGATTTTGGCGAAGGGGGCCGAACCAAGCTCAAGGTCTGTTCACGCTGTCTCCGTTCCGGTCTGGTCAAGCGGGCTGTCTAAGGGCAGCCCGCCTTTCTTTTTTGATTCGACTTCCGCTCCCCCGCCCTACCTTTCCCACCAGCTGACGTAAAGCCCCATTTCCCCGGCATCGAGGCCCGCAACGATGGGTTCATCCCCTTTCGGACGGTTGCTGATCGCATACGGTAGTCCCTTATCCAGTTCCGTTTTCTCCAGGGGCCAGTGAACCCCCTGGATCGAGACTCCCGTGCATCGTTCCGAAAAGGCCAGAAGCGAAACGGCCTCGGGTTTCCTGAGCTGGGTGAGCGTTACGGTTTCCCTGCCCCTGATGAAGGCCAGAAGTTCCCTGTGATCGACAAGGACCGCATAGCCACCCCTTTCACGAAGCGCTCCCAGGACGGATAGAACGTTGCTCCAGGCATGGTCAAACCGTCCTCCCCAGCAACCCGTCACGAGGATCTTGATCCGGCCAAGCCGCATCGCGAGCGTCTTGAGGGCCACCTGGAGGTCGGTGTCATCCTTCTCGCGGGAAAGGGACAGCACTTCAGCTCCCCTTTCCGTTGCGGCTTTCCAGAGCTTTGGGGAGGCACTGTCGGCATCCCCCAGAATCATCGCGGGCAAAAGTCCGGCTTCCATGCAGGCGTCGACTCCCCGGTCGATGGCCCAGACGGTACGATTTTCGGCGGCTTCAAGCAGCCAGTTGACCCTGGGCTTACGCCCCCCCGCGACCAGGAGGATTTCCTCCCCTTGCGGGATCATCGGGGAAGACAAAAGCACCTGAGGCAGTCTGATTTCCTCGATTCTCTCCATATGGATCAACCCCCACCGCTGAAGGCCTGGCGGAGAATCTCCTCGGCCTTGTCTTCATCAACCAGGATCTCCCTTGGGCGAGAGGCTTCCTGGGGCCCCACCATGCCCAGCTGCTCCATGGTGTCGATCAGGCGCGCCGCGCGTGTAAAACCGATTTTCAGCTGTCTCTGGAGACGGCTGGCCGAAGCGATCCCCGTTTGAAGGATGATCGAGACGGCCTCTTCCAGGAGCGGATCCTCCAGGTTGGCCGCGATTTCCCCCCAGGTTCCATTTTCGTCACTGTCGATATCGATATGTTGCGGTTCGCCGAAAACCCGCAGGACATGCTGGATGAACCCGGTGATCCGGCTTTCGTCGATCCAGGGACCCTGTACCCGAAGGGGTTTCGGGTAGCGGGAAGTCAGGAGAAGCATGTCTCCTTTTCCGAGGAGCTTTTCCGCCCCGGAAAGGTCGATGATCGTCCTGGAATCCGCCTGGGAAGGAAGGGTGAAGGCAACCCGCGCCGGGATGTTGGCCTTGATCAGGCCGGTGACGACATTCACGGAAGGCCTCTGGGTGGCAAGGATGAGGTGAATGCCCGTGGCCCTGGCCATCTGGGCAAGCCTGCAGATGTAATCCTCGGCTTCCTTCGGAGAGGTCATCATCAAGTCGGCCAGTTCGTCGACGACAATGACGATGTGAGGGAGCCGGTCTTTCGGAAGGACTTTCCTGTTGTAGGCCTTCAGGTGCCGGACCCTTGCGCCCGCGAAAAGCTCGTAACGGCGCTCCATTTCCCGTATCGCCCATCCGAGGGCGTGGACGGCCTTTTTCGAGTCGACGACGGGAGGAGTCAGGGTGTGGGGGAGCTTCTCGTAGAGGGTCATCTCCACCCGCTTGGGATCGATCAGCAGGAGGCGCAGTTCATCCGGCCTCCTGGCGCAGCACAGCCCGATGATGCAGCTGGAGACGAGGACGCTCTTCCCTGACCCGGTGGTCCCTGCCACGAGAAGGTGCGGCAGGTCTTCGAGTCCCATGACGAGCGGCACTCCGTCGACGGTAAGCCCCAGGGGGAGAGGAAGGTCGAAATCGCCTCGCTGGAACGGAGTCGACTCGAGGAGGGCCCTTAACGGAACGATCCATCTTCTCGGGTTAGGCGTTTCAATCCCGACGAAGGTCGTACCCGGGATGGGAGCTTCGACCCGCAGGGCGGGAACCGCAAGTGCCACGGCCAGGTCGTTGCTGAGCCCCGCGACCTTGCTGACCTTGATCCCCGGTGCCAGCTGCAGGCGGAACTGGATGACGGTCGGTCCTGTGATCGTTTCTGCCAGCTCGGCTTCAACGCCGAATTCCTCAAGGGTGGAGATGATTCGCTCTCCCTGGTTGCGGATCAGCTCGTCCGAAATCGGGTTGGCGGTGATCCCCTCATTGCCGAAAAGTTCAAGCGGCGGAGGGAAGGCAGAAGGATCGATCCCCTCAGGAAGAGGACACTCTTCCTGGAATTCTGCCTGTTCGACCGCTTCTTCAACGGGTAGGACGAGCAGGTCATCCGTTTCTTCTTCTGCAAATGACGGAGATAAAGGAGCGATTTCCGGAGGCTCGGCAATTTGAGTCCCGCTCTTGGAAAAAAGCGGGGCCGTTTCGGGTTCAGAAACGCCGTCCGGCGTCTTCGGGAAAAGTTTTTCGGTCATCGGGAGGGAAATCCCCGACAAAAGAACCTTGAAGCGGCGCATTCCCGAAAACAGCCCGTCCCGGATCGTCCCAGCCCAGCGGACAAAGTCGAGCGGCTCGATCAGTCCGTACAGGGCTGCGGAAAGGAAGACCCCGAAAAGCCCGGCAAGAACGATGCCCAGGACGCCCGTCTGTTTCAGGAGGAATTCCCCGATCGCTTTTCCCAGCAGCCCTGGGTTGAGCCACTCTCGGGCCGCCATTGGCCAGGTTCCCTGGCCGATGAAAAGTACGACCTCCAGGCAAAGATACAGGACGATCGTTCCACCCGCCTGCCTTGCCAGATCCTGGACCGGCTTCCTCAGGAGATGGAAAATCCCGCAGTACAGGACGAAAACAAGCAGGAGCACGACACCGCCTCCGGTAATACCGAAGAAGCCGTTTCTGACGGTTTGCCCCCAGGCTCCGGTCAGGTCGGTATAGAGCGAAGCCAGAAAATACACGGCAAGGAAGAGCACGAAAACAACGGCGCCGTCCACCCAGGCCGGGCTTTCCGTAGAATCGCCGGATTCTTTCCGGACCGTTGGGCTCTGTCGCTCACGAAGTTCGGGATACTGTTTCCTAACCCTCGCCATCGCCGATTTCACACCCCCCTACCAGCAGATCCCGAATGAGAAGGCTGGGTTGCCCATCCGTGACCGGCACGCTCTGGCCATCTTTTCCGCACAGGCCGGGTTCGAAATGGAGGTCACCGCCAATCGCTTCGATCTGTTTCAGCGTTTCCGGGCCGTTGCCGATGAGGGTGGCACCCCGGACGGGTTTTCCGACCCTCCCGTTCTCGATGAGAAAGGCCTCGGTCACCTGGAAAACGAAATCACCGGAGGTCGGGTTGACCTGTCCCCCTCCCATCTTCGTCACAAGCAGGCCTTTCCCCGCCTTGTCCAGCAGGGATTCAAAGGGGTCTTCGCCAGGAAGAAGGAACGTGTTGCTCATCCTGGGCAGAGGCAGATTCCGGTAGGAACCCCTCCTGCCGTTTCCCGTCAGGGGAAGGCCGCCCTTTTGGGCTGACTGCACGTCGGTCAGGTAGGCTTTCAGAACCCCCCTGTCGATCAGGATGGTGCGCTGGGAGGGTGTCCCTTCATCATCGGCTTCATAGCTCCCATACGCTCTCGGGATCGTCGCGTCGTCCACGAGAGTGACGAGCGGACTAGCGACCTGCTCTCCGAGCCGGTCACGGTAAACCGAATAGTCTTTCTGCACGATATCCGCTTCCAGGCCGTGCCCGCAGGCCTCGTGAATCATGGTTCCTCCCGCCTGGCCTGAGAGGACAACCGGCATTCTTCCTGCCGGGCACTGGCTGGCCTCAAGCATGAGCAGGGCTCTTTCCAGTGCCTGTCGGCCGACTTCCAGGGGGGACAGGTCGTCCCAAAAATTCCCGGGCCCGGTTTGAAAGGCGCGTACCTCGTATCCGGTCTGTATCGTCCCCTTGCGTTCAACCGTGACCTGGACCGCAAAAAGGGAATGAAAGCGGAGATCCGTAACGATCTTTCCGTCCCCGCGGACGATGAGGGTTCGCCTCCCGGACACCTTGGCCCGGAGAGTCACCTGCCGGACATGGTTTGAGGCGTTGCGGATGGATCGGTCGACTTCGCCCAGGGGTTCCGTTTCCGGAGCTTTCAGCCGGATCGGGTCGCAATCCGTAAAGTCCGCCGGAGTGAATGAAGGGGTTCTGAGGGAGGGAAGGCCAGCCCTTGACAGGGTTTCTTCCATGCAAAGCCAGGCGCCCTTCAGGGAAGAATCAGGTGAGTGCGAAAAGACCGAGTGATCGTTCAGAAGGACCCTTGCCCCGACACCGCCGGAAGCACCGGAAGACACCTCCTCGACCCTCCCCTTTTCGAAAGTCACGCTGTGTCCGGAAGCGGACTGAACGAAGAGATCGGCATAGTTCACCTTTTTGCCCGAAAGAGCTGCCAGCTGTTCGCCGAGAGAGTTCCATCCGCCGGCAAGGGGTTCAACCTTCATCAATCTCATCTCCTCCGATCAGCGCAGCTCGAACCCTGAATTTGAAAAAATGAGGAGCGGCGACAGAGAAAATTCCCTCTCCCCGCAAGAGAGTGAGCCAGCCGCAACCAGGAAGCACCAGATCCTGCCCCTTCGAGAGCTGAACTTCCGCCTCGGTTCGAGGAATGCCGTCAAGAACCGTCCGGCATCCCCGGCAGGGGATTCTCAGGAGTTCCCCCGAGTGCTTTTCAATCAGCTCCGCCGCTCTTTGCGACTTCGTGCGGTGAGGCTTCAGGGACTCAGGGGTAAAGGCCGCAGTCCCAAGGCGGTTCCCCTTTGGATTGTCCAGGACTTTGACTTCAACAAGGCCGCCGAAAAGAAGGGCATCCCCTAAAGACAGGGAGAACGACGAGCGCACAAGCTTTTTTTCCGGCTGGAGCCTGAAAAGGCAGTCCGGGCAAAGGATCGGGATCCAAGGATCGTCCGAGCGGAAGCCGGGGATGTCGACAAAGGTCATGCCTAACCGTGAATTCGAAACTCCGATCGGGCCCAGAGTGGTCCCCGGCATCGGCGAACTCGAAGCAAAGCGGGCTTCTGCACAGGCGCTTCTCAGGAAGGTGGTCTTCCCTGAGTTGACCGGTCCCATCAGAAGAACCCGTGCTCCGCGGGAAAAGCGGCTTTCAAGCCATGTAAGGGCCTTCCTGACGGCAGCATGATCCAGCGCATTCATCGTGAGAAAATCGTCCTTCGAGACTCCCAGAATCGTTTCGAGCTGCCTGGTTGAGGGCCCGTCACGAAACCATGATGAAAGCATATCATATTTGTTGATGACTTTCAGGAAGGGCTTTCCCCACTCTTTCAGCTGTTTTTCGAGCCGCGGATTGGGGGCAAGCTGCAGGGCGTCAAGAAAGACGATTCCGCCATCGGCATTCTCCATCTCCCGGCGAAGGATCCCGAAAATCTGCTCATCCGAGAGGGGGGCCTTTGTCGCCTGGCGGTAATGGACCAGGCGGAAGCAGCGCCTGCAAACCATGCCTTGACGGGGTTTCAGCCCTTCCGGCACAAAGCCGGGCGCTTCTGGATCATCGCTTTGCAGGAAGGCTCCGCAGCCGGGGCAGATTGCCGGCGGTTCTTTCCCCTGGGAAAACGTCATGGCTTGGCTTCAATCCCCTTTCCGTTCCTGATTCTCCGTGTCCTGGGAAGCAGTCCGCTGTGCGGCCAGGTGTTCTTCATAAGTCCTCGAAAACAGGTGCCTTCCGGAGGGAGAAAGGAAGAAATACAGGTATTCGTGCTTTTCCGGCAACAGCGCCGCACGCCAGGCCGGCTCGGATGGAATGCAGATGGGGCCAGGAGGAAGTCCCCTGTTCCGATAGGTATTGTACGGCGAATCGACTTCGAGATCTTTGTAGGTCAACCGGTTCAGCGTCCGTCCATGCTGTTTCCAGGCGAAGATCACCGTCGCGCAGGATTGAAGCGGCATTCCCAGCCTCAGGCGGTTTTCGAAAACCCCCGCAACCCGTGCCCGTTCCCTGTTGTCCTTGGCTTCCCGCTCATTGATCGAGGCGAGAATCGCCCGTTCCCTGATCCATTGCGGCGACGCCCCATCCGGCACCCAGGGACCGACCTTCTCCTGCCATTTGCGGGAGGCGAGGCGGACCAGGTCCTTCAAGGCGGTTTGCGAGGGGGTCACGAGAAACGTGTCTGGAAGTAGAAATGCGAGACGGTCTTCAGGCTTTTCCGGCAGGTAACTGCGCATCTCTGGAGGAAAATTGGAAACATCGGCAAGCTCCCGCCGGAGAACGGCTTCGCCTCCCCAGCGCGAGAGCCCTGCCGCGATATCCCCGAGGGAAGTCCCCGGGATGAGCCGGACTCCAGCGGAGTCCGGCTCCTGATGCTGCATCTGTCGAGCGATTTCCCAGGGCGTGCCAGGGCGGATCCTGTAAAGGCCGGGTTGCAGTCGTGTATCCATTCCCAGGAGAGAAAACCAGCGGGACAGAACCCGCGCATCGCCGCTCGTTACGCCCTGCTCCACCAGGGACCGGGCGACGGCAAGCGCATTCTGCCCCGGTTCAACCAGAGCTTCGACCGGCGCCCCTTGGCCTGGAGGGACGTTCTTTACCCACCACGTCCCGTCCTTCGAAACGATCGTTCCGAAGAGAAGAATCGTCAGAAGGGCAATACCGGCACCGACCGACCGAATCAAAGGCAGGGTTTTCTTTCCTGGCCTCACGTTTGTTTAAGAAAACCGCTTCTGCATTTCGGCTTCCGCGACAATGGCGGAAGCTTCGACCTGCGAAAGTTCGAACCGCAGCTGCTTGCGGGTTTCCTCCACAAAGGAGGAATCGCTGATTCCCCTAAGGTTGACCTCGACATTGTAGGCCGCAGCATGGGCGGCTGCCCATGCGAGCCTTCCGGCCGAACCGACATCGGTGACCGCATTGGGGTTTCCCTTGAAAAGGAGCGATTCCATAATGCGGGCCGTTTTCGCGACTGTTTGCACCGTTTCAAGGGGGACTCTGCAAGCGGCCTTCAGGGCTTCTTGCAGAGCCTGTTCCCTGAGGGATTTTTCTTCCTCCGTGCTTTTGGGCATCCTGACCGCTTCCATGACGCGGTTGTATGCCTCCGCGTCCTGGTCCATCAATTCGATCAGTCTTTCCGTAAGCTGCCTGCTTTTTTCACCGGCTTCGACCATTTCCGGCCATACGTCCCGGAAGCGTTCCTTTCCGGCGGTCAATGCTGCGACCATCGAACAGAGGCTGCTTGCCAGGGCTCCGGCAAGCGCAGCCGCCGAACCGCCCCCGGGAGCTGGAGAGGCGGAACCCAATTCTTTGACAAAATCTCGAAGAGAAAGATCTGAGAGCATAGAATACTCCTTTCCTAATCAAACAACGCGTTCTGCACCCTTATAAACGGCCTTAACGGGAGATCCTCCCGCATGGTACGCAAGGATTGCCGGGGTCTGTCCCTCGAGGATGAGAAAATCCGCCTTTTTCCCAGGTTCCAGGCTGCCGCAGGACTTCGCCTGTCCGACCGCGTAGGCCGCATTCAAGGTGGTCGCGGTCAGCGCTTCTTCCGGGGAGAGCTTCATCCCCAAAACGGCGAGACCGAACACGAAGGGAATCGACTCGCAGAAACAGGATCCCGGATTGCAATCCGTCGCCAGCGCGACGGGAACCCCGAGACGGATCATTTCCCTTCCCCTGGCGAAGGGTTTCCCCAGGCTGTAGGCCGTCGCCGGCAGGAGGACCGCGATCGTTCCGGCAGCGGCCATGGCTTTCAATCCTTCATCGGAAGCCGCGAGAAGGTGCTCGGCCGAGAGGGCGCCGACCGAGGCCGCCAGCCCCGCCCCTCCGAGGTCGTGGACCTCGTCCGCATGGATCTTGATTCCGAACCCCAAGGCTCTCGCGGCTTCGAGGATACGCCTGCTTTGGGCAATTGAAAAGACCCCTTCCTCGCAGAAAACGTCGCAGAATCGTGCGATCCCCTGGGTTGCGACCTCCGGCAGCATCTCGTGGATGATCATCTCGACGAAACCTTCCGAATCGCCGGCGAATTCTTCCGGTATGGCGTGAGCGCCCATGAAGGTTGGAACGACGTCGAGCGGCGACTGCCTGCCTACCCGGTCGATCACCCGGAGCATCTTGAGTTCGGCCTGCGTTTCAAGGCCGTATCCGCTCTTGATTTCGATCGTTGTCGTCCCGTGAGCCAGGGCAGATTGAGCAAGCTGCTGGGTCGATTTAAAGAGTTCTTCTTCTGTGGCTGCCCGAACCCGCTTCACCGAAGAGAGAATTCCGCCGCCGCGCCGAAGGATTTCAAGATAGGGAATGCCTTCCAGCCGCATGGAGAACTCGGATTCCCGCAAGCCGTGGAAACAGAGATGGGTATGGGGGTCGACAAAACCCGGGATTACGCAGTGCCCCCCGCAATCGATTTCCTGGTCCGGAGACAAGTGCCTTACGGCCTCCAGTACTTCCGGTTCGGGGCCGATCTGGAGGATTCGTCCGTCCTGGGTCAGGATCGCACTTCTCGGGATCTCCCGGATCATTCCCTGGTCATTTCCGGACAGGGGGCGCCCTGGATCGATCGGAGTGAAGCAGCGGGCGTTGACGAAAAGCTTGACCGTCATCGGGTTTCTTCGCTCCCCATCGTTTCCAGAAGCTTCAGTTCCAGAACCTGCATGGGATCAAAATCCGCCACCTGGAGGTAATAGGCTGCGCTTTCCAGGATGGCTCGAGCCGGAATCATCCCGTAGATTTCCGTTTCAGCGATTTCGACCCCCCACCTGCGGGCCTCGAACCGGATCATCTCAAGCACTCGATAGAGTGCGTTCTTTTCGTAATCGACGATGTTCATGCTGACCTGGACCATTCCCTTGTCCTCCAGGGCAACGCCGATTCCCTTGACGGCACAGAGACCGCCGCTCGAAGCCCTGACCGCTGCCGCGATCCGTTTCGCCACCGCCAGATCCGTGGTCCGGAGGTTGACGTTGAAAGCCACGAGGAATTTTCTTGCTCCCACCACTGTTGCCCCGGCGGTCGGGTGGAGCCTCGGCTCTCCGACGTCGGGTCTGCGTTCGGGCTTTTCCACTTCGTTCTTCAGGACCTCGTACTGTCCTTTCCGAATGACCTCCAGGCGGGTCCTCTCCGGCCTCAGGGCCGACTCTTCGTAGAAATAGACCGGGATCCGGGTCTTTTCGTAAAACCTTTTCCCGAATTCATGGGAGAAAGCGACGCATTCCTCCATCGTCATTCCCTGGACAGGGGTGAAGGGAATGACATCGATCGCCCCGATCCGGGGATGGGCTCCCTGGTGATGATTCATGTCAATGTGCCGGACGGCTGTTTCCGCTGCCAGGAGAAGGGATTCCGTGAGCGCCTCGGGCTCTCCCACCAGGCTCACGACAAGGCGGTTGTGATCGGGGTCTGCGCGGTAGTCGAACAGGGTGCACCCGGCCCGGTTTCGGAATGGGGTGACGATCTCCTCGATGACCTCCGGTCGTCTCCCCTCGCTGAAATTCGGAACGCATTCCAGGAGTTTCCTGCTCATCTGCAATCAGGCATCCTTTCCAAGGGTTCGATCCAGGGCCTTTTTGACGGTTTCCCTGACCAGTTCCTCGTCGGGAATGAACGGCAGGGTGATGTGGTCGGTTCCCTGGTGCTGGCGGTTGTACTCCATGCTGGTGGTCAGGGCGTTTTCGTTTCGGGCCCACGCCCTCCGGGCCACTCCTCCCATGACGTCCCAGGCCAGGGAAAGCTCGATCGCCCGATCCGCCTTCTCGCTCCCGTCGAGAACCAGTCCGAACCCGCCGTTGATGGCTTTCCCGATCCCCACTCCCCCGCCGTTGTGCAAAGCCACAAGGCTCATGCCCCTCGCGGCGTTTCCGGCGAAGCAGTGGATGGCCATATCGGCTGTGATGGCGCTTCCATCCTTGATATTGGCGGTTTCGCGGAAGGGCGAATCCGTTCCCGACACGTCATGGTGGTCTCGCCCCATCATGACCGGGCCGATCTCACCGCGCCGCACCATTTCGTTGAACCGCCGGGCGATCCGCATCCGTCCCCCGGCATCCTGGTACAGGATTCGAGCCTGTGTTCCTACCACCAGGGCGTTTTTCTCCGCATCCCGGATCCAGATCCAGTTGTCCCTGTCCTGGCCGCGGCGGTTTGGATCGATGCATTCCATTGCCGCACGGTCCGTCTTGACGAGGTCCTCGTGCCTCCCGCTCAGGCAGACCCAGCGGAAGGGGCCGTATCCGTAGTCGAAAAGCATCGGCCCCATAATGTCCTCGACGTACGAGGGGAAGATGAACCCGTCGAGTTCGTCATGGCCGTTCCGGGCAACCTCCTTCACCCCGGCGTCGAAAACGGCCTTCAGGAAGGAGTTCCCATAGTCGAAGAAGTAGGTCCCCCTTTCCACCAGCGTCTTGACCAGGGAAAAATGCTTCCGCAGGCTTTCGTCGACCCTTCGGCGGAATTCCGCCCGGTCTTTTGCCAGCATTTCGGTCCGTTCTTCGAAGGTGAGTCCCTGCGGGCAATAGCCTCCGTCATAGGGGGCATGACACGATGTCTGGTCTGAGAGCAGGTCGATCCTCCTTCCCTGCTTCACGGCGTACTCCAGGAGGTCCACGATGTTCCCGTGGTAGGCGATGGAGAGCGGTTCTTTCTCCGCCATGGCTTTTTCCGCCCAGAGGAAGGCTTCGTCCAGGTTCGCCGTGACACGGGAAACCCATCCCTGGCTGTGACGGGTTTCGATCCGGGAAGCGTCCACCTCCGCGAAAATTCCAACTCCCCTGGCGATTTCCACGGCTTTCGGCTGGGCCCCGCTCATGCCGCCCAGTCCGGAGGAGATGAACAGGTGCCCGGAAAGGTCCTCGTTTGGCCCCAGCCCCAGTTTCAGGCGCCCGGCGTTCAGGATCGTGTTAAAGGTCCCGTGGACGATCCCCTGGGGGCCGATGTACATCCATCCCCCTGCAGTCATCTGGCCGTAATTTGACACCCCCAGCTGCATCGCCCGGTGCCATTCCTCCTGGTTGTCGAACATCCCCACCATGAGTCCGTTTGTAATGATGACGCGGGGACTGTCGGGACGCGAACGGAACAGGCCCAGAGGATGTCCCGAGGCCACAACGAGGGTCTGCTCGTCTGTCATGATCTGGAGGTATTTCATGATGAGCCGGTACTGCATCCAGTTCTGGCACACCTGTCCCGTTTCTCCGTAGGTAACCAGTTCATACGGGTACAGGGCAACTTCGAAATCCAGGTTGTTATCGATCATGACCTGGAAGGCTTTGCCTTCGACTGTCTTCCCCTCGTACTCGTCGATGGGCCGCCCCCAGATCCTCCCCTGGGGCCGAAAACGGTAGCCGTAGATGCGCCCCCTTGTCAGGAGTTCTTGCATGAATTCGGGAGCGAGCCTTTCATGCCACTCCTCGGGAATGTACCGGAGGGCGTTTTTCAGCGCCAGTTCGGTTTCCCGGCGGTTCAGGCTGTACCCCCGGTTCGGGGCGCGCCGGATCCCGGGTTCAAAAACGGGATCCGGCGGAAAAGGGCCGTCCAGCCTGATGGTCATGGCCTTGCCGATTTCTCTGTTGATGCTCATGATCTCATGCACCTCCTGAGGGAAACATTCCGTTCCCTTTCGCGAATGAGGGGTGTGCGGGAACTAGGGCACACCCCTCGCCTCCAAGGATCCCTTTCTACGTCTACGGACGAATCAGCTCGGGATCGTCCACCACTCCGAAACGCCGGAACAAACCGTTCTTTACCACCTGGACCTGGACCGGCTTCACAACTTCCCCGATGTGGGTGAAGCCCTTGATGATCCCGGTCAGGCCATCAAAATTGGTTGTCTTGGAAATGGCCATCCGGATCGCGGTGGGGTTGGAATAGGTCTTGGTTTTCCTCATGGCGTCTACGATGATCATGAAAGCGTCGTAGGCCGAGGCTCCCACCATGTCCGGCTCGATCTTGTAGCGCTTGCGGTATTCCTTGAGGAAGTTCTGGACGACGGGCCGGGGGTCATCCCGGTCGAAGTTTGTGACGATGTAGAAGCCTTCGGCTGCCTCTCCGGCGATTTCAGCCAGTTTCGGGGAGTCAGCCCCTTCCTCCCCGAGGATTTTCGACTTGATTCCAAGTTCCCGGGCCTGCTTGAGCAGCGGCCCGGTCTGGAAATAGTAGCCGCTGGCGAAGATCACGTCCGGGTTGGCTTCCTTGATCTTGGATAGGTAGGGCTTGAAGTCCTTCTCGCTGAAGGGGTAGGCCTGCTCGTAGACGATCTTCATGTCCTTGCCGTATTTCGCCTGGTACATCTTGAATCCCTCGACCAGGGTCCGGCCGAAATCGTTGTCGCTGGTCAAAAGCGCGACCGTTTTGGCGTTCAGGAGCTTATGGGCGGTATAGGCTGCCGCCTTGCCTTCCACCGTGCCCAGAAACCCGTTCCTGAAGCAGTATTCTCCGGCCTTGGTGACATCCGGGTGGATGGCGTAGGCCGCGACCAGGGGGATCTTCTCCTCCTGGAAGATCGGGGCAACGGCCCGGGTGGGAAGGCTATAGGAACCAGCAACGAAAGCAGCGATCTTGTCCTGCTCGATGAGCTTATAGGCCAGAGCGACCGCTTCTTTTGCGTCGGCCCGGTCATCGTAGACGATCAGCTGGATCTTCTTTCCCAGGACTCCCCCCTGCCCATTGACCTGGTCAACGGCGATTTTGACGGAATTCAAGGCGCTGGCTCCGTCTGCCGCCGCAAACCCTGTCAAGGGGGCCAGCATCCCGATCTTGATCGTCTCCGCCGCCGAAGCAACGCCGATCGAAAGACACAGGATCACCAGAACAGCCGCAAAAACCCGAAAACCACGCATATCCGAAACACCTCCCGAAATGAATTTGAATCCTGTTTCTTGCGCCTGGTCTCAAAGGCCCAGGTAGGCCTCGCGAATTCGCGGGTCATCCTTCAGGACCCTGGATTCGCCTTCAAACTGGATCCTCCCGGTTTCCAGGACGTAGGAGCGTTTGGAAATCTCGAGCGACGCCAGGGCGTTCTGCTCCACCAGCAGGATCGTCAGCCCCTTCTGACGGTTCAGTTCCTGCAGGACCGTGAACACCTCTTCCACCAGCTTCGGCATGAGCCCCATGGAAACTTCGTCCACCAGCAGAAGCCGGGGATCGGAGATCAAGGCCCTTGCGATGGCGAGCTGCTGCTGCTCCCCTCCGGAGAGCGTCGCGGCATTCTGCCCGCTCCTTTCCGCCAGGATCGGGAAAAGGGAGTAAAGCCATTCAAGCTGTTTTTCTTCCCGGGACCTATCGTGGATCCCATAAAGGCCGACCCGTAGGTTTTCCATGACCGTCAGCCGGGGAAAAACGCGTGCCCTTTCCGGCACAAGTCGAATCCCGGCCCGTGCCCGTTCATGAGCGGCCATTCTGGAAATTTCCGCCGTCTTGAAGCGGATCGACCCGGAACGGGAGGGCACCAGCCCCATGATCGCGTTCAGGATCGAGCTTTTCCCTGCCCCGTTCGCGCCGATGATGGAAACCAGCTCGCCTTCCTCCACCGAGAAGGAAACCCCGTGAACGGCCTCGATATCCCCGTAGGCGATCCGGAGATCGCGGACCTCAAGAAGCATTGGCGCTGCCCCCCTTGCCCAGGTAGGCCCGGATGACCTCCGGATTGTTCCGGATGGATTCCGGTTTCCCCTCGGCCAGTTTCATCCCGTGGTCGAGGACCACCAGCCGGTCGCACAATCCCATGGCGACCCTCATGTTGTGCTCGATGAGAAGGATCGAGATCCCGCTCTCCCGGGTTTTCCGGACCAGTTCCTCCTGCTGGGCGATCTCCTCGTGCCGAAGGCCCGAGAACGATTCGTCCAGGAGCAGAAGATGCGGTTTCAGCGCCAGGGCTCTCGCCAGCTCGAGCCGCCTCAGGTTGCCCAGGGGCAGGAGCCCCGCTTTCTGTTCTGCCTGGCTATCAAGCCCTACCCGGGCGAGAATTTCCATCGCTTCTTCCCGGGTCTTGCGACCTTTCCAGGGACGGCAGGAGGGGATCAGTTTCCCGTAGCAGTTCAGGCCCGCGGCCACGATGACGTTTTCCAGGACCGTCAGGTTCGGGAAGGGGCGGACGATCTGGAAGGTCCGGCCGATTCCCAGGGCGGCCATCCGGTGGGGAGGCAGGCCGTCCGTCCGGGTTCCGCGGAATCGGATTTCTCCCGAGGTCGGGCGGTAGACCCCCGATACGGTGTTGAAACAGGTGGTCTTGCCGGCGCCGTTCGGGCCGATCAATCCGAGGATCTCTCCTTCCCGCAGATCGAACGAAACCTTGTCCAGGGCCTTCAGGCCCCCGAAGTGCATGGAGATCTCACGCAGGCTTAGAAGGGCTTCGTCCATCAGGACTTCCCTCCCTTCAGCCTGGAAAGGGTCTGCCTGGCCAGGCTGTTCTCTCCCAAAAGACCCCCCGGCTGGAAACGGATCATAAGCAGGAGGAGGGCCGCGTAAAGGAACATCCGGTAATCCGTCAGGGGTCTGAACACCTCCGGAAGAATGCCCAGGACGAGGGCGCCCAGGACCGGGCCCCACAGCGTCCCCATGCCTCCCAGGACGACCATGGACAGGATCATGACCGACATGGGAAAGCCGAAATCGGTGGCGCTGATGAAGCGCATGAAATGGGCGTAGAGGGCTCCGCCCAGCCCCGCCATGGCTGTCCCCAGGATGAAGGCGGTCAGCTTGAACCGCACGGGGGACACCCCCATGCTGGATGCGGCGGTCTCGTCCTCCCGGAGGGCGAAGCAGGCCAGGCCCGACCAGCTCCGGGTGAACAGCCAGCAGATCAGGAGAGTGATGGCGAGGAAGCCCGCGCTCAGGAGCAGGAAGGAAACTCCCCTGATCCGTTCCCCGAAAAGGACGATCCTGGGGATTCCTCCAATCCCCAGGGCCCCGCCGAAAAAGGGGACGTACTGGAAAACGGACACGACGATGAAGTTGATCCCGATGGTGGTGATCGCCAGGAAGTCTTCTCTCAGACGGAGGCTCGGAAGTCCCAGAAACAGCCCGATGAGCCCGGTGATCCCCAGGACGATTGGCAGCGCGCTCCAGAAGGAAAGCCCCCCTGCCGTGGTCAGAAGGGCCGAGGCATAGGCTCCGATTCCGAAGAAGGCTGCGTGTCCCAGTGAAATCTGCCCGGCGTAGCCGACAATGACATTCAGGCCGCAGGCGACGATTGCCTGGATGGCGATCAAGGTCCCGATGGTGATCGAATACTCGCTCATGGAAGTCTTTCCTCCTCTACCCGCGGCCGCCGAGGAGTCCCTGCGGGCGCCAGAGAAGAACGGCGATCATGGCAATGAAGGCCAGGGCATCCCGCGGGAGAGGAATGCCCGCGTAGCCGATCAGCAGGGTTTCCCCGACCCCGAGGAGAATCGATGCCAGAACCGCACCCGGCACCGAACCCAGCCCCCCGACGACGATCAAAGCCAGGGTCTTGTAGGCAGGGACCGCTCCCATCGAGGGATAGACCTGGTTGTAGTAGATCCCCACTAGGATGCCGGCGATCGCGGCCACCGCCGAACCGATCATGAAAGTCAGGGAGATGATCCGGTGACTGTTGATCCCCATCGAGCTCGCGATCGCCATGTCTTGCGACGTCGCCCGCATGGCAAGGCCGAGCTCGGTTCTCGTCGTGATGAACCAGAGAAGGGCAAGAACCCCGGCACTGATGCAGTAAACCGCCGTAAGCGTGGAGGAAATCACGATCCCCCCCACCGTGAAGCTCGGGAACGGCAGCTGGGCTGGAAACGAGAGGATGTAGGGGCCCGCCGCGAGACGGCAGAGCTCTTCTATGGCAAGCAGGCAGGCAATGCTCCCGATGAGAGGGACATAGGGAGGGTATTTCAAAAGCGGGAAATAGACGAACCGCTCGATCAGAAACCCCAGGCCGGCACAGAACACCATGGCTCCCGCGGCCGACAGGAGGATGCTGTGGGTGGCGGAGAAGATCGCAAGTCCGATGTAGGCTCCCACCGTATAAACGGCGGCATGGGCCACGTGGAGGATCCGGAGGATCCCATACACCAGGGCCAGTCCCAGCGTGATCATCGCATAGATCGCCCCGATGGCGATGCCGTTCAGCATTTGTTCGAGAAAAAGCTGCATGACGGTCGTCTTCCTTCAGATCCAGATTTCAGTTCAATCGGCCGACGGCGGCTTCGACCTCCGCCACGATCTTTCCGGAACGGGTGATCCGGTGGACCTCCCGGATCAGCGGTTCCATGAAGGCATCCTTTTCGTAGAAGGGGACGGCCTCCCGCACCGCAGCGTAGGCGGCTTCCGTTCCCTTTCCCGGCTTCAGGGGCAGGCTGAAGTCGATGCCCTGGGCTGCCGTCAGGATCTCGATAGCCAGGACGTTGAAGGTGTTTTCCAGGATAGTCCTGGCCTTCCGGGCTGCATGGGCTCCCATGGAAACGTGGTCTTCCTGGCAGGCCGAGGTCGTGATCGAATCCACGGAAGCTGGGTGAGCCAGGACCTTGTTCTCGGAAACAAGGGCTGCGCACGTGTACTGCGGGATCATGAATCCGCTGTTCAGGCCGCTTTCGGGCACAAGGAACGGGGGCAGTCCGGAAAGCTTGTGGTCCACAAGCCGGGCGACCCTTCTCTCCGAAATGTCTGCAAGTTCTGCGACGGCGATACCGAAAAAGTCCATGGCCAGGGCGATGGGCTGTCCATGGAAGTTGCCTCCGCTGATGGCGATGCCGTCCGTGGGGAAAATGATCGGGTTGTCCGTCACGGAGTTGATCTCGAGGTCGATCTTGCCCCGAACGAATTCCAGCGCATCGCGGCTGGCCCCGTGCACCTGGGGGACGCAGCGCAGGGAATAGGCGTCCTGGACGCGGTTGCCCTTGAAGCGTTCAATGATCCGGCTATCCTTGATCAGGGTCCGGATGTTCTCCGCCACCAGTTTTTGCCCAGTGTGGGGCCGAAGTTCATGAGTCCTGGGGTCGAAGGCGTAGGGGACTCCGTGCAGCGCTTCGAGGGAAAGAGCCGCGGCGATGTCTGCGACCTTGGAGAGCAGCGATGCATCGTAGACGGCAAGAGCCGCCAGGCCGGCCATGAAGGCTGTTCCGTTGTTCAGGGCCAGCCCCTCTTTGGGTTTCAGGGAAACGGGCTTCAGGCCGGTTTCCTGGAGGGCCCTGGCTGTCGGCATCCTGCGGCCCCCATAGAAAACCTCTCCTTCACCGAGAAGGGTGATCGCCAGGTGGGAAAGAGGGCATAGATCACCGCTGGCACCTACGGAACCCTGGCTTGGAATCACCGGGTGGATTCCCAGGTTGAGGTAATTGACGAGCTGAGTCAGGGTTTCCAGGCTGATCCCGGAAAATCCCCGCGTCAAAGTGTTGATCCTCAGCAGCATGATAGCCCTCACCGCGTCTTCCGGCAAAGGTTCCCCCACTCCGCAGGCATGGCTCAGGAGGAGATTTTTCTGAAGTAATTCACTTTGATCGGGCGGAATCGAAACTGAAGCCAGGTCCCCAAATCCCGTCGTAATCCCGTAGATTACCTTTCCATCCCTGGCCCATTCCCTGACGATACGCCCTCCCCTCTCCACGAAGGTCACCGCTGCGGGATCGAGGGAGACTCCAAATCCTTCCCTCGCAACCTTTACGACGTCTTCGAGCGAGAGAGAGTGTCCGTTCAGTGCGATCACTTTTCCGTCCAAGATAGCCCCTCCTTCCGCAGTTTAGAAACCCCGGGTCCGGGAACTTACCGGCGAACAACGAATCCGTTCTCCTGTCCGCAGAACCGGCACTTTCCCAATAAATCTAATTCAAGCTGCACAACATTATATCCATCGCGTACAACGATGTCACGTCCGCATTTTCTGCATCGGGTGATTCCCAGGCCGGACAGGTTGCCCAGGTAAACGTAGAAAAGCCTGCCGGATGCGATCTGCCGGAACTCTTCCATGACCGGCAGGGGGGTTGCGGGTTCGGTCCACTTCCACCGCGGGAAATACCGGGAAAGGTGGAGCGGAATCGTTTCATCCAGGTCGCCAATCCACTCCACCATTTTTTCAAAGGAGGCTCTTTCGAGGTTGATCCCCGGTACGAGCAGGTGCGTGAGTTCCACATGGACATTGGACCTTTTCAAGGTGCGGATCGTTTCCAGGACTGGCTGGAGAAATCCCCCCATCTTCCGGTAGGCCGTTTCCGAAAAAGCCTTGAGATCGACGTTTGCCGCTGAAACAAAAGGAAGGATGGCCTCCAGGGGATCCGGGTTGATGGTGCCGTTGGTGACCAGGACGACGTCGAACCCTTCCTTTCGAAGGAGCGGCGCTGCTTCGCGGAGAAATTCGTACCAGACAAGCGGTTCGTTGTAAGTGAAGGCCACACTCCCGCTTCCCGAATCCCTTGCAGCTTTCAGGAGGTCCTGAGGCGCAATCCTGAACAGCCCCACGGTGGGATCCCAGCGAGCCAGCTCCCAATTCTGACAGAAAGGGCAGGCAAGATTGCAGCCGACCGTTCCGACCGAAAGGATCCGGCTGCCCGGCTGCCAGTGGAACAGCGGCTTCTTTTCGATGGGATCCAGATGGATGGCGGCCGCCAGACCGGCATTCAGGGCCTCGAGGGATTGTCCGTCCGCTGAAGCCTGCCGGACCCCGCAAAGCCCCCGCTGCCCCGGTTTGATCAGGCACCGGTGCGGGCAAAGAGTACAGCGGATGCTTCCGTTTTCCCGGTTCCACCAGAGCGCGATTGCAGCTCCGGCTTCAGACCCGCTCATTGTTCTTCCTGCTCCCGGAACCGCTCGACCGTAAAACGCCACAGGCCGGCTCCTTCCGGACCCGGAAGCCCTGCTTTGCGGCTGGCGATGAAAAGCTGCTCATCGACGGTGTCGACCCCTTCCAGGTCCGGCAAAAGCACCCCGCGTCGATTCCCCTTTTCGACGATGACGCCAAACCGTTTCGGATCGAGCGATTCAGGTCCCGAAACCCGTTCAGGGCGTCCAAGCACGTCGACCGAGAAGACCAGGTCCTGCAATTCCGGCAGGCTGACGGGCTCGAAGCGCGGATCCTGGGTGGCGCTGGCCATTGCATTGCGGATGATTTCTTCGCCCAGCGAGGGGGACGTCGGCTCGATTGTCCCGATGCAGCCCCGAAGCGAGCCGTTCCGCCGATCCTTCAGGGAAACGAAGCAGGCTTTCCTTTCGGTCCAGATTCTGGGATCGGGCGTGATTTGCCGGGCCTGTTCCACGGGGAGTCTTTTCCCGGTCTTAAGGTAAAAGAGCACCGCTTCCCGGGCAAGGTGCGGCAGTCCCTTGCTTTCCGTCTTTTTCCAGAACGCGGTTCCATACCCCACCCCGAACGGGGCTTCGTAGGAAAGGACCTCGATCGGCCCGCTCCCGGCGAGACCGAGCAACGCCAACACAGATCTCAGGCCGCATTCTCCGGCCCGGTCAATCAGATCCGGATCGAGCCTCAGAAGCGCTGAGGCGTCGCTCTGTCTCAAGGCGTTGATCACGGCCTCGTCAAACCTCCGGCCGTCGGGATGGTACCCTGCGGGGGCCCCGGGAGTGACCCGGTGGGACAGGTCTCCGCTTGCCAGGAGAGCCCAGCGGCGCGGATCCTCGAATCCTGCGAGTTTTTCCCCCAGCCGGTAGGCGGATTCGAGGTCAAGGCCGATCGGGTTGGCCAAAACGAGAGGCGGCAGCTGTCCCCAGGTTTCGGCGAACCAGGTCAGGGGAACGACCGAGGCATGATCAAGGGCAAAGATGGAGGTCCTCCAGGTGCCGAGGCGAATCGAACCAGCGAGGAAATCGGACAGCTTCTGGACGGCTTCGGAGTTTCCCGGTGCCGAAAAGAAAGGATCGGGAACGCCGAATTTCTGAAGCCCCCCTTCGAAGGTTTCCGCATCGACAAACATCAGACCGTTTCCGAACGGTGCGTGAGGGCTCAGGACGAAGAGCAGATCGGGTTTTTCGCACTTCACCTTTTCCGCCAGGGCTTTCATCCCGTGGAGGGTTTTCGACGCTTCGCGCTCCCTCCCCCGGCCAACCGCCGGGACGATGATGGGCGGATGTGGAGCCAGACAACCCCAAAGCCACATGATTCACCCCCCCCTTCTCTCCTCATCAATATACTCCAACCCTTCCATTTTGTTGAGGAATGCGGGGATCCGGAAGGCCGCTCTATTCGATGAACATGGCGTCTCCAAAGGAGAAAAACCGGTATTTTTCCCGGACCGCCGTTTGATACGCTTTCATGATGAGTTCATGCCCGGCAAACGCGCTAACGAGCATCAGGAGACTGCTTCGGGGCAGGTGAAAGTTCGTGATGAGGGCGCCGATCGCCCTGAAGCGGTATCCAGGATAGATGAACAGCCTTGTTCGATTGATGCCCGGCAGGCATGTCCCGGTTTGAGAGGCAGCCTCCAGGGCCCTGACGACGGTCGTTCCAACGGCGACGATTCTCCTTCTTCCTCGCAGGGCTTCGGTAACGCTTTGGGCGGTTTCTTCGGGAATTTCGAAAAATTCTTCGTGCATCGGATGGTTGCGGATATCGGACTCTTTGACCGGTCGAAAAGTGCCGATTCCCACGTGAAGGGTCAGTCTCCGGATCTCGATTCCCATGGAACGGATTTTTCCCAGAAGGCTTTCCGTGAAATGAAGCCCGGCAGTGGGGGCAGCCACTGCACCTTCCCGGCTTGCGTAAACCGTTTGGTAGCGTTCGGGGTCGATCGTCTCGTTCTCGATGTACGGGGGCAAGGGAACCTGACCCGCTTTGCCGATCAAGTCATGGACGTCGAGGGTTTCTGGAAACCGGACCCGTCGCAGCCCCTCGGGGAGCCTTTCCTCAACCCGCACGGCGGTCCCTTCACCCAGGAGGACCGCCGTCCCCGGCTGAAGCCTCCTTCCAGGTCTGACCAGTGCTTCCCACTCTCTCCAGTCGGGGCGTGTCGGTCGCAACAGAAAGATTTCGCATCGGGCCGATCCGTCCATCTTCCGCCCGAGAAGCCGGGCTGGAATCACCCGGGCGTCATTCAGCACGAGAAGATCATCCGGGCGGAGAAACTCGGGTAGTTCCCGGAAAACCCGGTGCTCCAGCAGGCCTGTCGAACGCCTCAGCACGAGAAGGCGGGATGAATCGCGCGGGGTCGCCGGCGATTGCGCGATTTGCCCCGGGGGGAGGTCGTAATCGTAGGAATCGATCCTGAGCAGGTCCGGCAAGGTGCCCTTCGGCTCCCCGCCTTCGAGTTTTCCGTTCATGGGGCCGGTCCTTTTCACTCAGGGGATCGTCCGAAGCGTTGTCCCAGGGAAATAATGCCCCAGGATGGCTTCGAACTTCCATCCGTTTTCAGCCAGGGCTTTTGCCCCCCATTGGGAGAGGCCGACTCCGTGTCCCCATCCCTTCCCCTGGAATTCAAAAGCGGAAGGGACCGTCCCGGAAAACGGGGCTGAAGATGCCGGGGCAGGAATGGGGGCTGCAGCTTTCGTGTCCCCTTTGGACAAAGCCTTTTTGAGGTAATCGGCCTTTTTCTCAGGGTGAAGAAGCATGTCCATCAGTTCGTCGCTGGTGAACGCCCCCTGCCT
>JAAYVK010000079.1 GCA_012517195.1 Synergistaceae bacterium | reverse complement strand
GCTGATCCCCTTCTCGGGGAGCGCCCAGCTCGGGCTTCTGGTGGTGATCCTGGCGATCCAGATGCTGGCCTCGGGAAGCACCCCGCTGGGGCCCTTCCGAAGGACGTGGCTGATGATCGCCCTGGGTTTTCCCTTCGCGGCTCTCGGAGTGATCTCCTGCCTTATCCCGGGGGTCCTGGTCCCGGTTTTGACCCTTCTGATCGCCGTGCTCAACATCACGGGCGGAATCCTTGGCCTGAAGCGGACCGCCGCACCGATGCTGGCCCGAAGAGAAGGTCCGCGCGAACCCGTCCCCCCGGTCCTGGTCCGGCTCACGGCGGTCCAGCTGGCGATGAACCTGGTGTCGGTCCTGTTCGGGGCCTCGATGCTCATCGCGAACCTCATCCCGGGACGGGTCATCGGCGTGATCCTGGCCGCCAACGGGGGCCTGCTCCTTTACCTGCTGCACCTGCTGGGCCGGATCGAAAGGCTGGCATCAGGGGCGGAAACTTCAGCCTGACAAAAAAAGGGGCCTTTCGGCCCCCCTTTTGCCCTTTCGCTGCTTCCTAGTAATAGGTCCCCTTCGTCCGGTAGTTTTCCCGCCGCTCGGCCGCGAGCTTGCGGGCGAGCTTTTCGAACTCCGGCCGGTTTTGGCAGTAAAGGGTGACGAAGTCCCGCGCACTCTGCGGCAGGACGATCACGAGCTCTTTTTTCTCGATTTCCTCGAAAATGGTGTCGATGGCTTCCTGAACCGAGATGGAGTCGGGGGGCGGCGTCAGGTCCCCGAAGATCGGGGTTCTGACATTGGCGGGGCAGTAGACGCTGAACTGCAGGCCTTCCGCCTCCAGCTCGTACTGCAGGCTTTCCGTCATGGAGATGACCGCGGCCTTCGTCGCCGCGTACACCGCCTGATAGGGAACCGGAATGCGCCCCGTGACGGACCCCGCGTTCACGATGTGGCCGAATCCCTGCTCCCGCATGATGGGGATCGCCGAATAGGTCCCATAAACGACGCCCAGCAGGTTCAGGTCAACCAGGAAGCGCCAGATTTCGAAAGTGATCTGCTCGGTCGGCAGGGTCATGCCCATCCCGGCGTTGTTGAAAACGAAATCCAGGTGCCCGGCGTGGGCTTTCGCCGCCCTGACCAGGGCCTCGACCTGCTCCTGTTTCGTCACGTCGGTCTGCATGGGAAAGACCTTCCCTGGATACTCCCGGTTCAGCCGTTCCGATTCCTTTTTCAGGTTCTCCTCTTTCAGGTCCCCCATGAACACCGCACCGGCGCCGCTTGAAAGCAGTTTCTCCGTGATCCCCAGGCCGATTCCCGAAGCCGCTCCCGTCACCACCGCAACCTTGTTCTCGAAATAGGCGCTCATCTTTTCATCCCTTTCCCCGCTAGGGCAGGATTCTCGAATCCCCGACGTTGAGCCGGGCCGTCGTCTTCATCATCATCGCGTTCGCGGCTTTGAGCACCGGCAGATCGGCCAGTGTGTTGATGATGGTCCACTGCAGGGGGTGCTCCTCCGGGGCCACTTTCGTCCAGGTGAGCGCGGCTTCTCCCGTCCAGCCCTGCTTCACGATCGCTTCCTGCGGGTAGAGGGTCGCGTGGCTCAGGGCCGCCCCGCCCTTCCCGAGGTTCGGCAGGTACCGCCAGCCGAAGAGGTTCATCTTCGGGCTTTTGTTGAGTTCCGCGATTTCCTCCCCGGAGAGCTCGCCCTTTTTCTGGAAATCGAGCTTGAGGAAGTTCACACTCTCGTAGCTCGCGGCGGTGAACCAGTGATCCCCGCTGTGGCGCTCCATGGCAATGTCGGCGAAGATCTTCGGGACCCCGTCCTCCTCCCGCCCGCCGATGATGGGGCAGGTCTTGTTCTCCCAGACGACCAGGGCGTATTCCCCGACGAGCCCCTCGGAATTTCCCATGTACCGCACCGGTGCCGTCACCTGGATCAGCCGGTAATCCCCTCCGGCCATCCAGTCCACTTCACGGCAGTTTGCGTACTGCACGTTCACCTTCGGCTCCAGCAGTTCGAAATCCTCGGGAATCAGCGGCAGCAGCTTTTCCGGGTCCGTTTCGAACCCGGCCTGCAGGCACGTCATGTCCCCGTACACGACCCTGACCGGGTAAAACTCGTGTCCGCCGAAATGCACGGGCATCTTGTAGACCCAGTCGTGCTTGAACCTGAACCGGCCTCTCATGCTTTCACCTCCGGTGCGGAATTGGATGTGCAAAAATCTATCCTGCTGACGATCTGTCCAAATATCCTGGGAGAGCACTTCATCTTAATCTCAGGATCGCCTTTTTGTCGAGGGAAACGAAAACTTTCCTGCCGTCATTCCGTCCTGTCCTGTCGCTATCGGCCCGAGGAGTTGCATTGTTCCTCCATTCTCGAATCCCGGGCGGGTGCCCCTCTGATCGGAGCGATTGCAGGCCGCAGGGTCGAATCCTCTTACGAGTTTCACCCCGCGGACCGCCCTGCCGAACCAGGAACACCCGGCCGGGCTGCGAGCTTCTCGGGGGATGAGGCGGAGCCCTGTTTTGGGAAAGGCAATCGGCCTGTTTCCCTGGATGGCCAGTCAATCAAACGGAACGCGATCCAAGGAGCCTCCTCTATGCGGGGGGCCAGATTCCACCGGGCAGTTCTCTGAGGCGTCCGCCCCAGTGATCCCCTGCCGCATAGAGCCAGGCCAAAAGCAGGTTCCCGCCTGCCCGGACCGGCACCAGGACGCGGCGGTAAAGGCAGAGCCCGCCGGGGTTGAATCCCTCCAGCCGGTCGATGGCCGGAAGTCGGATCTCGGGGTCATCGAAGGTGAAAATCTCCCCCTGAACGGGGCCCCAGGGTTCACCTGGGGCCGCTGCCGGGAGCCGGCCGCTTGAATCGGGATCAAAGACGCGGGCCGTCAACTCGGCCTGTGTGGCCGAGTCGGCAAGGGGATTGGCGGTCCCGACGGCGAGGATGTCCTCCTCCGGGACACGCAAAACCGGGATTCGGGAGGAGGTCTCGAAAAGACGACCCCGGACCCAGGCTTCCTCGACGCCCAGGAACCCCTGGCAAAAGTGATCGTGGTTCCAGAAACCGCGCTTCAGGGTTCCGTAGACGAAGAGCCGAAGGATCCCGTTTGAGCTGGAGTGCGAGGGTCCTGCCGGGTTCCCCCGCGGATTCAGTACGCTTTCAGACACGATTCTTCCTCCTCTTTCTCCTGTGAAAAGAACCGGATGGGTTCGTCAAACGCCTCCAGGTTCTCCTGATCTTTTCATGTCATGACGGATTGTCGGAGCCCCCAATTTGATCCCCTTCCTGGACCGGCTGGGCCTCAAGCCATCGGACATATTCCTGGCTGAGAAATGCCCTTCCCTCCAGAAGGAGCGCGAGGTAGCTTCCCGCAGGCTTCAGCCCCTCCCGAACCCTTTCGGGGCAGGCGACGTAGACGCAGGCCTCCGCCTTCAAGCCCCCGGGCGTTTCCACCGGCAGGATTTCTCTCTGGTAATGCCTGTCGGGCACCCCCTCAAAGGCATCCAGCAAACTCATTCCTTTTTCATCGACCTCGTACAGGATTCCTTCGACAACGGAACCGGGTTTCTTAACAACGTTCGCAAAGCCGACAGGCGCCTCCCGGGCAGAAGCCTTGCTGAAGCGCAGCTCGTAATCCTTCAGGACAGCCCGCCCGACGACGCGGAAAGCTCCCCCCTCTTCCGTGATCCGTGCGTTCATTTGCTCCAGGGACATGTTTGAACCGTAGGCAAAGTACAGCACCAGTCAGATCCTCCCTCCTGGTTCGGAGCGAATTCCGGATTTTCTGAATTCTACGCTTTTGGAGCGACAGGATAAGACGGTGAACCGGTAGAGTCATCCGGGATTGGCCAGGGATCAGGAGATCCCGGCCTGGAAGGCCTTTTGCCGGGAAAGAATCTCCCGGGCCAGCCGCTGGCAGTTTTTGCCGTCCCGGTAGGCAAAGGCGAAGGCTTTCATCTCCTCCATCCGGGACCGGAAGGGGGCCGCAGAAAAGCCTTCCTGGATGAACGCTCTTACCCATGCCGAGGCTTCCTCGGGGTTCACTGCGACCGGGCCGAAAAGGTCCTTCTCGAGATCGATGTAGGAACCCGTGTGCTGCAGGAACTTGTCCCGGTCAAACTGGTAGAAGAGGACGGGCCGGTCCAGGAAAAGGAAATCCCAGCAGATGCTGGAATAGTCGGTGACCAGCAGTGCACTGCCAAGCAGCGTTGCCTGGAG